>JBILMN010000109.1:0-9931 GCA_044375465.1 Oligoflexales bacterium | reverse complement strand
CCATGACCGAATCTCCCTCGGAGAAACATCCACCCCTTTTGTTTTGCGTCGGCAGCAATCACCGCACAGCGAATATTGCTACGCGGGAAGAATTCTTCCTAGATTCTGAACAAATTGTGACATGCCTCAAAAGCATCAATCAGCAGGCTGCCATTAAAGAAATTGCGGTGCTTTCCACTTGTAACCGCTGTGAGATTTTTGGCGTTGTGGCAACACCAGAGCAATTATCGCCCGAAACACTGCAAAACATCTACGTCACCATCCATCGCACCGCAAAACCAACAAGGGACCTGAGCCTGGCGACCATTCAGCAATCCCTTTACATGATGACAGGAATCGACGCCGCACGTCACGCCTTTCAGGTTGCTGCGAGCCTTGACTCATTAATTCCAGGCGAAACACAGATCACAGGTCAGTTCAAAGAGGCTCTGGCTCTCGCCAAGAACGCTGGAACCGTCGGGCCATTCCTGGGACGCCTCACACAAGAAGCTTTGGCCACCGCAAAAAAAGTCCGAACCAACACAGACATTGGCAAGCACAAAGTGAGTCTTTCCCATGCCGCCATCGATCTCGCCCGTCGAGCATCCCATGACCTGTCTAGTTTAAGATTCTTGATTCTTGGGGCCGGTGAGATGGCCCGCGTGGCAGCAGAGTATGCCGCAAGCTATAAGCCCAAAGCCCTTGTTGTCGCAAACCGCACCCGTCAACGGGCATTTGAATTAACAGAGCACGTGGGCTATGGAGATGCCCATGGCCTCGAAAATCTTTATGAATTGATTCGTAGAGCGGATGTTGTGATCAGTGCCACCAGTGCGACGGGACATGTCATTGATGCAGGCGCGTTAAAAAAAGCGATCAAGACCAGAGAGCATGCCCCGCTATTTCTAATTGATATTGCCTTACCACGGGACATTGACCCCAAGGCCGCAGACATTGACGATGTCTACCTGTTTGATATCGATGACCTGAAATCAGTTGTCGACAGCCATCTTGAGAAACGCAAAGAAGCCATGGCCGCGGCGTCTGATATTGTTTCCGAAGGTGTCCGTGGCTTTGGCCAGTGGCTCAGCCACCTGGAGATCACACCAACACTGTCGTCTGCGTCCCGCTACTTCAACGATATTTTACGCAAAGAATCAGCCAAAACATTAGCACGAGAGCATTTTCAAGGACTATCGCCCAAGCAGCGAGAGTCCCTTGACGCCATGCTGGACGCGGTCGCTACAAAATTGACCGGTGATGTGGCGCTGGCCCTTCGGCGCAGCACCGAGGATGATGCGCGCTCTCTGGCCAGTGCTCTTGAACTCATATTCAAAAGGAATGACGCCACATGACAGCTTTAACGTTGGCCTCACGCGGTAGCCCCTTGGCTCTATGGCAGGCAAATTTCGTCGCTAAAATGTTACAAGATCGCGGTCATGAGATTTCCATCAAAACCTGGAAAACCACCGGAGACATCGTCCAAGACCGCTTTCTGCATGAGATTGGCGGCAAAGGGCTGTTCATCAAGGAGTTGGAAGAGGCCATGGCGCGCGGCGATGCAGATTTTGCAGTCCACAGCCTCAAGGATCTTCCAGCCCGTATCCCACAAGCATTTCGTTTGGCAGCGGTGTTAAAGAGACATCAACCCGCGGATGTTATGATATTTAGCAAACGATTTTATGAATTGGCAGGCATACCGCCCCAAACTCTGGTCACGCCAACTTTCCTACGAACTCTCGGCCCCATGACCGTTGCCACCTCAAGCCTGCGCAGGCAAGCGCTACTTGCCGGATCATGTCCAGATATTGTGACAGTGCCGGTCCGTGGCAACGTTGACACAAGACTCAAAAAACTGGAAACGGAAGGATGGCACGCGATCATTCTCGCCGAAGCATCCCTTGAGAGGCTTGCCATTCATGATGTTCACGCCCACCGTATCGATCCGTCATGGTTTATCCCCTGTGCTGGCCAGGGTGCCCTTGCCATTGAAACGATGGCTGAATCTCCGGCATTTACAGCGATTCAACCCCTCGAATGCAAAGCCACGCGGCTTGCCGTGAATATCGAACGGGCCATCCTGGCGAGACTAGGTGGTGACTGCACGATGCCATTTGGATGCCATGTACAAGCGGACCCACTCCAGCCAGGCTCGCTCGTTGGACGTGCCGTGGTGTTATCGACAAACGGGGATGCGGCCACGGCCTGCAAATCCATATTAGGGTCTGTGGAAGATCCCGAACGCGCCATGGAGAACCTGCTGATTGATGAATTGCGCCATAATGGAGCAAATCAGATTCTGGCAAGCCTTGGCATTACGGTCCGCATTTGATGATCAACCTTTTTTCGGTCATAATGAGACACCGCATGCGGTCACTCTGGAGAGCTTAAATCATGTCACTATTGATCTGGACGAGGTCCGCCGATGATTGGGAACACGACAAGCCCATTCTTGACGCTCATGATGTGGATAAACTGCATTTGCCCTGCATTGCCATGACTGGTCTGGCTGTAAAGTTCCCCAAACGCAAACCCCATATGTTCATTATGACGAGCGGCAACGCCGTACGCTACGCCGCAAGGCATCCAGCTCTCTTTAATCTCATGCGCAGCTCTGAAGGAGTCTTCGCCATTGGCCCAGGGACCAAAGAAGCTCTCAAAAACTTCAAAATCAACGCTGACGTGCCACCAAACGTCACCAATGCCGAGCAACTGACCACGTGGCTGTCGCATAATTTGCGCCCCGGAACGGACGTCGCCTGGCCCTGCTCCCGCGAGCCCAGCTACGACATCGCCGGTCATCTTGCGCGCTATGATATTCATGTGGATCCGTTACCCGTCTATGCCACCGAGAAATCCCTGCACCTGCCTCACGGTAAAGCGCCGGAGGCCGAAGACATTGAACGCTACATTCAGTCCCTGGAGGGGGTCGTCTGTTTTGCCAGCCCCTCGGCCATTGACGGCTTCACGCGGTCACTCACGCCCTCAGAAAATCGTCTGCGTCATGAATTAATCGCCTGTTGTATCGGCGGCACGACCAGCGCCTTTGCTGAAGGCCATTTTGATAAGATTTTAGTGGCCCCAACGCCGTCGGTGAGTGCCCTGGTCGAGACTGCGGTCAAAGCCCTGGAGCAATAGAGCTGCATCTGGATCGTGCTCTTTCAGCGGCAGCAGAAGCGATTGATCAGCCGGTCTCAACCATTGATCAGTGGTTGACCATTCAGTTTGCGACTTCAAATTTAATATGATCAGATCAGCTAAATGTAAGCAAGCCTCTTTGCGTCCGCCAGCAGCTGTTCTCTAAATGCAGGATGGGCGACGCGCACCATCTCACGGATACGCTCGGGAACGGTCTTACCGCGCAGCACTGCGACACCAAACTCGGTGACGATGGTATCAATATCATTTCTGGAGATACTCACCTTGGCACCGGCCTGCAGCGCCACCGTGATTTTACTGACGCTTCCGTTCTTGGCTGTCGAGGGAATGGCCACAATGCCGCGGCCCCCGTGGCTACGCTGAGCGCCAATATGGGTCTCGGCTGCACCACCGACACCACTTAATTCTGTGTGCCCCACAGACTCGCTGCACACCTGCCCCGTCAAATCAACTTCCACTGCGGTATTGATTGAGATCATTTTATGATTGCGACCGATGCGGTAAGGGTCATTCACCACTGACGCCGGATGAAGCTCCACCACAGGATTTTGCCGCACAAAATCATAGAGCTCTGGCGAACCGTAGGCAAAAGCACCAACAATTTTTCGCGGCCAAATCAGTTTCTCACGACCGGTTACGACACCGGCATTGTGCAGGTCCATGAAAGCATCGTTGATCATCTCTGTGTGAACGCCCAGATCTCGCTTATTTAATAAACGCTTTCCCACCGCATTTGGAATGCCCCCAATGCCAAGCTGAAGCGTCGCTCCGTCTGGTATCAAATCCACAACATAATCTGCAATGCGCGCCTCGACATCACCGAATGCCGCAGGTTGAACCTCTGGAAGTGGTCCTTCACACTCAAGAAATACATCAACCTCATCCAGAGCCACCTCGGTTGCGCCAAAAGTGGGAGGCATCCGCGGGTTTACTTCCAGAACTACGTACTTTGCCGCTCTTAGAATTTCAGATTCATAACAATTGGATGTGCCAAGACTCACAAAGCCGCGGGCATCAGGCGCGCTGCAAGTGCCCCAAAAAACATCCACTCCCGAATCCCTGTCTCTCAGGTTGCGAGACCATTGGGAAAGGTGTTGGGGCATATAATGCACAAACCCTCGACCCTGCAGTTTGCGCATGGCGCCCGTCAAGAACATCACAATAATTTCAGCGTGGTCAACCACCGAATCATCGGCGATCAACGGCCACGCCTGACTTGGGTTGGCGCAAAAGATCTTGACGCCAGACAGCTCCTTTATCCTTTGATGCCCCTGCCGCCAAAATAACTGAGGTTCAGCAGCAGCCATGGAGGTCACCACACGCGTTTGATTCTGAATCAAAGCAAACGCTTCTGAAATTGATCCGAACCGAAATGTTCTTGAAGTTTTTGCCACCAGCTACGCCTCGTAACGATAAATTTTTTCGATATGGATTGCAGGATTCAAGCTTTGGATCACCGGGCAAGTATTGCCCACTTGCTCAAGTGCGGATCGCTGCTCAGGGCGCAGAGCCCGCGGCAGGGAGATCACCACATCTAGTCGCGAGATTCGTCGCGGCAAATCGGTACTCATATGCTTTTCGACCTCACAGGCCATGCCAGAGAGGTTGATCGAATGTTTTTTGGCAAAAATCGCCATGACACTCATCATGCACGAACCAAGCGCTGTAGCCATAAGATCGGTGGGCGAAAAACTTTTGCCTTCACCGCCGTTATCAAGCGGAGGGTCTGTGACCAATGAGTTACCGGACCACTCATGGGTCATGCGCATGGTCAACCCCGAAACGAATGCACCCGTGATCTTGACCCCCACAAATCCCCCCTTGTCGCAGATGACGTGATTCTTTGCAGACCGCTCCTTGAAAAGGCGGTCCGGAGAAATTCTAAAGATGTCAGTGACAAAAGTGAATCAAGAAGGTGACGATTTGGGAAAATCGCATCATAAACACCCTCAATCAAAACCGTGCCTCCGGACTAGAAAAAACCTTTAAATGTGCCAGGGACATGCCTTTCAAGCTCCATCACCCAGATCACTGCGTCCCTGACCCGGGTGCAACCCCCCATAAAGGCTAAAGTCTTGCAGAAATCCTCCGATGAATCTCAAGACTGAAATTTCCCAGGGAGGTCCTGCCGCAATGACGAGCCGCCACTTGAGCGCAAAGCCATCTCGCTCACCCTTTGACTACACACACTTTGCCACCATCGATGGTCGGCATCCTTGGCAAACAGAAGTACCCGGAGCCCATGTCTTGTACAGAGCCAGATCGCGCAAGGGCGGGAAAGTTGCCTGGTTTAATTTTGATCTTGCTACCGAGATGGGTTTGATCGGGGCACACCACCCGCACACCATGAACCCTCAGCTCGAAGCCCAGCTCCTGGATACCTTTGCCATTCAAATCATCAACGAGTATGACGTTTTGAATCAAGTGAAAATCCCCGCCTCGGAAATCAAGCCTCATCATTACATGGCCACCCGCTATTTACAGCTTCAACACCCCGGTCGCACAGGCATCACCAGCGGTGATGGTCGTTCACTTTGGAATGGCATCTGGAAGAACAAGGGAAAAACATGGGACATCACCAGTTGCGGCACCGGTGCCACATGCCTGTCGCCGGCAACACATAAATTTAAGAAATTTTTCCGCACCGGTGACCCCTCGATCAGCTACGGCTGCGGTTACAGTGACCTCGACGACGGCGTCACGGGCGCCATTTTCTCAGAAATCATGCACAAAAACGGCGTACCAACCGAGCGTATTCTTTGTGTCATTGAGTTCCCCGGAAATCTCAGCATTAATGTCCGCGCTGGAACCAATCTGCTGCGACCAAGTCACTTTTTCAATCATCTTAAACAGGGTAATTTGCCAAGGCTCAAGGCGTCCGTCGACTTTTTCATTAATCGGGAACTCGCCAATCAGACGTGGCGCCCTTTGAGTAAAGGCGAAAATCGTTACCAGAGACTTTTGCAACAAACCAGCGAGACGTTCGCAGAAATGGCTGCACGCTTTGAAAGCGAGTATATTTTTTGCTGGCTCGCCTGGGACGGAGACAACATCCTCGCCAATGGCGGGATCATCGACTACGGAAGCATCCGCCAGTTTGGTTTGTTTCACCATGAATACAAATTTGATGATGTAGATCGTTGGAGTACAAGCCTCACAGAACAGCGAGCCCAGGCGCGTTATCTGGTGCAAACCTTCGCGCAAATCGAGCACTATATCAATACGGGAAAGAAGCTGGAAATCAGCCGGTTTCGCAATCATCCAGAAGTCCGGAAATTTGATAAAACATTCACAATGGCTCGTCGCCGTATGCTCATCGAAAAAACGGGCATCCCCCGCCATGAGGCTGAACTGCTGCTAAGCAAGGCGCCGCGAGTCGTTGCCGCCTTTGAACGATCTTTCAAGTGGTGGGAACGAAAAACCAAGCAAAAGAAACACTACCGGGTTGCCGATGGCATTACCAAAGACGCATTGTACTCGATGCGCGACATTCTGCGGGAACTGCCTCGCCATCTCAATCAGTCATGGGATGTGATGCCGATTAAGTTGTTCATGAACACCATCGCATCAACCTACTGTGGACCGGGTGATGCCCGGCCTACTCTTGTGCGAAAAATTTGGGCCGAGCGTTTGCAAAGGCATTATATGGCTCTGGTCGAAGCCTGCGCCCGAGTGACCGAGTCACGCCGAGAAAACGTCATTGGCCGTATCGCCAAGCGGTCCGAAATTCAAAACCGCCAGGAACGTGTCACGGGTGATGCGATCTGCAACGTAGGCGACAAGATTATCCGCAGCCGCAGACAGATCGAACGCCGGGATCTTTTCAGCGTCATCACATCCTTCATTGATGAGCAAGTCCTAGTCCCTGAGATGAAATTCCGTGGGCCTCAGCGCCAAACCATTGAAACGAAACGCATCAACGGCAAATCGGAAACAATTCTCAAAGCTCTCGGCAAGGTTGTTCGCGACATGCGTCATGGTCTTTGAATCAAGATTCTTGTGGTGACCAATGAAACTTGTTCTCTACAGCGGCTATGATGAAGCCAATGCCCCAATCGACCAAGAGGCCGTCCGTCTGACCGGAAAACGAAGACCCCGCATCGTCTTCATCCCATCGGCCAATCATGTTCCTGATTTTGAATACGATTATGTTTGCGAAAACTTTGGCGCGCTCGGCGTCAAAGATATTGCCTTATTTAACATCGATCGCCCCTACTCCGTTGCCGATGCCGAAAAAATTCTCAAGGCCGCTGACATGATTTACCTGAGCGGTGGTAACACGTTTTATTTTTTGAAGAGCATCCGCCGCAATCACTTTGATCGGATGCTGATGAAATTTGTCCTGCAGGGCGGCGTCCTTGCCGGCCTATCTGCAGGCGCCATCATCATGACTCCAAGCATTGCCACGGCGAGCTACCCGAAGTTCGACCGCGACGAAAACGCTGTAGGAATCCGCAATCTGGGGGCTCTCGGATTGGTCCCCTTTGAGTTTTTCCCACACTACGACCCAGAACCTGAATACGCGCGGGAACTGCGCAAACAAAGCAAGGCGCTCAAGCACCCGATCTACGGCGTTGCTGACGGGGCAGGCATCGTGATCGATGATCATCGTCTCAGCTTTTTTGGTAATGTCTGGGGCTATCTGGGCGGGCGACAATTTGAGGTCCATATGTCCGCAAAAACCAGGCGCCGCCGCAGCTCTTAAGCGCTAACAAGTTAATTTTCGGATGAAAAGTCAGGAACGTTGCGCTAAGCTTGGTTCTCTGACCCATGTTCATTATTTAACGTTCGAGACAAACGATGTCCTACATCAGGTTATTTTTCATCGCGCTCGCAGCTTATGTCTTCGCAGGAATGTCCTTTGCACAAGCTGAGGACGCAAATCTGCCACCGTACCCGCGAGATATCAACCAGGTGGAGGTTTTTCTAGGGACCCGTGATATCGGTCATCCCATCTACTCAAAATATGGTCACACGATTGTCCGGATTCTTGATCGCGGCAACAGCACGGACATTGGCTACAATTGGGGGACTTTCAATTTCAACGACCCCGCCTTTGTGCCAAATTTTATGCGCGGTATTCTTATTTATTATATGAGTTATGGACCTTGGCGGGACGAGGTTGCAATCTCCAGACTAGAGCGGCAAACCATGTGGATGGAGCGCGTCAACCTCACTGCGGCCCAGAAACAACGATTGATAGACCGGATTTTTTGGCATGCAAGGCCAGAGAACGTGCATTATCCCTACTACTTTTTCTACGATAATTGTTCCACGCGTGTCAGAGATCTTTTTGACCTCGCAGTTGGTGGTCAAATCAAGGCCAGATCAACACTACGCATGTCCGGCAAGACCTATCGTGACCGGGTGATGGAACACAACGAATCCGCGCCTTTTTTTGCGATGGGTCAAGACATCCTTCTCAATAGCGAACCCGACAAGCTCATGAGCGAGTGGGACGACATGTTTATCCCGGGACGACTGCGAGATTACCTGCGCGTGATGCCCGCTTTCGATGACGCAGGCCAGGAAATTCCAGGGCTGACCTTCCTCTCGGAGACCAGAACCCTCACCCAGTTCCCGCGACCGGAAATACCATGGATCAATGGCTATCTGCTCATGTGGATCCTGTGCGGTGTCCCAACGATCTGTGGACTTTTGATGTCCTCAAAACGCTCTCAAATGTCTACGGCCTATCGCATGATTGGTCTATCGGGCGCTCTTCTTGGCGCACTGTGGGGTTTTTTAGGAATATTTCTTACGGCCTCATGGGCTTTTGGTAGCCACACCGTATTACCGCACAATGCCAATTTGTGGATGATCTGGCCCACAGATATCGTGTATTTGCTCGCGGGGATGATGATGATGGTGCGCGGCAAGGGGATCGACCCCAACACCAAATTTGGTCAATGGTTAAAAACCATCACCATGCTCCATCTGGTTGGCATCGGTATTTTGGTTTTGCTCACCCTATCCCAAACAATCACGCAACAAACAACTAGGGTCGTTTTTTGGTTTGCCCCATTAACAGCCCTCTGTTGGACTGCGATCTGTTGGCCTGCGATCTGTTGGCCGACCCTCAACTGGCTGCCTGACAAACGACGGTCGCCGCCAGTGTGAGGTCATAAGTAAAGTTTTTTAAGTAATTTCACAGTAAATTGCCAAAATTAGTTTTGGCAATTTTGTTTTAGTCATCAGAATGTGCCCCCCTCAATCTGCATCGCAAGCACGCAAAATAACGCCAAAATAACGCATGGTCTAGGACAGCAGATAAAAGTTTAGATCCTTATCTATCAACAAGAGCTCACAAAATATTATCTTTAAAATACAGGTATTTGGATATTATGTCGACTGCACTAGTCATTTTTATGAATAAAATGTATCATTGAGTCGACATCATTGTTGTCTCCACAATTTGGACTCATCATTATGCTCAGCGACATCATCCGCAATCACATCATGATAACCGGCTTGACCCCTCGACACTATCAGAGGTCTTTTGCTTCAGACATAGATTGGTCATCACCCGTAATAGGTCTATGTGGTCCAAGAGGCGTTGGCAAGTCGACGCTTTTAATTCAAAAATACTGGCAAGACTACGCTGACCATACTCGATGCCTTTATGTCTCTGCGGATCATATTTCGGTCGCTGACCGTAGTCTTTTCTCCATCGCCGAAGAGTTTTATGGCACAGGCGGCGAGACGTTGATTCTTGATGAAGTTCATCGCGCAGATCATTGGCAAAAACATGTAAAGAGTATTATCGATACATTTCGCAATAAACGTCTTTGGC
>JBILMN010000286.1:0-2960 GCA_044375465.1 Oligoflexales bacterium | reverse complement strand
CCCTGGTCGGGAGCCGGACAGGAGACAAAAACATGTTTGACAATGAAACAGCCTTAAAACGCCTGCATGAGATGCGCGAGAAAGCCCAGGAGGGCGGCGGCAAAGACAAACAAGCGCAGCAACACAAGCGTGGAAAACTGACGGCCCGAGAACGCATCAATCTCCTGGTTGATGAAGGAAGCTTCGTTGAGCTTGATGCCTTTGTGACTCACGAGTGCACTGACTTCGGCATGCCTGACAAAAAGTTTGTCGGAGATGGCGTCATCACCGGTTTTGGCCGCATCGACGAGCGCCTGGTTTACCTGTTCTCCCAGGATTTTACCGTATTTGGCGGATCGCTCTCAGCCACCATGGCACGCAAAATCTGCAAGATCATGGACCTTGCCCTTAAAAATGGCGCTCCGGTCATTGGCATCAATGATTCCGGGGGTGCAAGGATCCAGGAAGGTGTTGCCAGCCTTGGCGGATACGCGGATATTTTTTATCGCAATGTCAAATCGTCTGGTGTGATTCCGCAAATATCGCTGATCTGCGGCCCCTGCGCAGGCGGTGCTGTCTATTCACCGGCCATGACCGACTTTACGTTTATGGTGGATGACACAAGCCATATGTTTATCACTGGACCCGACGTGATTAAAGCCGTCACTGGCGAAGAAGTGACATTTGATGATCTCGGCGGTTCACGCACGCACACAGCGATCAGTGGCGTGGCCGACCACCGCTATGCCAGTGAACCAGAAATGTTCACAGCGGTAAAACAGCTGCTATCCTACCTCCCTGCCAACAACCTTGACGAAACTGTTCGAACGGCGGATCCATCGCAGGATCCACAACTTGCAAGCGACATCGAGGCAGCTCGCCAGAAGATTGGCAAGATTGTTCCCGCAAACCCGAACCTCCCCTACGATATGACGGAGGTGGTGCGCGCTGTGGTCGATCCCGGAAGCTTCGTGGAGATGAAGCCAGAGTTTGCACCACATATTGTCACGGGATTTGCACGCCTTGGCGGACAATCCATCGGCGTTGTCGCCAATAACCCGAATCATCTTGCCGGCGTCTTGGACATCAACAGCAGCGTCAAGGCCGCGCGTTTTGTGAGGTTCTGTGATGCATTCAATATTCCTCTCGTCACATTTGTGGACGTTCCCGGGTTTTTGCCCGGAACAGCACAGGAGAAAGGCGGCATCATTCGCCATGGCGCCAAACTTCTTTATGCATACTGTGAGGCCACCGTTCCCAAGCTGACCGTGATTACCCGCAAGGCCTATGGCGGCGCCTACGATGTGATGAACAGCAAGCACATTGGGGCAGATATGAATCTTTCATGGCCAAACGCGGAGATCGCCGTCATGGGTGCGGCGGGGGCCTGTAACATTATTTTCCGCGGTGAGATCCAAGCGGCGAAAGACCCAGAATCCAAACGTAAAGAGGTCATCGCAGAATACTCAGACAAATTTGCCAATCCCTATATTGCGGCGCAAAAAGGCTATATCGATGCAGTTGTCCTGCCAGAAGAAACAAGAGATTATCTCATCAAGGGCCTGAGAGCATGTGCCACCAAACGTGAAGATGGACCTAAGCGCAAGCACGGCAACATTCCGTTATGAGCATCCATAAGGACACCCCGACCATGACTAAACAACGCCCCATTAAGCGTATCCTGATTGCCAACCGCGGTGAGATCGCCGTCCGCATTATTCGGGCAGCCAAAGATCTCGGCATTGAAACCGTCGCACTTTACAGTGATGCCGATCAATTTTCCCTGCACGTAAAACTGGCGGACTTTGCCGTCAACCTCCCGGGCAACACCCCCGCAGAGACCTACCTCAATATTCCGGCCATTGTCGCTGCCATCAAGGTGTCTAAAGCTGACGCGGTTCATCCGGGCTATGGGTTTTTATCCGAGAACGCCGATTTCGCTGATGCCGTAACGGCTGCTGGAGCTAAATTTATCGGTCCATCGTCGAAGGCGATGCGACTTATGGGTGACAAGGTCGAGGCCAAGCGCCTCATGAAGCAGCACAAAGTGCCTTGCGTCCCGGGCTCAGAGAATCCTTTAAAGGATGTTGAAGACCTCAGAAAACACGCTCAGGAGGTTGGTTTTCCCATGATCCTCAAAGCTGCTGCTGGAGGTGGCGGCCGAGGCATGAGAGTCGTGCGCAAAATGGAAGAGCTCGCGGAGGCGTTTGCGGCCTGTACGCGCGAGGCCACCAGCTACTTTGGCAATCCCGCGGTGTTTTGTGAGCGCTACATCGAAAATCCTCGACATATCGAGGTCCAGGTGTTGTTTGACGAGCATGGCCACGGTGTTCACCTTTTTGAACGAGATTGTTCCGTTCAGCGCCGTCACCAAAAACTTATCGAGGAGGCGCCCAGTAAGTTTCTAAGCCCCGAGCAACGTGCTGAAATCGGTCGACGTGCCGTGGTCGCCGCCAAAGCAGCTGGCTACGCCTCTGCTGGAACCATTGAGTTCATCTGTGAGTCACCAGAGCGGGTCTATTTTATGGAGATGAATACAAGGATTCAGGTGGAACACACGGTCTCTGAGGAAATTTCCAACATGGATCTTGTGCGCTGGCAAATTTTAATCGCCTGCGGTGAGCCTCTCACAGTCAAGCAGGAGGATATTTCGCTGCGTGGCTGGGCCATTGAGGTTCGCATCAATGCCGAAGACCCAGCCAAAGGATTTTTGCCAGGTCCCGGACGGGTGAATCAGGTTCGGTTTCCTGCTGGGCCGGGTGTGCGGCTTGATACCCATCTCTATCCAGGCTACGAAATCCCTCAGTACTACGACTCTATGGTGGCCAAATTGATTGTTTGGGGGCCATCCCGAGAGATCGCGATTGAACGCATGCTGCGAGCACTGAGCGAGTTCGAGATTGACGGAGTCCCGACAACTGCGAAATTTCACGAGGCGGTGCTGCGGCATCCGATTTTCCGCGAGGGCACCATGAATACCG
>JBILMN010000108.1:0-9941 GCA_044375465.1 Oligoflexales bacterium | reverse complement strand
CGCAGCCAGTTGCTGAGACAAAAATGTCAGCAATAGGGGCCGCGTCTTCCATGGTGACCACTTCAAAGCCTTCCATTGCCGCCTGCAATGCGCAGATCGGATCGATTTCCGTGATCAATACGCGAGCACCAAAACCACGCACCGAATGAGCGGATCCTTTACCCACATCGCCGTATCCTGCAACCACGACAACCTTCCCTGCCACCATCACATCCGTGGCCCGCTTAAGACCATCAGCCAAAGATTCGCGGCACCCATAGAGGTTGTCAAATTTAGACTTGGTCACCGAATCATTGACGTTAATTGCAGGCACCTTAAGTTTGCCTTTTTCGTGCATCTGATAGAGGCGATGCACACCCGTGGTGGTCTCTTCTGAAATACCTTTAATATGCTTGAGTAGCTGCGGGTATTTTTCATGCATCATGATCGTGAGGTCGCCACCATCATCCAAAATCATGTTGAGCGGCTGATCGCCGAACATAATGGTTTGCTCGATACACCAGTCATATTCCTTCAGGGTTTCGCCCTTCCACGCGAATACGGGAATTCCCGCCGCGGCAATGGCTGCTGCGGCATGGTCCTGGGTTGAGAAAATATTGCAGCTGGACCAACGAACCTCAGCACCGAGCTCCACCAGTGTTTCAATCAGGACGGCTGTTTGGATGGTCATGTGCAGGCAACCAGCGATGCGTGCGCCCTTCAGGGGTTTCTTAGCGCCAAATTCTTTGCGCAAGGCCATAAGGCCTGGCATTTCTTTTTCGGCGATTTCGATTTCCTTGCGGCCCCATTCCGCAAGTCCAATGTCTTTCACCTTGTAATCGGTAAAAGCACTCTTGCTGCTTGCTTTGGTGGTGGTCACAGGGGATTTCTTGGCCGACGCGACACGCTTACTCATGAGTCTCTCCGTAAAAAAATAAGGCCTGCCCCACCATAGAGGCTTTAGCCAGAATGTCTATTCTCGAGCACGGACAAAAGCGTAACTCTGTTAATCACAAAACTCAAGGTAAACAGGCTGTTGCATAAAAATTATCGTCTGACACAGACAGTGACTCACGTCGCTGGGGCGCGGTTCGGCTCAGGCACACGTTTTGTTTGTCCTCGTACGGGAATCCATGTATAAAGTTTAAAGCCTCCCGTGTCAGTTCAAATAGCTGAAATAAATCGGGGATTTGATCATCGCACCAGCTGGTGCCCATACATGTTACAAGGTTCAAACACACCCATGTCTCAAGACTCCTCACTTGACCTCATGACCAAAATCGTTTCCCTCTGCAAACGTCGGGGCTTCATCTTTCAAAGCTCGGAAATCTACGGCGGCCTTCGCAGCTGTTACGATTACGGTCCTCTCGGCGTTGAACTGAAGCGCAACATTGCCAACGAATGGTGGAAGTCCATGGTCTATGAGCGCGAGGATATCGTCGGGCTTGACGCCAGCATCATGATGCATCCCAGGGTGTGGCAAACATCTGGTCATCTGTCTGGATTCTCAGACCCGTTGGTCGATTGCCTCAATTGCCGGGAACGGTTTCGCGCCGATAAAGCCCCCCAGCACAAACCTGGCACAGAGATCACATTCCTTAAAGGCGGCAAGTCTGGCGGCGAGAAAATAAAAGCCATGGTCTCTGACCGTGGCTATGTGTGCCCCGTTTGCTCCTGTCCAAACCTTAGCGCCGAGCGGCAGTTTAACCTGATGTTTCGCACCAATCTGGGGCCTGTCGACCCCACAGGAGACATGTTGGCCGCCGTCAAGCCAGAGATGACCACGGAGCAAAAACGCGCGACCGTGGACGAGATTGCGGCAAAATCAGCAGTCTACTTGCGCCCAGAGACCGCACAGGCGATGTTTGTGCAGTTTCTGAATGTTCAGCAGTCGATGTCCATGAAAGTTCCTTTTGGTATCGCCCAGGTGGGCAAGAGCTTTCGCAATGAAATCGTCGTTGAGCATTATATCTTCCGCTCCTGTGAATTCGAGCAGATGGAGATGGAATTTTTTTGCGAACCAGGAACTCAAGGCGAGTGGATGAAATACTGGTGCGGAGAACGCATGGCCTGGTACAAGCGTTTTGCCAATTCCCCGGATGGGTTTAGGCTGCGCGCCCACGATGACGATGAACTGGCCCATTACAGTGATGAATGCTACGACGTGGAATACATGTACCCGTGGGGATGGGGTGAGCTTGAGGGTATCGCCTCAAGGACCGACTACGATCTTTCTAAGCATGCAGAGGCCACCGGGGTCAAACTGAGCTATTTCGATCAAAACAAACCTGACCCCGCCACCGGCAAGAATGGCTGGCGCTATATCCCTTATGTCATCGAGCCAGCAGCTGGCCTCACCCGCAGCGTGCTTTGTTTTCTGCTAGACGCCTACCATGAAGAAAAAGGCGTCGATGCCGAAGGCAAAGACAAGTCCCGCGTGGTCTTGAAGCTTCATCCCAAACTCGCCCCCTTCAAGGCCGCAATTTTACCGCTGGTCAAGAAAGACGGTCTTCCCGAAAAAGCACGTGACATTGTCAAAACCCTCCGCCGCGCCGGTCTTAACGTGAGCTACGATGAGCAGCAGTCCATTGGCAAGCGTTATGCCCGTCATGATGAGATCGGAACGCCCTATTGTTGCACGGTGGATATGCAGTCGCTTGAGGATAACACAGTCACCATTCGCGATCGTGACTCAGCCACTCAGCAGCGGATCAAAATTGAGGACATTCTGAGAATTATCCAAGATCGCATGAACGCAGAGGCCAAAACCTGCTGATAAAAGATGGATACGGTATACTGGCTCACTGGACCGACCAGCAGATGATTCATGAATGGTTCAACGCAACCAAGAGGAGAACACAGGAAGATGTCACGACGGGGACGAGGCGGACGCGGTCGCCACAATCAACAGCACCGTAACACCAATAACGGCGGCCAAAGCCACCATAGCGGCAACGCCGGAAACCAAGGCCAGCAGCCACAAGGACAGCGTGCAGGACAGCGTGCAGAACAACGCCAGCATCACCAACAGCAGGCAGCAAAATCCGCCCATGACGCATCGGCCCATCAAGGATCTCACAGCGCGGCGGCAGGCAAGGTTTCGTTTCCCAGTGCACTCCAGCCTCGCCGGTCCATTCATCGCCCCGCCAAAGAGATGATGGTGGCACCTCGTGCCGGGACAAAAACCTACAAGGCGGTTTTCTACGATACTCTAAATCAAGCCAGAGCAGACCTCGATCAACTTCGTTCGCTGGCAGCAAGCTGTGACCAACTCAATATCATCGTTCGCGCCGAGGCGAGCATGGATGATGCCGATCTCAATGCGGTTGGTAAATTATTCTGCGGCGCGGCTTGGGCACTGATTCATGAACGCAGAAAACAGGAGGGTTGGTATGAAGCCGCGCAAGAATGACCCCATTTCCAAGAGTCTTTTGGTTCTTCTCGCAGTCCTCACGCCGCAATATTTCCCACAGTCCTTCCCACAGTCCTTCGCACAGTCCCTCGCTCAGCCCATCGCCCAACCCATCGCCCAACCCATAAAGCGTTCATTAACGCAGTCACAATCCGCAGGACTCACGATTCAGTTTTCAAAAAACGATCTTGCTTCCGTCCAGCAAGGCATCGAAGAGTCCCTGCAGCAAACCCCCGTCAGTGGCGTTTCGACAACGCCGATGCAAAGTCCCTATGCGTTTGGCACCATCACGGCCAGTGATGTCAGCTATCAGTTTCAGCCATCTCTGCAGCGCCTTGAACTGCTTGATTCCGCATTTGATTTGAACCTGCAGATCAAGGATTTTCGGGGCGTCGTTGGACGAGTCGCTTTGAACGAATCGGGCACCATGTACTGCGAGCAGATCCCCGTGCATACAGGAACTGATAGTCCCCACAACACGATCGCCGTGAACGTGACCGCCTCACCCGTGGTCGCTTCGGATGGTTCGTTATCGATGGTCATTCCGCGGTCTGAGATCGCTCTGAACGATCATAATTTTATGATCGAGGAACCCGCCCGCTGCGACGTGATTTATGGCCTCAACTGGCTGATCAAATGGGTGGTTCCATCTCTGATCCAAAGCTACAAAACAGAAGTGGCGGCGGGATTATCCCGCTCTTTGGCAGACGCCATCAAAAACCAGGCCGGATCCCTGACGCCACTGCTTGCCCTCAATGTGACGTTGCCGTTTGATCCTGTCACGACACCGGCATTTTACGCCACCGTCGGCGTCAAGCCGCAAGCATTCTCCATCACAGCGGACCGGTTGCAAAGCCAGTTTGCCACCAGTATCACCATCGACCCTGATAGGATGCGACGTTCATGGATGGAACGTCCTGATTGGCCCTCTAACATGAGTCTCGTCGGTCTATCATGGGATTTGTTTGACGGCCTCTTAAGGGAGGCTCAGGCGAAAGGCGTCATCAAAGCGAACATCACTCAGAAAAGCCCAGTGGGTGCTGCATGGATTGACCATAAAAGGTGGCGTCTCATTTGGCCAGACCTTGCATCGGTCGTGCCAGCAAACCAGCCGCTCACACTTGAGCTCCTCGGTGGCGCCAATTATGAGTGGCAGGCCGCAAGCACGACCCCCTCGGCGGTTACGTTACGGGTGCGAGCCTTCCATGGCAGACTGCTTGAGAATCAACGTGTCCTGGCAGAGATCTTTGCCGACCTGCGACTAAACTTCACTCTAACCCACACCGAATCTGGCGCCATTGTGGCTGCCCTGCAGTCCATGAGTTTTGAGCGCGAACGCTTGGATCTAAGCCAGTCACCGCTGCGTCACCTGGTCACCAAAATGGATGGATTTAAATCTTTACTCAATGGTCTAGCCGCTGACATTGAATCGGCTCCTGCCGCGCGTCGCGAGCTCTTGAACGTGACACTGCCGTCACTAAGCCTCGGGTCCCATCGCGTCGCTATGGGCCATTTACAGGCCCACGCAGCAGGAATCAGTCTTCCACTTCAATATTCTGATCCTCAGTGACGTGACGTGACGGCGCCTGGTCTAAATCCCTATCACGCTGGGGTGAGACGGCCCGTTTACGCACACCCATGCTCCCTTTTGTCAATTGATTCAGGTAATCATTGACGGGACCATCGCGATCTTCACGAAGCTTTGTCGCCTCATCTGTCGAACCACTCTTGGACACAGCTCCCAGTCCTTTGTCTTCAGAATTTGCGTGGTCGTTGCGCAATAATTTGACGTTTGTATCGCCTGGTCCATCGACAAGATCCGGTCCGATGCCGATTTTTGATCCATACCATTTTTCAAAAAGACCCGGCCCATGCGATGTTCCCAGATCAGCACTGAGATCCTCTTCGTCTTCCGCCTCTTGAGCATAACCGCCTAAGGCAAGACGCACATGAAACTCTTTGCCTTCAGCATTAAAAACCGCCAATTCACGCTGCACGCTTTGCAATTTGATGCCAGGCACCCCCGGAAGAATATCCCCGGTTTTGATGGCGTAGGTCTTTCCCGTCTGAGCGTCTTTGATCACCGCGATGCCAGACTTGGCACTCGATCCGGCAATCACACCCACCAGTTGTACACGCTCCATGACCTGAGCGTTGTCAATCTTGCGACCAATCGGTTCTTTCTCTGCGGCGAACACCACGCCAGTCGATGCCAGAACTCCGGCAAATAGGATCCAAAAAAGCGATTTTTGGGGCGCCATAAGAAACCTCCATTGAAACCCAATCGTTGCTTGGGAACTTCCAAAGAGGTGTCGGAGTTTCATTGTTTTACTTAAACTAAAACCGATCCATGAATTTTTTGTTTTTTACAAATGACGCCATTTTCCCCCAATAGCATCCGCGATCTGGGTGTCCAGCAATCATCACCGTGACTCATCGCAGTTTCGTTCAATAAGGGTCTCAATTGGCCCTATTACCGCAGAGTGTCCGCGTCAAAGGAAAGGCCAAAGATGATTTCTAAAGCACATGAAACATCACCAATTCCTGATGAAATCTACGTCTGGATCTGGCTTCCCAGAACCCACATACCTGTGGTCGCCGGACGTATCGCCAAAGTTGGCGCACTCTACCAATTCAATTACGGACGCACATACCTTGAACGGGAAAATGCTATTTCTATTCATTCAGCGGAGTTGCCCTTAAGTCAGGGCATCTTGACACCGGCAACAGGTTTGTCCATTCCAGGGTGCTTGCGAGATGGCTCGCCAGATGCCTGGGGACGGCGCGTCATCCTCAATAAATTACTTGGTCAAAAAGGGATTGACAGCGACTCCAGTCAGCTTGACGAATTTACATATTTTTTAGAATCTGGCTCTGACCGCATTGGGGCCCTTGATTTTCAGGCATCTGCGTCTCACTATGTTCCTCGTACAGCCAGTAGCGCAAGTTTAGAAGAGTTACAAAAAGCTGCTGATTATGTGGAAAGAGGCCTACCGTTAACGGCGGAATTAGGCCGCGCCCTGCATCATGGGAGTTCTATCGGTGGAGCGAGACCAAAAATATTGATCGTCGATGGACCCAAAAAATATATCGCCAAATTCTCTGCCTCAGGAGATCTATATAGTGTCGTGAAAGCGGAGTTTATTGCGATGCGGCTAGCTGCCTATGCAGGACTCGCGGTTGCACCTGTGAAGTTAGTGCAGTCAGCCCAAAAAGACGTGATTCTAGTGGAGCGATTTGATCGCACCAAATCAAAAGAAAACTGGCATCGTCATGCAATCGTTTCTGCTCTTACAATCCTAAAGCTCGATGAAATGATGGAGCGCTATGCCAGCTACGAGGATTTTGCGCACCCATATGCTTTTGAGGGCCTTACCGGTGATGCCCAAAAACTTTCTGAGCTCGGCGCGTCCGTGCGCCTACGTATGGTATAAGACTTCGCACTCGCGTGATGAACCAGATGCGAGCTAGACGACCATTTCCAAGATCAAAGATTAGACGTGATCCGGAATTTTCAGCGTCTGCGGGCGCGGCCAGTCAATCTCGCAAAGCTCTGAAAGGCGGCTGATTCCTTGCTCTGACAACCAGCTGACAGCAGATTTTGAGCGGGTCTTATCAATGCGGTTTTTGACCGCGTTTTTAAATCCTCGCCGGGAGCCCCCATCAGCCGACTGCGTGTTAACGTCCCGTCTTCGCTCAAAGAGCCAAAGCGGCAGTCGCCGCTCATAGGCAAAAGCAATCACCGCTTCAAGGCCCTCGACACGCGAGGGATTCCACATATCAGCCACACCGTCCACCAGGACAACGGTGCGGGCGCCTGGAAAACGCCGCATCAAGTCCTGCCACCATTGAACGGGCAGCGTCTCACCACCAATGCGCGTTGCGAGCGGGACCACCCCAAAATGCCACGCAAGTACGGCAGCAAGCGCCCAGGCAACGGGCATATCCTTGGTTTTCAAGGCATCAGCCGAAGCGATGATTTTGCCTCGTTCTTGCCGTAGACACGCGTCAAAGTGCATCGCGCATGACTGCTGGATGGTTTTGATTGCTGGCAAAGCAAATCCAGAATTTTTCTCGAGCAGCTGCCAGTGTTCCATCAAGCCACTCAACAAACTCCAGCGCATAGACAGCCCACAGAGCCTGGCGTCACGAGGCGATGACGGCTCCACAAAGACGCCACTTCCATCACAGCATTGAAACACCGCGCGGTCGAGCAACAGACGCCGACCCTCGGCCAACACACCATAAAAATGGCTTTCAGGACTCCAGCGTTTCAAGACCTGCAGGCGGCAGCCGGAGCCATCTTTAGCCACCGTAGCTGGCGCTTTCACTGACGACATCACTGACGACATCACTGACGACATCACTGACGACGCCGGTCAGGCCCACTGACCTCAAGGCAAATACAATTTTCACTCAAACGCGAAAACATACGCGAGCCGATGCGTTCACTCAAAGGCTCAAACGTGTTGGCATTCATCTGGTTCATCCCAGCAGCCACGGGACTGAGATAATCCGTCTGCCGCCGTGCCACGTCCTGCGACGAGCCGCGGAGAGGATAATTGGTGGCGGCTACCATGCACTTATTGCTGTTATAGCGTTCTGAAATCAGGCTATCTGCAACGCTGAGCTCCCATTCAGAATTGCGGCCTTTTCCCAACTCATCAATGATCAACACATCCACGAATTGCAGCGGACGAAGCGAGGATTTATCACCTTGATCGGTGGCATAGGCATCGCGAAGTTCATGCACCAATTGAAAAAAATCCGCATACCGCACCGAGATTCCCTGCAGCGCCAGTTGTTTGGCGATGGCCGCCAAAAGCCAGCTTTTCCCCATGCCGACCGGTCCACTAAACAGAAGGCCTGAACTGCGTCCTGGCTGAAGATTTTTGAGCCAGTTCAGAATCACCTTTGGAGAGGTGTCTGACGGATGAAATCCGGTGAACTTCGTCAGATCGGCCTCAAGGTATCTCGACGGAATCTTCGCCTCATTGATGAGGTTCACAATCTTGCGAGGTTCGGGCGAGGCACAAGCCTGCACGCCCTCCGCCGACGGACTCATGCAGCTGCCTGCGCAAATGCGGCAATCGACGACGCAGGCACAAAGTCTGGCTTTGATTGTGGCTAATGTGCCATCCAAAATAACGCCACGGTGGGCCGTACAAAGTCGGCATCCGGATTGCAAACCACAGATTTTTGCTCCAGCACTGCCACGGGAACTTTTGAGGCCTTGAATCCGTGCCAGGCGATCTTGAATGTCTTGGGCATTTGCTTGATTGACCGACATGTGAATCACATCCATATTGTAAATTATAAGTGTGCAGCAAGCGAGTGCAGGGTTCATGAAGAGGACGCGTGCGCGCACAACCGTGAAATAAAAAGAAACACTCGTTGCCGCAGGAGTCCGCATAATGAGAGACCAATTGCTGGATTTAACCATCCTGGACCACCTTGCGCAACTGGAACGCCAAGCTCCCGGATTGATAAAAAATCAACTATCCCACGTGGACGACCAATGGCCTCAGGATCTAAGGGCTTTGACGTTATTCCACAAAGACAATAAAATCAACGAGATGAAATATCTCCTGCACAAACTAAGAGGTCATCGCGGGATGATCGGGCTTCAGGCTCTCAGTGATGAGATTGCGCGCATGGAAGAGGAACTTGCATCTGGCAGGGCGCCACAAAATTGGGCATCACAGCTTCGTGAGCTGGAAGCGCTCCAGCAACAAAGCCTCCAAGCCGCACGCTCCTACCTCGATCAGACTTCTATGACGCAGCCTTATCCCCAGCACCAACTCTGCTCCGCACCACCTCGCGGCGGGCGTTGAGCAGCTCAATGGTCTTATTCATCGAGGCTAAGATGGTGTCGACTTTTTTTAAGAGATCATCAACTTTAAGGGCATCAGGGTTCTTCTTTGCCTTCATGACAATCAGATGAAGATGCCCCTGAGCCACTGCCACGACATTACTCAAATCATGCAGAAACGTGCGCTCTCCGGTTGGATCTTCACTGGGGGTCATGGATTTTCTCCTGTTGAGAGCGACATCGTCGGCAGAGTTGGATAGAATAAATGCAGACTTGTCGATTGTAGCGATTTGGAGCCGCGATGGGAATGCCGTCAAAATTTTTGCGCTGCACTGGGCGGCAAAACAGCCACCTGTGGAAGGTCGTGATCGCAATCGCCTTGGACCCGCTGATAAGCTTCGTGAGTCGCCCCTTGAACGCTGAACCAACCGCTCCGCTTCCACCCAACTGGGAGGCTGGTGGCAAAGCCTCAATTGAGCGGCGCGGGGGCCTTAGCGGCCCCTCTGGACCTCGTAGACCGTCCAGTGGATCCCCAGAGACTCGCAGCGATGTCGGCGAGGCTGAGTTTCGCGGCGAACGCCCACGCCACAAAAGACAAACTCTATCGCTGCATGGATCCCTGCCGGAAATTGCCCGTCTGGACTACCGCTTTGCCCTATCATCACGGTTTGCGTTGAACCTTGGTGTCAGTGGACCGATCCCTGTCACAGTGGATGTTTCCATGCCGAGTGATGTGAT
>JBILMN010000285.1:0-2970 GCA_044375465.1 Oligoflexales bacterium | reverse complement strand
AGGCTCGTTTTGAACGATTACCTTGGCTGGACTTTCACCAGCTGGCTTGCTAAAGCTTCCTAGCGCACATAATTATTATTGTAAGGTAATTTATTGCAAGCTCCAAGTTTTCTTGATTGTTACGAAAGGTTGGTTTTTTTCCCTAAGAAAAATTTGCCTAGCCATGTCGTTCTCAACCGATGTCGCCCGCCTTGGGCTGGATTTTGAATGATCCATATCGTCCCTGCAATCCAAGATCTTTGCAATGCCGCGGTGATTAGGGAGTCCGTGTCGGTAGGAGGACGGAGTCTCGTGATTGAACGGCCCGCCGATATGGATCAATTGATCGATAGTCGCGAGGTGACTGAGCTTTTTCGCACGGCATCATATATGCCTTATTGGGCAAATATTTGGCCGGTATCGAGAGTTTTGGCCGAAAAGATCCTATCGACTCCTTGGAGGTCCCCCGTCAGCGTCTTGGAGCTTGGGTGTGGCCTTGGTCTTGCTGGGTTAGCTGCGCTGATGGCCGGCCATGATGTCACCTTTAGCGATTACGATGAGAACGCATTAAGTTACGCGGCGCGTAACGCCAAAATTAATGGCTTTGCGGCCGCAAAGACCTTACCGATGAACTGGCGAAGCCCTGTGAATGAGTCCTTTCAACTGATTATTGGCGCGGATCTGACTTGGGATCAGGATCTTCTACCTGCGGTTGTGAATGTGTTTCGCGTTATGCTAAAGCCTGGTGGCAAGATTTGGTTGACGGACCAAAATCGCCTGGATCCTTCTTCGTTTGGGTCTATGCTCGCTGAAGCTGGTCTTTCCGTGACCGGTCAATCACCTTTGGAGCTCAGTGAAGCGTGGGGGTGGGATATCAAAGGGACTTTTTACGAGATCAGACATGATGGATCGTAGTAAATATCTCAAATCAGCCGCATGGCTCGGTAAACAGATCCTATTTGTGCTCTTGGTTGCGGTGGCCTTGGGATTTTGGCAAACAAGACAGCTACCAGATGCGGTTCCCGAGTTGTCATTAAAAAACCCTGTCACAGACCAGGTTGTAAAAATTCCGACAGCCAGTGATGCGACGTCTCTGACTTTGATTTATGGATTTGCCCCATGGTGCAGTGTCTGTAGGCTTAGCATGCCTGGTCTTGAATGGATTAAGAGATCATTGCCAAACATCACAATCATACCGATAGCTCTGGACTATGAATCTTTGGATGATGTCGCAAGCTTTGTGAAGGATTCAGGCTATTCAGGGCCGTATTTCATCGGCGACGCCGTAGTTCGTGACGCTCTGCGAATTCAAGCCTATCCGACTTATCTGATCGTGGACACCAGTGGTATCGTGCGTGGTTCATCCGTTGGCTACACGACAGGCGTCGGAGTCATGGCTAGGATTCTCTGGGCTTTAACTGGCCCGACCTCGTGTTGCTAAAAATGTCCGCCAACGACAATTTTAGCAACACGAGGTCGGGCCAGTTAGTGCTATGATAACTTTTTATCGATTCAATTGATTCAGTTGATTCAAAGGATCCGACATGGACGCAACCGAGCACTTTGGGGCGATTGATCAACAGCTGGTCGCTGCGAGTAAGGGTATTAAAATCCTGAGTACGCTTGGCTGGGGCGATAAGGTTGGAGACGAATTTTTGGATGGCTGGCAAAAAGGCAATCCGAAAATGCCGGTGGTTCAGTACCCCCGATTTGATTATGCCGACGAGAAAGTGGCGCTCAAGCGCATCATGGATACTTCCAGCGAGGACCATCCTGTCGGCTGGTACATTGGTGAAACGGCCCAAAGCTACTTTGTGGCCGCTCAGATGTTGGAGGGCCTTGGTTCGGCTGCTTTTCGTGAATGCAGTGAGTTGTTGTACGGGCGACCGGATGAGTCGATGGGCAGGCTCTCGAATTTAGATTTAGCTGATGATTTCATCAAAATCACAGACGATTTTGCTGCGATCCTGGACTTCAACGACGAGACGGGAGTCATGCCAAGCATCGAAGTCGCCTCACAGATTAAGCGACGCGCAGATGAGTTCTTTAAGGATTATAGCATCAAGGTTCTGGTTGATGATGATCTGTCGAGTAAAGCGGCGGCTGGAAGCGAACGGGTGCGTGTGCGAGGTCAAACATCGTTCACGTCAAATGAATTGGAACAGTTGATTCAGCACGAGGTTTTTGTCCATTCGGCCACAATGCTCAATGGTCGGCGTCAGCCATGGCTCAAAAGCATGGGGCTGGGCTCTCCGCGGACAACGGCCACGCAGGAAGGCTTAGCGACATTTGCGGAGCTGATTACGGGCACCATGGACTTGCCAAGACTGCGCCGCATTGCATTAAGAATTAAGGGCATCCATCATGCTCTGAACGGAGCTGATTTTATCGAAGTCTTTAAGTTCTTCCTGGGCTCAGGCCAATCCGAGCGCGAAAGCTTCCAGTCGGCGGTCAGGATTTTTCGTGGCGGAGATCTCAAGGGCCAAAACGTCTTCACGAAGGACTGTGTTTATTTGAAGGGCTTGCTGTCTGTGCACACGTTTCTGCACAAAGCGATTCAGTCGCGAAAAATTGATTGGCCGCAGCGACTTTTTGCTGGTCGTATGACGATCAGTGACGTGGTGCGTCTGGAAGGCGCGTTTGATGATGGCTGGGTGGCACCAGGACAATACCTACCACCGTGGGTGGCGAATCGTCAGGGACTCGCCACTTACCTTTGCTACAATGGATTTTCCAATCGGCTTCGTCTTGAAGAAATCAGACTGCAGGATTTTGCGGTAGAATTGCGAGATCTTTCGGCTGTCGATTAATTTGCTAGGTTTGATTTGCGGTATGATTCACGATGTCGCGGTTGCCGACATTCCACGTATTTAATGGTAGGTAAATGGTAAATGGGGACACCCGACTGTCCCCATTTAAACGTTTAAATGGGGACAGTCGGGTGTCCCCATTTACCATTTAACTCATTGATTTAGTTTTGATTTAAGAGCC
>JBILMN010000284.1:0-2984 GCA_044375465.1 Oligoflexales bacterium | reverse complement strand
TGCCTGACACAAAAAATGACATAATTTGAATTTATGTCATTTTTTGTGACATAAAGCGCCTAAATATGACATAATACTTCAATATTGAGACATAAAAGGCCGGACGATGCCCCAAAAAAATCAGATCATTGAAGCAATTGTTACTGCCCTGAAGGCACAGCCAAATTCGAACCCGTCAGCGGATTTGCAAACGCACTTTCAAATCACACGCGAGACAATGCGTCGTTATTTTAATCAACTCATTGATCAGGGAATTATCAGCGCCCATGGTTACGGCAAGGGGCGTTCATACTCGTTATTACCTAACCGTGCCGAAGAGCTTTACGTGAATTCCACAAAAGACGCATTGGCAAACTTGGGTAAAAGCCAATTTTACAGAGATAAAATCGAGCCGCTCATCAAAGATTACATGAGTGTAACTTTAGCGGCCCGCGTCGCGTATGTCGTAACCGAGTGTTTGAACAATATCATTGATCACTCGCGCGCACGGAGCGTTTTCATCGGTATCAATGTTGAAGACGAAAATTTAATTTTAAAAATCTCCGATGATGGGATTGGCGCGCTTGCCTCCATACAAGCTTACTTTCACCTTACGGATCCGATGCAAGCCATATCTGAGCTAGCCAAGGGAAAACGCACGACGGATCCATCCTCTCACGCCGGTGAGGGACTCTTTTTCTCCAGTCGAATTGCCGATCACTTCAAGCTTAGTTCAAATGGCATCTCTTATATTTATGTTGACGATCAAGGCGACTGGGCCATAGCAAAGTCAGAAGCCACATCACCTGGTACGGAAGTCATGGTTCGGTTCAAGCTCCACTCTACAAAAACGGCGAAATCGGTATTTGATAGGTTTACCAAAGATCTCGAATTTAACTTGCAGTCACCGCGACTGATAAATCCCTACCAACTATCATTACCACCTGGCGCCTTAATCGCGCGATCTGAGGCCAAAAAAATGTTAGCTGGAGCTGAAGATTTTAAGAGCATCATCCTCGATTTCAAGCTGGTCGAAATGATTGGCCAGGGCTTCGCACATGAGGTTTTTGTTGTTTTTGCGAATAACAATCCTGGTGTTGAAATCGGACACAAAAACGCCAATGAATTCGTGCTGAAAATGATTCGCTATGTGACTCTCAGTCGCGGTTGATGAATCGAATTAGGTCAGCAGATATCTTTGCGAATCCGCCTATTACATCGATATACTTGAACATTGCACAAATCCCGTCGAGTCAAAATCCTCGAAAATCGCCGAAATACATCTTGGGACGGGTTTTTCAGTTGCTCAAGCGTGGAGCGGAATTGGGCATTATTTCCAAAACGGCGGTTTCGGAGCTGTTGCATACGCTCGGCATCCGAAATGATGCATGGAAAGGTGCGCGGATGACCAACTTCGACAATTACTGCGGATCGGTTGTCTCTTATGGTTATCCAAAAGTAGACCGTCCAGCTTGTAGCAAACAAAAAGTGATCTGCATCTGTCGCCTCCTGGTGAACTAATCAACGAGCACAAACGATCTCTTCAAGGCGCGGCTCTTGAGTTGATGCGCCAGAAAATAAAAAATCGAAAGGGAAATGTTTAGTGGAATCACGGCTCCAGGCTGCTTCTATATTTATAAGCACAGTTCATCCTTCTGGCGGAATCCAAGGCTTCGAGATGATAGCAACGATCCGCTACAATCAGGTCACTTAGATAGAACCTCAATGCTGTTTATCTCTCCACGAATATAAGGCTTCAAAGATTCGGTACTCATCAAAGCGCTGAGGGAGTTGTCGTTTTTAAGACATTTATTGAAAAAAAACAAAGTGGCTGGGCGCACTACGTTCTGTACATCTGCTCGATTGGAAGATTCTCTGCCCTGTACATCACCACCTGTGGAATCAGTGAAATCAAGGTGGCTAGCATTTCCAAGCCATACAAATAGGTTTTTCTTTTGCATTTCTGGCCAGAGTTTGAATGATTCATAGCGAGCGATCGGAGGTTCACCATTTTGTTGCTTATCTTTTGTTCCGGATATTCCCATGAGGGGCACTCGAAGGGAACTGTAACTCTCTTTTAAAAAAAACGGATCTCCCGGGGCTTGGGGAGAAAGTGCGATTCCACACTTTACTCGTTCGTCTGAGAGATTCGGGCCTAGTCCAGACCCAGGTGCTACTTTTGGCTCAATCCAATCAAGCGCTGGACGCATTCCAGTCACCACCATGGTAGTGAAGGCTCCAAACGAATGCCCCATGATACCGACACGACTTAGGTCTAAACGGCCCTTTAACTTCTGATGTTCCCGGTTCCACTCGGTGGCTTGGTTAATAGCAAAGCTCACATCTTTGGGGCGTCCTAAGACCTCATTAGAGTCATGGATCATTTCCTTCAAATTGTGAAGAAAGCGGATGCTACTTTTCATTCGCTCGGTATTGCTCCCCACATGCTCCAAACAAAGAACTGCATAGCCGTGAGAAGCAAGATATTTAGCTTGCGCATAATGAGTATCCCAATTGCCTCCAGCTCCGTGAGAGATAATCACGACAGGGTAAGGCCCTCCTGTGGTAGGAATGTGGAGCTTTATGGGAACTTCTCTTCCTTGTGAAGTTTGCGGATTAGTTTTGCCCCGTCTAAAAATACGAAAACGGGCGGGCACGGGTGTGGACTCTCGAGTGGAGTCCCGTAATTCCCTAAATTCGAGAACCTCAACTTTTAAGCTCCCATCGGTTGAATCATGAAGACCTGCCGATGATACCAGATGTGGCCATGGGGATGATCGACGTTCGAGATGTCGCACGTCTACACGTAAAGGCCATGACCGCATCAGGCGCTGAAGGGAAACGTTTCATTGCCGCAAGCGCTGAACCGATAGAGATGGCAACAATTGCAGCCATCTTAAAAAAATCTGGATACTCAAAGGTGCCTTCACTCAGGGCGCCGAGCATGCTTCTACGAATCATGAGTCTCGTTGATCGAGAGGCCAAGGGTATGATTCCTTTTTTGG
>JBILMN010000107.1:0-10036 GCA_044375465.1 Oligoflexales bacterium | reverse complement strand
TTCGGCAGATTTTCAGGAAAGTTTAGCGATGGCCTCGATTTCGACGTTCACATCGCGGGGTAAACGCGCCACTTCGATCGTCGCACGAGCAGGAAAAGGCTGAGGGAAGAAGGTTCCGTAGACCTCATTGACCACGGAAAACTGATTCATGTCCTTCAGGAATATGGTGGTTTTTACGACGTCACCCAAATTACCACCAGCAGCCTCAATGATCGCCTTCAAATTTTCCAAAACTTTTTTTGTTTCGTCGGCGACTCCACTGCGAACCAACTCACCGGTCTTCGCATCCAGAGGGATTTGCCCCGAAACAAATAACAAGTCTCCGGCGCGAACGGCTTGAGAGTACGGACCTATAGCCGCTGGCGCATGAGCGGTTTGAATGATTTGTTTTTTCATGCTGTCTACTCCCGTCAATGCCCATCAATGTATTGTTGGATTTAACCAGAAACACTGGACCCCCAATGGTGGCTTGTCCAAATTCAAAAAACAAGGGATTTCTGCAATGGATTCAGTATTGTATTCATGTTGTAATCCTGACTGATTTAAATTTATAATAGCTTCTTCGCGCAATTTTTAGACAGCCCAAAGGCTTCTCTGACTCCAAATATTTATATAAACGAGGTGTCTCCTACCGTGCTTTCTTACCCAAACATAAGCCCCGTCATCGTCGAACTCGGCCCCCTTCAACTACGCTGGTATAGTCTGATGTATGTCATCGGCCTAATAGCGGGGTATTATTTTTTCAAATACGCATCCCGCAAAGGAACCCTGAAACTGAACGATCAAGAGATCGAGTCGGTCATGCTCTTCACCCTGATCGGAATGATCGCCGGGGCACGTTTGACGTACGTATTCGTCTACAACTTTGATCATTACACCCAACACCCGGAAGAAATTTTGGCCACATGGAAGGGCGGCCTTTCATTTCATGGCGCCATCGCCGGCATCGCAATCGCCATGCTGATTTTTGCGCGCAAGCACAAAAAAAACTTCTTCAACATCACTGACCACATGGTGACTATAGCTCCCGTGGGACTGGGATTTGGGAGGATCGGAAACTTCATTAACGGTGAACTGTGGGGACGTGTGACCGATGCGCCCATCGGCATGATCTTTCCGGACGCTGGCCCCTTTCCGCGTCACCCGTCGCAGCTCTACGAATCACTATTTGAGGGGTGGATTCTACTCGGCATCATGTGGCTTTTTTATCGCAAGCAGCCTCGCACGGGTGTCATCTCGGCTTTTTTTCTAATTTTTTATGCGACATTCAGATTCTTCATCGAATTTTTCCGAGAACCTGATTCACAACTTGGGACGATTTTAGGACCTTTCAGCATGGGACAAGTGCTTTGTGCCATCATGTGGGTCTGCGGCGCCTTGATCCTTACGTTTGCTGTAAACGCGCAGAATGCGCCGGCGAACGCCCCGCGGTAACTGCCGCCACCTGCGTGGGCACCATGACGCGAAGACTTGCTGCCAGTGCGATGCCCAAAGCATCGCTGGCATCCAGTGGGAGTTCACCTAGCTCAAAGCCCGTGAGTGACTTTAGCGCCCGATAGACCTGCTCTTTTTCAGCGGCCCCATGACCGGCAATCAGTCTTTTCACCTCGGCCGGCGTCACCTCATGAACTGGCAATTGATGTCTTAAGATGGCCGCGATTAACGCGCCGCGGGCCTCGCCTAATTTTATGGCTGTTGCTGCGTTAAGACCATGAAATGCTTTTTCGATAGCCACCAATCTAGGCGAAGTTTCCGAAATAAGATGATGCAATCCAGCATGGATCTCCCCCAATCGGTTCGTCAAATCCAGCCCGGTGGATGCCCGCATGACCCCGATATCGACAATGGACCAATCTTTTGGTCCAAGAGGACGGATTTTCACAGCCTCGATCAAGGCAAAACCGATCACCCTGGTGCCAGGATCAATACCTAATATCCTTGGCCGGACGGCACTCAAAGTCGTGGACCCCTTTTGTTGAATAATCGATGGGTTCACGATACAACAAATGCCTCAGTCCGTCACGCGGAGGAATCAATAAAATGACCACCGGACACTTCCCCTTTACCCGCATGCGCCGCATACGCATGAAATCATTTGCGCGAGACCTTCGTCGAGAGCATCAATTGACGACGCAGGACTTGATTCTACCGCTGTTTGTCAAAGAGGGTGGCGGGAAACAAGAAGCCGTAAACAGCATGCCGGGAGTTTACCGTTACAGTATCGACCAAATGGTTGATGTTGCCGCCGAGGCTTGGGGGAGCGGCATCCCAGCGGTCGCTTTGTTTCCGGTGATTGGCAAAGCCAAGAAATCCTTGGATGCAAAAGCTGCATGGGATGACAAAGGACTGGTCCCGCAGGCCATTCGCGCGATAAAGCGGCAGCTTCCTGAGTTGGGAATCATCACGGACGTCGCCCTTGATCCATACACCACCCACGGTCAAGATGGCTTGATTGACAAAACGGGTGAAATACTTAACGATGCGACCGTCTCGGCCTTAGTCAAACAGGCCCTCTGTCACGCAAAAGCGGGCGCTGACATCGTGGCCCCATCTGACATGATGGATGGTCGTGTGGGAGCCATCCGTGAAGCCCTTGAAGGAAAAGGCTTCCATGACACCTTAATCCTTGCCTACAGTGCCAAATACGCATCAAGTTTTTATGGACCTTTCCGCGACGCAGTAGGATCCAAAACCGCGCTTGGTAAGGCCACAAAACACACCTATCAGATGGACCCGGCCAACAGCGACGAAGCTCTGCAGGAGATCGCTCTCGATCTCGATGAGGGCGCTGACATGGTGATGGTGAAGCCGGGTTTACCTTATCTCGATATCATCCGCAGAGCCCGCGACCGCTTTCAGGCGCCTATTTTGGCTTATAATGTTAGTGGTGAATACGCCATGATCAAAGCAGCCGCTGAACGTGGATGGCTCGACGAAAAACAGGTCGTTCTCGAGGCTTTACTGGCATTTAAGCGCGCCGGGGCCCATGGGATTTTGACCTATCATGCAATGGACGCAGCCCGATGGCTCAAATGACCGAAACCGCCATCGAAAGAGTCTCTCCTCGTTCTCTTGTTGATTTTTTGATGGCGACCTGTCGTGTGGCCACCGAATGTGGATGCTCATCAAATCGGGTGGAGCTTCTGGTCACCAGACTGGGTGAGGCTTGGGGATTTAGTGTGGATGCGGCCGCCCTGCCAACAGCTGTCTGGATGAGTGTTCGTGGTCGTGGCTATCAGATTGTCGAACTGGTGCGCGTGTCCCGCTGGCGCATCGATCTTAACAAGTTGGCCCTGCTTAATGATCTTGTTGATATGGTTGAGCACCATCAAATGGCTCTGGATGAGGCTGTGGCAAAATTAGAGGCAATCAACGCACAAAACCCTCCCTACAATCGCCTATTAACGGTCATCGCAGGCGGAGGCTCAAGCCTGGCATTGGTGGCAGCGACTGGTGGCCGCGGCGCCGAGATCGGCGCAGGATTTGTCGTTGGAGCACTATGCCAGATCTCCTTACAATTATTTGCTGAAGGTCATCGAAAGTATCTTGCGGAATTTCTCACAGCAATGGTCGTAGCGGGTGGCGCGGCAGCCGTCAGTGTGGTTCAGTCTGAAGTTAATATGCCTCGATTGATTGTTGGCGGGCTCATCTCCTTGGTCCCTGGACTTGTTTTTGTGAACGCACTCCATGAGGTCGCGCAAAAAAATCTGGTCAGTGGAGCTGCCCGCCTCCTCGAGTCATTTATGACGGCCGTCAGTCTAGCGTTCGGTGTCGCTGCTGTGCTGGGTTTTGCGCACTATATGCAGCGTTGGGGGTTTTAATCGATGCTTAGCCTCATCACGCCTTTTGAATTACTCATCGCAGCTCTGGGCGGTGCGTGCTTTGGCATCGTCTTTCGGATTCCTCCGCGCTATTTCATTCATGCAACAACGCTGGCCATGCTTGCCAAAATTGGCGTGCTATGTCTAGGCTCAAAGACCCACATTGGTTTTGCAACGTTTGTTGTAACTTTTGTCGTCGGAAGCCTCAGCCATCTGTTTGCGCGATTCACAGGCAAGCCAGCCCAAGCCTTCTTAATACCCGGCGTCATGTTCTTGGTACCTGGCACGAGCCTTTACAAAGCTTTTGCGGGCGCCATGAGCTCCGACTATCAGATGAGTATTTCTCTGCTGGTTCAAGCCATTGTCGTGACGGCATCGATATCTTTCGCACTACTTCTTGCCAACTGGGTTGTACCCAGCCGGCGAACGCTTTAAGGCGCCCAACCCTTTGCCGCAAACTTCAGACTGCTCTTCACGCTCTCACGCATCAGAGACTCACCCCATAGCTCACGACAACCTCACGTTCAAAGGGCTGTTTCTCCGGGAATTTGTAAAGAAAGAGATTGTATTCCGCCATAAAGAACATCTTTGGACCGAGCTTCAGTCCAGCCCCAGCGCCACAGATGGGCTTATACTTGATAGGGCTCGTGTACTTCACCGGAGCAATCCCCTCAGACTCCTTCGAAAATTTACGTTGAGTTGCCACAACACCCGCTTTGGCACGCAGCATAAAAATCCAAAAACTTGGATCGAGCGCCAGTGTTGCCGTGGCTTTGTTCTGTGTCTCGGTAATTTTCACTTCTTTTTCGGGGTCTGAAGTGTCCATGTCGAGATCTTTTTCAAAATCAATCTCACCGTACTCATCAACTGCCTGGCTTGTTTTTGACGTTGTCGTCAATTCGTTGGTTCCAACTCCCAGCTGAAATTTCATGATCCGAAAGAATCCAATCGAACCACGGATACCGTAAGTTGTCCTCTGCTTAACGGTTTCGGTCTCTGTAGCACTTCCCCCAGACGCGTTTTTGGATCCAGCCTTATCAGGCTTGATCTCTTTTGTGGAGCTTACGCTCGCAAACGGTTCAATACTGATTCTCGCCATGGCCGATGTGGTTACCACAAAGAATCCTAAAATCATCGCTACTGCGACGCAATCCATGCGTTTCATAAAGAGCCCTCCGCCAAATGATTCAGCTCCCTATCGGCAAAATATTCCCAGCTTTAAGTCAAAAAAATCCGGAGCCATGCAGGGCATGGCTCCGAAATATGATTTAAAGATTTGGAAAATCCTCAAATATCGAATTTAATTCCCTGCGCCAGGGGAAGTTGCGTCGAGTAGTTGATGGTGTTTGTTTGCCGGCGCATGTAGGCCTTCCAAGAGTCTGAGCCGGATTCGCGACCACCACCCGTCTCCTTTTCTCCTCCGAATGCACCACCGATTTCGGCGCCAGATGTGCCGATGTTCACGTTGGCAATCCCGCAGTCGGACCCCCAAGCGGACAAGAACGTCTCAGCTTGGCGCATACTATCAGTGAAGACTGATGAGCTTAATCCCTGCTTGACGTCATTTTGCATGGCGATCGCGTCGTCGATCGTACCATCATATTTGATTAGATAAAGAATCGGCGCAAATGTTTCTTCTTGGACGATTTTCATGGAATTATTGGCTTCCACGATCGCGGGACGCACATAACACCCAGATTCAAACCCATCCAAAACTTCGCCACCAAAAAGAATTTTTCCACCCTGCTCCTTGGCTTGCTTGAGCGCGTCTTGCATCATAGAAACGGCCGCTTTATCGATCAAGGGGCCCACATGGTTTTTTTCATCTAATGGCGAACCGATGCGAAGACCTGCATAGGCTTTCAAGAGCATATCCTTGACTTTGTCATACATCGACGCATGAACGATGAGTCGTCGCGTCGTCGTGCAACGCTGCCCACATGTCCCCACCGCTCCGAAGACGACACCCGGAGCTGCAAGCTGCAGATTTGTGTGTTCGGTCAAAATAATGGCATTGTTGCCACCAAGTTCTAGCAGTGATCGCCCCAAACGACCGCCGACAACCTCGCCAACCCGCTTACCCATCCGTGTGGAACCCGTAGCCGAAACTAGTGGAATACGATCATCGGCAAGCATCGGCTCCCCAACCTCAGAGATATCTCCGATGATCATCGCCAGCGTCGCCTCCGGCACTTTATTCGCGGACAGTACGTCCTTTATGATGTTAAAGCACGCCAAAGCAGATAGGGGCGTCTTCTCACTTGGCTTCCAAATGGAAACATCCCCACACACCATGGCGACAAAGCTATTCCAAGACCAAACGGCTACTGGAAAATTAAACGCGCTGATGATGCCGACAACACCCAGCGGATGCCACTGCTCATACATGCGGTGCGAAGGACGCTCTGAATGCATGGAAAGACCGTAAAGTTGTCTTGACAGACCCACTGCAAAATCAGCGATGTCGATCATCTCCTGAACTTCGCCAAGGCCTTCCTGGAGTGATTTGCCCATCTCATAACTAACAAGTTTACCGAGTGGTTCTTTGAATTCACGAAGCTTATTGCCGATTTGACGAACGATCTCGCCACGCTTTGGTGCGGGAACTTTTCGCCACTCCAAAAAAGCACTCTGAGAGGTCTTCACAACCTGCTCGTAATCAGATTTTGAGGCTTTAAAGACCTTGCCAATCAGTTTCCCATCTACAGGGCTATAGCTTTCAATGACGCCGTGCTTGTGTGACCCTCCAGACTTTGTCCCAGTGTGGACGCCGTCCACATCGCCACGGATCCCTAGTTTGTCCAAAAAATCCAACGAGATGGTCATAATTAGTCCTTGTGCTGCTTAAAAATTGTTAACGCGGACGTAGTCTAACCCTAAAACCTCTTCAATTTCCAGTAGGTTCCCGCTACTATCAGACTTTGTAGAGATTTTAGATCCTAGGAATCCGTTCAATCATGCCCGCAGCCATCCAAATTGCCCGACGCTACCTCCTAGCCACCCGTTCAAGCCGTTACCTTGCTTGGATGACGGCACTTTCGATTGCAGGTATCAGCATCGGCATCGCCTCGATGATTAACGTACTTTCGGTCATCAATGGCTTTGAAAAAGAACTTCGCGACCGATTTCTCGCCGCAAATGCGCATATTTTGGCTTTCCAGTACCCCAGTGGGATCGACGATCCCGAAGCCTGGATCAAACTCATCTCGGAAGATTTTCCCACGGAGCTTACTGGGGTGAGTCCATTCGTGCACTCAGAGACTATGGCCACGAAAGACGGTCTTATGCACAATATTTTAGTGCGTGGGATTCAACCTCGAATGCGCGCAAAGGTTCAAGATTTGGGACCTTGGATCAAACCGCAATCAGCCCTGAAAGAACTCGAGCAGAGTTTTGACCATCCTGATAACTATGATGGCCCCAGACCGATGATTATTGGCAGCGGCCTACTATCCATTCTTCAAAGCAAAGTCGGAGAAACCATTAAGCTGGTCGCCCCGGAAAGCGCGTCACTGGGGGAATTTCGAGATTTTAAAGTTGTTGGTGTCTACGATTCAGGCCTGAAACATTACGACAATAAAATCGGTATTATGGCTTTAACCGATGCCCAACGTTTTTTTCGGATGAAGCAGCGGGTTCATGGCGTCGAGATCGGGCTTAAAAACCCCACAGACTCCAAATCGATTGCCGAAAAAATGAGCCGAAAATACTCCCTCACCATCAAGGAATGGCTGTCATTCAATAAGCAGATGTTTGAAGCCATGGAGATGGAAAGAGCCGTGATCGCGTTGATCGTCGCTCTTGTGGCCTTTGTCGCAAGTTTTAATATTCTCACGACATTATTCATCACCGTAACCCAAAAACAACGAGCTATATCCGTGCTCAAAGCTTTGGGGGCCACCAATAAGCAAATTCAGGCTATATTTATCACACAAGGGCTCTTGATCGGTCTAGTGGGCGGCGTTCTCGGGATGATCATCGCATTCGGTATCAGTAAATTTCTTGAGACATTTGAGGTGGTCAACCTCCCCGATCTTTATCTCTTGGCTCGCCTACCGATCATCTACGATCTTTCCGTCTATCTGACCGTGGCGATTAGTGGATGTATCATCTGTGTCATTGCTGGCATTTATCCTGCGTGGGTCGCCAGTCGCATTAACATCGTCGATGGATTACGAGGAAATAATGGCTAATTTGCGTCGTCTAATGATTGTGAGTCTAAGATTTATCAGGCAAGTGTTTCATGGCCAAAGATTCTTTGAATTTGCTTGCTTTTGGATCTCCTCTGCGTCCTTAGCAGCTCCCTTGGACCCCGCTCTTGAACTGCCCTTCAAGGCTATTCACTTTGAAGTTCGCGATTTAAAATCTGGCAAAGAACTCAGCCGCGGCACTGAAACCATCAGTCGTCAGGGCGATCAACTCTCAAAGGAAACGGTTTACTGGCTATGGTCTAACCCAAACACCATCATCCAAAAAGAAGTGGCTACGTTTTCTCTGACAAATCTACGTCCTCAGGCCTACCGATTCGAGAACTTTCAATCGGGAGAATCTGTATCCCTGACCTCAGATGCGTCCAATTCAAAGAACATTTTGATTCTCTACCGACCCACCAAGGGCGCCAAGGAAGAAGCGACAAAGATTGAGTGGAGCGATAGCCTTGTGATTGGCAAAACACTTCACCATGTGATTGTCAGGGCTTGGGATGCGCTCAACAAGGGCGAGCCAAAAGCGTTCCCACTTTTTGTGCCGATGAAGCGCGATCAGTACAACTTTCGTGTCATATCTCGCCCAAAATCCAAAAGCCATGATGGCTGGACCGCAATCTCACTGGAACTTGATCAATGGGCCCTGAGACAGTTGGCGCCATCGATGCTTTTTATGTACAAAGAAGTTGAGGGAGTTCCGCGTCTGGAGCGTTACGAAGGACCCACAACTGTAAACATAGATGGCGATGCCGACCGTAAAGTCATCATCGATTTTCGTTATCAATCCTGAATGCTTGAGATACCGCAAGGTATCGTCTTGTAATATTGGCCCTGCTAAGCTCTTTCGATCATCTGACATTCACGTAAGCGATCGCCTATGTTTTACTCATACTCATGATCGATTCTGACATCAGGGACCTCAACCATTGCGCCTTGTTTGTCGCAAGCTGCTGAATTCATATTTATTTGTACTAAACACCTATGATACCTTTGCAGGGTGATTCAATAGTCGAGGCATGACGATATATTATAAGCGTATTGGGTGACCCATTGGCGAAGTACAAAAAAAAGAAGACGGCCACATCTGAGGTTGCAGCGTCAACTCAGAAGCAGGCGGTCATCGTCAAAGAAGCCCCCCAAAAAGGCGATGGACCTGCGACTTCAGAACAAAAAAAACCCAAAAGACTCGCATCCGGATCCTTAAAGCTTCAATTTGCTGGTGATCTTATCTTGGTCAAGAACGCGCAGAAGTCTCTCAGTGGACTTTTTAAACGCTATGCCGCGTTGTTTGAGACGGTGGCGAATATGCCAAAGGAGCAACGAGGTCTCGTCTATAAAATCATGACAGGGCTCATGCTAACGAGCCATGCCAAAAAAACTGCCGATACAGAGGCCCGTCGCGGACTCTTTGAGATGAAAAATAATTTGTTTTTAGCCATTGGCAATGACCGTTCTCTGAGGCGGCAGGTCGAGTTTAAGTACTTAGTCAGTAAAAACTTTCGTGTAATCAATTACTGCGAGACCTGTCAAAAAACTAATGGCGAGCTGGGCTTAGAGCGTCATAAATGGAAGTACTGCAAGCAATGCGAAGTCGATCATAACTTCTATAATTTACTGTCCATGGAGATCCGATTCCCACACGGATTCGCGCGGATGTTTATCTCCAATGACCAAATACCAAAACTTGAACATTTCAAGCTGCCGCGTCGTATCCCTGCAAATCTCCTCAAAGAAGAGGCAATGATCGATAAATTCCACTACAACACGAGAAATCTGGATGCCATCGATTTAAACTCCGTTGTGGCACTGCACCACAAACTACTATCCATGCCTGTAACCAGCTCCGCAGAAACCACACCCCAAAAACGCACCCCACGAAAACTCGTGATCACATCAGCTCAGTCTTGACTGAACAGTCTGTGGAACAGACCTCCCGGGGCTGACATCGTGTCTTCTTTGGCAATCTCGGCGTATTTTTGCAGGAGTTCACGCTGTTCTTTGGTTATTTTT
>JBILMN010000018.1:0-32918 GCA_044375465.1 Oligoflexales bacterium | reverse complement strand
TTTGATGAGGGAGAAATAAATTACAACTTGGCGATTGCAGCATTTGGTGGTGGTAACGGAAATTGCCAACCCGGCAAGCTTTCTGATGGCCCAAATAGCAGTAAATTTGCGCAGATTTGCCCAGGCACTTTTATGATGGGCTCTCCTGATTCTGAGTCAGGTCGAGACCCTGACGAAGGTCCTCAGCATCAGGTGACGATTTCTAAGTCATTTGAGTTGCAGACGACTGAGGTGACTCAGTCGCAGTGGCAGGCGGTGATGGGGTCTAATCCAAGTTATTTTAAAGGCTCCGATCTTCCAGTCGAGAACGTCAGCTGGTATGATGCGCAGGAATTTATTACTAAGCTTAATGCGAAGAATGATGGCTACCGCTACCGTTTACCAACGGAAGCTGAGTGGGAGTATGCGGCCCGTGCGGGTACGACAGGTCCCTATGCAGGAGATCTAGATGCTATGGCTTGGTACTCCGATAACTCAGACGGTAAAACTTATCTAGTCGCGACAAAAGCAGCAAATGCCTGGGGCTTATATGACATGCATGGTAACGTGTGGGAGTGGGTCCAAGACTGGTATGGCAATTACGACGCCTCAGCAGTCACTGATCCCGTGGGTCCTAGTTCGGGCTCCTTCCGTGTTCCTCGCGGCGGCGGTTGGCTCACCTCCTCGCAGGCCTGTCGCTCTGCGTTTCGCTTCTACTTCTCGCCGGACTCTCGCTCCGGCGCCCTTGGGCTCCGCCTTCTGAGGACTAGCCCTTGACCCTTTTACCCTGTTACCCTTGATGAATTTATATTCAGCCACAAGAGGCCCTGCTGTAAAGCAGTGGCCTCTTTGGGGTTTTGGGTAAGGTTTGGGTGCGTGGTACGCCGCGAAGCGGCGTCGCAATAAATTTTTTATTTGAGTCGATCAAAAAAGAATGCATAGTTGCCAGCGGTCAATCATATAAATGAATGTTTTGATGGCCTGTTGCCCATTAGATGTGCCCGGTTGATGCCAGAGGCAAAAGCATGTTGTCTGTAAAAGTAATAACCATGCGGTTTGATGAAGTCAGGGGCGGCTATGACGACGCTGTGCTGAATGATTTTTTGCGTATGCACCGGGTTATCGAAATGAACCATCATTTTTTTTGTGAAGTCAGAGACTCAGTACCTCACGCTTCTTATAACATTCCATGTGACGCCAGAGGATTTGCAACGTGTTGAGCATGCTTCTTCAAAGATTCGTGATTCGCAAGAATCGTGGAAAAATATTTTGCAGGAATCTGATATGGGTCTTTTTCAGTTACTCAGAGAATGGCGTGGTAGGCGGGCAAGGAACGAGGGATTGCCGCCATATGTGGTGTTGACGAATCGACAACTCGCATATGTGACGCGAGCTAAGCCGCAATCACTTGCGGATCTCCAAAAAATAGACGGATTTGGGGAGGCGAAGGCAAGCAAGTTGCTGCACATACCGAGCCCGCAATAATCGGGACAAATTTATGTCCCGATTATTGCGATCGGGACAAATTTAAGCTATTATTGAGCCTTAACTGCTAATCGGGACATAAATTTGTCCCGATTAAATCGAAAAAGGAGCTCATCTATAAAGAAGGCCACCGAAATCGAAACTTTTGTAATGGATCTACTCATCCGACAACCTCAAGTCAGCGTTCGAGATGTCGCTAGAGGGTTAGGTCTTTCAGAAGCAGACGAAACCGTTCGCAAAGCGATTCGACGGGTGCTCAAAGCTATGGAACAACGGAGCATTCTCCGCTCGCAAGGCGCTGGGCGATCGCATGTCTATGCACGCGTGGCACAAGCACCAACAGAATCAACAAAAATAGGGCCAACCAATATCGCTCAACCAGAGGAGGGGGGCTATAAAGACATTCCGCTCTCACCAGAATCGCACACACTTCTTCGGTATGTTTCGCAGGACCTGCAAGCTCGCACACCTGTCGGATATATTCAGGATTTTTTACGCTCTTACAGACCAGGACAAACGTTTTATTTTACCGAAGAACAACGCCAGAGCCTGTTTTTCGTGGGAAGAGCGGAGGTCCAAATACGTCCGGCTGGAACGTATGCACGAAATATCTTGAATCGGCTTTTGGTTGACCTTTCATGGAACTCAAGTCGCCTTGAGGGTAATACCTATTCGTTACTGGAAACTAAAAGACTCATTGAACTTGGTGAAACCGCGACAGGGAAAGATGCAACCGAAGCGCAGATGATTCTCAACCATAAGTCAGCAATTGAATACATCGTTGAATTTTCCGACCAGGAAGTGATCTCTTCGCATGAAGTTTGCAGTATTCATGCACTACTTTCAGAAAACCTTTTAGGTGATCCAAGTGCTTCCGGCCGAGTAAGACAAATTGCTGTTGGAATTGCTGGAGCTACATACTTACCTCTGGAAAATCCCCACTTGCTCCGTGAATGCTTTGAGCTTTTTATTGAAAAATTCAATGCTATCAAAGACCCATTCGAACAATCGCTTTTCTCGTTGATTCACCTTTCTTATCTCCAAGCATTTGAAGATGTGAATAAAAGGACAGCACGATTGGTGGCGAATATTCCACTTATAAAAGCAAATCTGAAGCCATTGTCTTTTTTTGACGTCAGCCAGGACGTCTACATTAAGGCTCTACTCGGCGTTTACGAAAAAACGAACGTCAACCTTATCAGAGACCTTTACGTTTGGGCATATACACGATCTTCGCAGAGATATTCTGCGATTCAACTGGCACTGGGAGAGCCTAACTTATTGAAATTGAAATACCGGAACGTCATCATCAATATCATCAGAACAATCATCCTTGAAAAAATAGATGGTGCACACGTAGTACCTAAAATTCAATCTCTTCTACAGGCTGAAAACCTTTCTCAGTCCGAGCAATCGGAACTTTTCAAAGTGATTGAGACTGAAATTTCGAGCCTACATGATGGAAACATTGCAAGGTTTAAAATTCGACCTAGCGAATTTCAGGCTTGGAAAAACCAGAATTGGACTCGCTAATTCTGTTTGAGAGCAAAGCTGTGCTTTTTGTTTACCTAATGGTCAAAATTTCAAAATACAATTTATCTTGATTATCGAGATTTATCGGTCTGTAAAAACTGCTTCTAGCAGCCGTCGACAGGGTGCTCATGCTTGCATTGAAGGTGACTTACTGGTCCTGGAGATTTTTTGCGATCACCAATTAAAATCCCCCAACCGCTGCTTTGATTTGTTTGATCATGGGTAGCGGAATCGGGCCGAGGTCTTTTTTGAAAAGGAAGTGATCCCATGCGGTGATTTGATCAATCATCGCCGCACTGTTTTTTTGTGCGGCCACAAATTCCCTTCGGTATTCTGACTCTCAGTGGTCAGAGATATCAATGGCCAGAGATATCAGTGGCCAGAGATATCAGTGGCCAGAGATATCAGTGGCAAGAGATATCAGTGGCCAGAGATATCAGTGGCCAGAGATATCAGTGGCAACCCATCTGAGATGAGACATTGCTTCAAGCGTTGTTCTTTGATGTCGCTACTGGCTGCTGATCACGACCGCTTTGATTCGCCTGACGCCGCGGCTTGAGGCCTCTTCTTTTTGGATTTTAAACGAGCCGAGGTCTTTGGTGTTTTGCACATGGGGGCCACCGCACACCTCGGTAGAAAAATCACCCATGAAGTAAACGTTCACCCGCTCACCATACTTGCTTTCAAAGAGCCCTATGGCACCCTTGGCCTTGGCGTCCTCCAGACTCATGTCTTGCAGAGAGATCGGCAGTGCTCGTTTGATTTGTTGGTTCACAAGTTCCTCTACGGCCTTGATCTGTTCGGGGGTCATTTTGTCAGGATGACTAAAGTCAAACCGCAGTCGTTCGGGAGTGATGTTACTGCCCTTTTGCTCGACGTGTGGCCCTAAAACACGCCGCAGCGCCTCGTGAAGAAGGTGAGTCGCCGTGTGTAGTTTGGTGGATTCTTCCGACGTATCGGCAAGTCCTCCTTTAAAGAGTTTTTCTCCGGCCATCCGACTTTTGGCTTGATGCTCCTCAAACGCCTTGTTGAATCCTTCCACGTCGACCGTCATGTGGCGTTCTTTTGCGATTTCCTGGGTGACCTCGAGCGGAAAACCAAAGGTTTCAAACATGAAAAAAGCGAGTTTACCGTCGACGGTCGTTCCAGAAATTCTGGTAAGCTCTTTTTCAAGGTGTTTAAGACCCTGGCCAAGGGCTTTCGAAAATTTTTCTTCCTCTTCGCGGATAGCCCCAACGAGGGCATTTCGTTTTGTCGTCACCTCTTGGTAGTGCCCATCGTAGACACCAATAAACAGATCAACCAGTCGGTCAATGTAATGGGGCTCCAAGTGTGCTTTGTTGGCGAGTCGGAAGGCGCGACGAAGGACTCGGCGCACGATGTAACCGGCGCCGACGTTACTCGGTAGCACACCGTCAGCGATGGCAAACATGGCCGCTTGAATGTGATCGACAACAATGCGGTGTTCTTCAGTCTTCAGGCCCGGGGCAAGATGTTTTATGAAGTCCATGGCTGGTGAATAGATGCTGGATTCGTAAACGCTTGTGGCGCCCGATAGGATCGAGCAGACCCTCAAAAGCCCCATGCCAAAATCTACATTTGGTTTTGGCAGTTTGATAAATTTGCCGTCTTTGTTCTTTTCATATTCCATGAATACGTTGTTGCAGATCTCGACATAGCGCCCACATTTACAGGCCGGTGAGCACTCGGGGTTTTTAAGGGTGCAGTGATCTCTGGTGATAAAAAACGTTTCGGAGTCAGGACCACAGGGCCCTGCACCGCCAACTGGTCCCCAAAAGTTGTCTTCGCGTGGTAATTTGAACAAACGCTCCTTTGGAATCCCAAGTTTTAGCCAGGCGTTATAACTGGTCTCATCAAAAGGAATACCGTCTTCACCGGCAAAAACCGTGCAGGCCAACTGCTCAGGTTTAAACGGCAAAACTTTCGTCAAGAATTCATGGGTCCACTCGATGGCCTCAGTCTTAAAATAGTCGCCAAGACTCCAGTTGCCGAGCATTTCGAAGAACGTGCAGTGCCAATCATCACCCACCTCGTCGATATCCTGGGTGCGGATGCATTTTTGGGCGTTCACAAGCCTTTTCCCCGACGGATGAGGTGCGCCCATCAAGTAGGGCACCAAGGGGTGCATACCCGCTGTCGTGAATAAAACCGTTGGATCGTTTTCTGGTTGCAGGGATCCAGAAGGGATCTGCGCGTGGGCCTTGGACTTATAGAATTCAATGTATTTGGTACGAAGATCAGATGCTTTCATGATCACTGAGGACCCTTATTTCTTGGCGGCATTGCTGTACTAAAAAACACAGGCCCCAACTCGGACCTGTGCTCTATGGCATAACACAAAATGAAACGATTACTCAACGTTGAGAAGCTCAACCTCAAAAATCAACGTCGCATTGGGCGGAATGATATTGCCCACGCCCTTTTCGCCGTACCCAAGTGACGACGGTATTGTGAGGCGGCGACGCTCACCAATCTTCATCCCTTCGACCCCTTTGTCCCAGCCCGGAATGACCTGCCCCTGTCCAAGGGTAAAGCTAAAGGGCGCCTTGCGGGTTTCGCTGGAGTCAAAGACCTTCCCATCACCCAAGGTGCCTGTATAATGCACAGTCACCTTTTTCCCGGAGGCGGCCTGGGCGCCGTCGCCCGGCTTGATGGTCTCGATTTTCAGTTCTGTCACCTCGACGGCTTTACCGTCGCCGGGTTTACTGGAGGCGTCCGTGGCGGCAGGATTTTGGTCTTTTGAGCACTTGGTGCAGCTTGAGAAACCAAGCATTAATACCGCAGACGCCAAGCAAAGAAATGGTTTTACCATGCGGCTCTGGGTCTTTGGGGTGAGGTCATTGAATTTTAAATTTTGCATGAATTGCGGCTCCTTATCTGTAACTCGGGTCTCCGCCTTAAACAGCGGTAGGTCCATATATTAGGAAGACATGATTGGTTTCGTCCAGCACTTTAATCAGATCGTTGATGAGACTTTCTCGTAAATCCTCCGCGGTCACGATGATCTGCTCAACATGACGTTGTCGTGATGATCTAGCGTGACGTCAGCTCGTCAATGGCTTTACCGATCACATCAAAGCCCCTAAGACTGGCGCGTTCAGGGCTTAGCAGTGCAGGACACGTAATGTTCACCTCACTGAGCCAGCCGCCAATCATGTCGATTCCAGCAAATACCACCCCCCGGCGCAGGAGTGTTTCAGCCACTCCCGTCACCACATCCATGTCGCGGCGGGTTGGGCGGTAGGTTTCCAGGGTCGAGCCTGCGCGGGTGTTGGCGAGAAACTCCCCTTTTTTAGGCACTTTTAGACACCAGGCCACGGGTTTTCCGGCAACGGTGAAGGCTCTGACCTCACCCTCGTGAACTGCTGGATTGAATTCTTGAACCAGCCGAGCCTCCTTGCCGTTCATGGTCGCCAGATGCAGCTTTTCTTCGAGCCCACGCTCTCCTTCGATATGTTCGACCCCCCGACCACCATAGAGTCCCAGGGGCTTGATGACAATGTTGGCATTGCACTTTTCGCGTGTGAAGGTCAGCAGTTCATCTGCGCTGCTTGAGACCATGGCGGGTTTTGTGAACAAGGGAAAATCAAGAATGGAAAGCTTTTCGTTGATCTCTAGCAGGGCTTTGGGAGCGTTGAGCACCGGGACATGCTGAGACACAGCATCCAGAATCCAAAGCGTTCCGATGTAGTCAAGATCATAGGGAGGCTCGCGGCGCATGTGGACGGCAGAAAAATCATCCAAATTACGACGCACGGCCTCGCCGACGGCGATCTCCGAGTGCTTTGGGCCAAAATTTATTTGTCGCGACAAGGCAAAGGCCCCGGATGGGTGCAGCGATCTGGTCAGTTCCTTGCCGGTGCAGAAAAAAATATCATGACCCAGTTCATGGAGGGCAAACGCGATCTTGATGGACGTATCCCAAGCCCAATTGAGGCGTTCAAGGGGGTCTAGGACAAATAAATGCGATTTTTTGTCTGGCATGTTGACCCCTCCCTTGGGGTAATGTATCCGACTAGAGCTAAATTCAGCGACGATGATATTTTACCACCGGTTTGGGTGATTGGAGAAAAATTCCATGCAACTTCGCAAATTAGAGGACCTTGAGTTAACCGGCAAACGCGTTTTTTTGCGTCTTGACCTGAATGTGCCCGTCAAAAATGGCAAGATCCAAGATGAGACAAGAATTCGCGAGGCCTTGCCGACCATTCGCTATATTCTTGAACGCACAAGCAAATTGACCATCGCCAGCCACTTAGGTCGCCCCAAAAATGGCGGCAGTCCTGCCGATAGCCTTGAGCCTATCGGCGCGAGGTTGTCTGAACTTCTGGAGCGGGAAGTGGTGCTTTACCCCGACTACACCAAAGAATCGTCTGTCCAACTGCTAAACTCTCTGGGAAAAAATCAGATCATGCTCCTTGAAAACCTACGCTTTCACTCAGGCGAAGAGGGCTGTGATCTAGACTTTGCCCATGCTCTGGTCGACGGCTATGACTTCTATGTGAATGACGCCTTTGGTACCTGTCACCGAGCCCATGCCAGCGTGAGTGCTGCAGCAGAACTCTTGTCCCCCGAGCGTCGCGCCGCAGGCTACTTGATTCAAAAAGAGGTGTCGGCCCTCGCCGGTATCGTTTCCAAACCGGAAGCGCCGTTTACCGTCATTATGGGCGGCAGCAAAGTCAGCGACAAGATCTCCGTCATCTTGAATCTTCTGAATGCCTGCAACCACATGCTCATCGGTGGTGCCATGGCCTATACATTCCTTAAGTTTAAGGGCGTCGATGTTGGATCATCACGGGTTGAAGCCGATAAAATGGATCTGGTGGAGACGATTCTCAGAAACGCTGAAGCTCGCAAAGTTCAGATCCATCTGCCGACCGATCACCTCTGTGCCAAGGAATTTTCAGAGACTGCAGAGGCCATCGCCGTCTCTGGAGCGATATCCTCCGGGCTGATGGGTCTCGATATTGGTCCAGAGACCCAAAAAGCTTATGCCCGGGTGATCCGTGAATCGAAAACCGTTCTATGGAATGGACCTATGGGTGTGTTCGAGTGGGATAAATTTGCCAAAGGCACCATGGCGATTGCCGAGGCCATGGCAGAGGTTCGCGGTAAAACCATTGTCGGCGGTGGCGACTCGGTGTCGGCCGTGCAAAAATCAGGCTTCGCCGGAAAAATGACGCACATCTCCACGGGGGGCGGCGCGAGTCTCGAATTTCTTGAGGGCAAGCTGTTACCTGGCATCAAGGTCTTGATGAAGTGATTTTGATTCGTTCGTGCATGCGGACGATTTTTTGGAGAGTTGCAACATGGCGCGCAAAAAACTAATGGCCGGAAACTGGAAAATGCACAAGACGCGCGCTGAGGCGTCAGAGTTTTTTCGGTTGTTCACAAGTCTGCTTGGTGACATCAACCTTGTGACAAATGATGTGGATATCGCTTTTGGCGTTCCTGCCACAATGTTTGACACATGTGTTCAAGGAGTTGGCGTCAGAGGAGTCAAAATTTTGGCGCAAAATGTTCACTCCGAGCCTCAGGGCGCTTTTACTGGTGAAATTTCAGTGCCCATGATCAAAGATGCTAGCACGCACGGCGCGATCATCGGCCACAGTGAAAGGCGCCAATACTTTGCTGAGACCGACGAGGGCGTGGGTCAAAAATGGAATGCTCTGTCCACAGCAGGACTATTACCGGTCGTGTGTCTCGGAGAAACCAGGCAGCAACGTGAGGCCGGCCAGACAAACGTCGTCGTCAAACAGCAATTTGAGCAGGCGCTCGCGAAGGTTTCACCAGAGGCCAAGGGTCGAGAGTTTGTCGTGGCTTATGAGCCCGTTTGGGCCATTGGTACAGGACTAACGGCGACCCCAGAGCAGGCCGAAGACGTTCATCACATGATCCGGGGGCTGATTCGGGCGCATTTTGGCGACGAACGCGCTCAGAAGACTCGTATTCTTTACGGCGGTAGTATGAATGCCGCCAACTGTGCCGAGCTACTCAAACAGCCAAACATTGACGGGGGTCTTGTTGGGGGAGCTTCGCTCAAACCTGAGGATTTTGCCAAGATGGTATTAACGGCCAAAGGTTCATCGGGTAAAAACATCTGATAAACGTGATCGCGCTAACGCATGTGGTCTCTGAGGAAAATTTCCAGCAGTGGGTCTGCGAGGAAGCATATGTCGGACGCATTTAAAACAGTGTCAGTGGCGAATGTGCTCATAATTACCCAACATCATTATCTATTTTAACTCGAATACCTCGAATCGAGGATATCGAATCACGCTGACTCTTGTCCAGTCAAATGAATCCGCCTTTGTCGGGCCGTTAAAAACTTCGACCAAGCTTCAGGCAAATTCAACGGAATAATGAATATTTGGATCAGACGACGCCTTGTCCTTTAACACTTCGATGCGAAAACTGGCGGTAGACGTGCATTCAAAGCGGAGGTTCAGGCATCGACAGTCGCTGGCAATGTCTTGGATGTCCAGCCTTTGGCTGAGATTAAGTTTGCCATCAGAAGGACTCGGATTCGTAACATCAAATATCAAATACTGATCATTTTCCGAGATCGATAAGGCTGCCCCGCCTGATGGGAAGAGTCGAACCGCCGCTCTGCCAATCATTTGGGCCACATTGCCGCAGCTCATCAAGTAACGCCCGGACGCCATACGCGACGACGAGCTAAAGTTCATCGGCATGGCACCGGCAGCAGAGCCAATGGCTGCAGCCAGCTTGCAAAGATGGTCGACGTCAAGGCGGCTGCCCACGTATTCTGCGGCATAAAGAGATTGCAATTCATAATAAGTTTGACTGAGCCGCTGCTCTGACAAAACTTTTGTGACGGCTGTATTGGCCTGATAGAGCAAAATAGCGACCTCCTGCTGGTCAAGCTCTTCTTTGGAGACGGCGCCATTGAAAAATAAAAATCCAACCAACCGACCGACATCGTAGACCCCTGAACAAAGCCCTGCTCCGTGATTGGACCGGCTAATTCTTGCGATGGACCGCTGTGGCGGGCGGCCGCGCGCTTCAAAATCCTGGACGACTTTTGCCGCATGCTCAAAATATCGCACCGATCCTGGCTGCAAATGAAACAAAGACCCCTTCTCGTTGACAAAACAGGAATACCCTTCGGGCATCGTATTCTCAGCTCCATTGGTGTTTTCTGAGGACATCACCACGAGTCTGTTTGACTCGCCAAGGCGACGGACGATCGCTGCGCGAGTGATTTTCTTAAGGACACCATGTCCCGAAAAGATTTTCAAAATCTCGTGAGCCAGTGAGTCCCGCCTTGCATCATAAGTGAAAGGCAAAGCCAAAAGACTTGTCAAAACCCAGGTGTCTTCCTTTGACAGATCCATTTTGTTTTGGCGCATGATGGTGCGGTAGGTCACGGGGCTGTCATTATGTAGCATTGGGGTTCTCTCCTGTGCGGCGTGGTCGGCCCATATATTATAGCAGCTTACACGCACTTTTTTATGGAGATTTTTTAATCTGATCAGTCGCTTCGCAGCGCTTCGAGTACCGAAAGTTGCTCAGCCTTTGCTGAAGGCACGAGGCCGCTGAAAATTCCAACAGCTAAAATCGATACCATCGAAATGGCTAAGGCCAAAGGGTCAGTTAACCATTCGAATTTCAAATCAGATACAAGTTTTGTACCGGCATAGACACCCATTTGGCATGCCGCCCATCCTAAGGCCAATCCGATCATGCCTGCCACCGTGCATAACAGGATGGACTCCGCTAAAAAGAGGATTTTAATGCTCTTTGATGTGGCGCCGAGAGCCTTACGCAGTCCAATCTCTTTGATCCGATCTGACACGCTGACAAGCATCATGTTGTGGATTCCAACGCCCCCCACGAAAAGTGACAAAAAGGCAACAAACCCAAGTAGTAGGCTGAAAATATTAAGAAAACGCTTCATTTGTGCGACCAGTACTGCATCGGTTCCAGAATAGAAATTGGCGGTGTCCCCATACTTTTGGACGAAAAAATTCTTTAATTTAAGCCCCATCTCTTCGACAAACTGCACGTCTGCCACCGTTAAAACGATTTCGTTGAATGACGGCTCCCAAAAGGGGCTCACGGTCAACGCAAGACTGCTAGGTATCCATATCTGGCGATCAGGTTGAAAGCCCTCCTTATTGGATTTCTGGCTGGATAGCATCCCAATGACTTTGCAGCTGAAATTATAACGATCGGCAATAGAGATCAGAATGAATTGACCCAATAGCTGATCGGTCGCGGTTTCGAGCAATTTGGGAATTTCGTGACCGATCACACACACGCGACTTTGGCTGTCGACGTGATGAGCCAACAGGGACATACCCGCTTCGATCTTGCTATTTGTGATATGGAGATATTGTTCGTTGATGCCCAAAACCTTTATTTTCTCGGTGATCGATTTTCCAGTGAACACCACCTTTGCATCCCAAAGCGTTTTTACGGGTGAGATTCTCGTGATTTCCGGAAACGTTTTTGTAAGCGATGCCATGTCACCATCGACCGTGAAACCATTAAATAATGCAGTGGTAGCCGCGCCTGCCTTGGATTGCCATGTTCGCCAGCCTTCCAATTGAATTTTGTTTGCGCCCAGGGCCTCGTAGCCTTCGAGGATCCGATTTTTTGTAAAACGCCCAATGCTTAACATCGCTAGCACCGACGCAACACCGACGATCACGCCGACCATTGTTAGAAGTGACTTCATCCAATTCCGGCGAATATTGGTCCAAGCATGAGGAAAAGCAGTCAAAAAAACCTGGACTAAAGACCAATCATCATCTCTGCCAGACGCAATAAAAAGACGAGAATCGATCTCCTCGTTGTAGTTATGTTTTGAAGTGGCAGAGTGACTTGCGGCGTTCGTCGATTCATCTTCAACGCGTCCGTCTCGCAACCTGATGGTTCGATCGCATGCGTCTGCGACTGATTGGTCGTGTGTGATTAAAACGACTGTTTTGCCATTGCGATTTAAATTTCTTAGTAAATGCAAAACCTGTTGCGCGTTACGTGAATCAAGATTGCCCGTAGGCTCATCAGCCAATATGAGATCAACATCTCGCATGAGAGCTCGTGCAATGGCTACCCTTTGTTGCTGCCCACCTGAGAGCTCATGCGGTTTTTTTTCCAGGTGACTCGATAAACCAAGGGTCTGCGCCAGCATGCAAGCTTTGTCCGTGTCTTGAGTTTTTACCTTCGAGACTTCCGCCGGATAGCTGGCGGGCAATAAAATATTCTGCAACACTGTGGCGCGCGGAAGAAGATGAAACTGTTGAAAAATAAAACCAATAGTTTGGTTTCGAAACAATGATAATTGAGCGTCGCTCAGTTGATCTAAATCAGAATCAGCCACGGAAATTTTACCGTGACTCGGTTTTATGAGACATCCAAGCAAATAAAATAACGTTGACTTGCCAGATCCTGAGGGTCCCTGAAGCGCAACCATTTCGCCGCGGCGAATTTCGAGGTTTATGCCATTTAATATCTCATTTTCCCCGTCGTCAGCCGGAGCAGGCTTGTCAAAGCGCAGAGCTGAGCGGTAGCTAAAATGTACATTTTCAAGCTTGATCATGAGGTTGCTCATAAGTCACATGGTGCTAAAGTCGATAAGTTGAAGACGATCACTTGTGGTCAGTCCCGACTTGATTTCGAAGTATTCATCATTTTTTTCACCAACCTCAACTTTAGTCGTAGAGCCGTCAATGCGAGTAACCACGTATTGGTCCTTGTCACGTTTTACATACTGAAGTCCAAGGAGCATCGTATTCTTGATTTCTTTAATGATGATCGATGCCGTTGCAGACATTCCCGACTTCAGCTTGTCGTCAGCTTGATCAAAAGCAATGCGGACTGAGAATTCGACGCGTGATCTCTCCCATTGTGATTGCGACTTTGCTGCGAGAGCAATCGTTTCAATATGACCTTTATAGGTTTGACCTGGTAACGCCATGACTTTGATGTCAGCTGGTTGTCCCACCGCTAGGCGTGCATAGTCAGATTCAGGGGCGTCAGCTTCGATAAAAAATTTGGATGTATCGTCAATCCGCATGATCGTGCCTGTGGGTGAGATTCCGTTGTTGCCCATGGCCTGATCAGTATATTCGCCTTCACGCTTCATGACATGAACCACGCGGCCTGCAACAGGAGATAAAATAGGATTTAGCTCCTCGACGCGACTTGATGGTAACTGGGAAAGAGCGACTAATGGATCGCCATGCTTTACGATCTGTCCGGTCGTGACATAGATTTTTTTGACGTAACCTGCGTACGGAGCGGAAATGAATGCAGAGCGTGCAGCTAAGACACTGCCTGATAAATGAACTATCTGTAAGAGGTTACCTATTGAGGGGGCGCCCTGTTGTATGGCTGATTTTGTCGTGACCATAGTTCGGTAAACATTGTTCGGCAATCTGGACCAAAAAAACCATGCGCCAACCAACAAACCAAGCAGCACAACTAGGATTTTGATTGGACGAGACTTTGTTATTCCACGATGGCGGCGTGGTCCATTGACAGTATCAGATTTAAAGACGTTGAATAATCTCATGTAGGTCTCCTCGATAAAATTCCAGCTCCCATGCGAAGCGTAGCCAGCCAAAATAGCTCATAGCATGGGCCCTTTTGGTCTCTAGAAGCTTTTGCAAAGCATCTAGTATGTCTAAAAATGAGGTTTTCCCCTGCCTAAAATCGGCTTCGACCTCTCTGTAGGCGGCATCCTCTAAGTCGAGAAGCTTAACGTTTAGTTGATGGGATCGCTCAGTCTGTGCAAGTGACATGCGAAGCTGCCGCAATTTTTGCTCTAAATCTTGGCTTGTGGATATACGACCAAATTTCGCTTCCTCTGAGCGCTTCATTGCAAGCTCTAATTGATTGCGCGAGCGACCACCGTCCCAGAGCACATATCTCATCGATAATGCAACGGCCCATCGCGTTTGTTCGCTCTCCGTTGTGGGAATCGATAGGTCCAGATCCCGTCTCCAAGTCCAAGGCGTGTATTGGCTAGTAACACTGAGGTCAAACGAAGGCCAAACATTCTTTGTTCGCGCCAACGCCAACTGATTTTGATCAATTTGGGACGTGATCAGGTCTTTTTTTCCGTCTGTGGTTTGAGTGGGCTGTATGCTGTCATCTTGGCGCGAAAACCACAATTTTGGTAAATTTTTTTCAGGGGTTAAAAGTTTTGGTTGAAGGCCCTCCGTGGGTCTTGTTGCGCCAATTTTTGCGAAAAGATTTGTTATCGCTTGCTCTTTTAGATCTTTTGCTTGAAGGAGCTGGATTTCATGCCGCTGCAGTGCCGTTTGCATCCTTATATAATCGCGCTTTAGGCGCATACCCTGCCGGTAGGCATCAGCCATGATCGCTTGTTGCTTGGATAAGTAAGTGCTTTGGATTTCGAGCGAAGACACGTCAAGCGCAGCCTCGCAGGCAGCAAGGTAGGCTTTCACAATCTCTAGCCCAAGCTCATCGCGGGTTTGTTGATATTCCAAAGACTCCATGGCTCCATTGAGTCGCTCAGCTTCAAGATTCAGAGATCTGATCCCGCCGTCCCATATCGTTTGGGATACGCCAAGACTAAATGCGCCTGATCCTGATGGCTTTGCTAAGGATCTTGGTGGCTTTGATGCCGAAATTTCACCACCAATACTTGAATAAAGAACCGGGAAAAAATCATTTTCAGCGGCTTCGATTTTTAGAGACGCAGACGCCTTGCGTAGGTCTGCGGCTTTGAATTTTGGCGAATGATCGAGGCCATAAGATACCAACTCCTTGAGGCCCATACCCTGAGCAATTAGCGGAGCGTTGAAGAAGCAAAACAAAAATATGAATATAACGTTTACCAAATAAGTCATGTGATTTCCGCGGAGTCTGCCGATCTCAAAATGCCACAAGGTTGCACTCTATAAGCATTAAAAGCTATTTTCTTCCCATTTTTTTTGTGGGAGGAAGAAAAGTGCAGGCCGTGGATCACAAGTCCCTTCGACTCACGATAAAGAATCAGCTAGTGCGAATTCAGATGAATTGTGGGAAAGAGTGAGGTTTGATTTGTATCGGTGTTTGAGTTGTATTCATATGACCAATAACTTTTCATCGATGTTGGGTTATGGTGTCGATAGGCCAATGGTGCCAACCCACTGTTCAAAGGACTGCCAGGCTCTGGCGACTTTTTCTTCCTGGCGGTCTTTCTTACCCTTACCACGCACTTTTGGCACGGCTGGTAAAAGACCCAAGTTGGCGTTCATGGGAGCATAGTCTCCTAGAGGGCCCACGGTGACGTAGTTGTGAAGAGCGCCCAACATCGAATCTGGCGGCGGCATGGCCGCCTCAAGACCTTTGAGCAGTGCGGCTCCATTGCGGCCGGCGATAAGGCCGATGGCCGCGGACTCCGTGTAGCCCTCGACTCCGGTGATTTGACCGGCGAGGAACACGCGGCGGTTTTGTTTAAATGCCAGATTTGCCAAAAGCGCCTCGGGGCTTTTAATGTAGGTGTTGCGGTGCACGGAGCCAAACCTTAAATACTCGGCCGACTCCAAGCCTGGGATCATGCTAAAGACCCTTTTTTGTTCGGGCCACTTCATCTTGGTCTGAAATCCCACCATCGAGAACATGGTGGCATCAAGATTTTCTTTCCGCAGCTGTAGATTGGCGTAGGGCCATCGTCCGGTGCGGGGGTCGGTCAGTCCCACAGGTTTCATCGGGCCAAACCTTAGGGTGTCGCGACCCCGTTCAATCATGACCTCGATGGGCAGACAGCTTTCGAAATATTTGACGTCCTCAAAATCATGCAAAGGCATTTTTTCGGCCGTCATAACGGCATCAATAAACTGCTGGTATTCAAGTTCATTGAGTGGAAGATTCAGATAGTCACCGCCGTCGTCTCCTTTTTGCCAGCGGTCAGCAATAAATCCTTTGCCCATATCGATGGATTCCGCGTCGATCACTGGTGCGATAGCATCGTAAAAATGCAGCCTCTTGTGACCACCCGAGATTTCAAGGATTTTTTGGGCTAAAGTGTCGGCCGTGAGCGGTCCCGTGGCAATGATCCAAACCTCGTTTCGAGCGGCGAGGTCGGCCTCGGTGGGGATGTCCAGGATTTCACCTGAGGCAAGTGTTACGAGGCCTGTGGCCAGTAGTGAAGCCTGAATGTGCTGGGAAAATAACTCGCGGTTTACCGCAAGTGCCTGGCCAGCCGGCACTTTGGCCTTCAGTGCCGCGGTGATCACAAGGCTGTCGAGTGCGAGCATTTCACGTTTGAGTAGTCCTGGGGCCGAATGGTCGGCCATGGACTTAAGACTGTTACTGCAGACGAGCTCCGCAAGAAGTCCGGTCTGATGGGCCGGCGTCATTTTGATGGGTCGCATCTCATGCAGCGTCACCGGTATTCCGGATTTGGCCACCTGCCATGCGGCTTCTGAACCGGCCAGACCGCCGCCGATCACATGTACTCTCATGAACATTTGCCCCTAAAAAATCCGTCATGTATCACAACAAATTTCCGCTTTCAAAAGAAAGCAGCCATTGCTAGGCTTCCCTAGACGTTAACCCAGAACCACCAAACCATAGATTCAGGACAAACCTCTCGTGATTACGGATGGACTGACAAGAGTTGGTGAAGCCGCGCCCGGTAGTTTCTGCACCCGGCGGGCGACGCATCTTATTGAAGAGGGGCTGCGCGATGCAAGCCAGGGGCTGAAGGACCGGGCCATCCGCCGTTTTAAAGATAGCCTTCGCTTGCATAAAAGTGCCGACGCTCTGACCTATTGGGCTTGGGTTGAGTCATCAAATGGCAATCTTCACGTGGCGGCCCATTTATGCCGCGAGGCGCTGCGCGTGGATGACGATTTTGGCAATGCAGCCAATGATTTAGGGTCTTACCTGGCCGCCCTTGGCGATACGGCGACGGCCGAACATTGGTTTCAGAAAGCAAAAAAATCAGAGCGTTACAATTGTCGGCACTTCCCCTACATGAATTTGGGCCGTCTTTACATGGACCGCGGCGAATATTGGAAGGCCTTCAAGGAGTACCGCGAGGCGCAAAAAATCTGCCCTGACGATGAAAGCATCAGGGCAGCTCTTGTAAAACTTGAATCCATCATTCTTTAGCCAAAGGCCTAAGCCATATTCCTGAGCCATATTCCTGAGATAAGGTCAGGACCAGTTCACCGAATGATTGAGCAAGGCTTACTGGGCCGTGTGTTTTTCGCGGATCTGGTCGCTGACGAGACCCAACAACTGACTGGACACAGTGATGATGTCTTTGGCCTGACAGCCCTCGCTTTGCAGTTGCTTGAAGATGGCATCGGCGAGGCTTCGCACGGCTTTGTCGTTGAGATTCATGACGGGGGTTGCGCTGTCTGTCTTACGGGTGACTACAGTATTCATGGACATAGCTCTGTTCCTCCTTGTGAGAGCAGTTGGCCGCTCTATGTCTTTAATGGTACAAGGACTGTACCAGAGTTTAAGGCCGTTAGAAAGGTTTTTAATGAATCACAAATTTCTATAAAAAACATAATAAATATTGGCACTTATGTTTAAATTAGGCCATTTCCAAAAGGGGGTCTGCTGTCACTTTCTGAACACAGGCTATGTGTGGTGACTGTGTCTCGCATGCCACGAAACCAACCAATAAAAGGGGGCGTTGAGTCAATCCAAATGTCTATCAAGGAAAAACTAGTCCTTTCCATGGGACTGTTACCGCAAAACACCATCAGTTACCTTGTGGGTACTGCCGTAAGGGTCAGGCTCCCAAAAATGTTACAGGCGCCTGTTAACCGAGCCTTCGTGTCTGCCTTCGGCTTGAATATGGCAGAGGCGGCTAAAGCGCTACCTGACTATGGTTCGATTGAGGAGATTTTTACCCGCACGCTAAAGCCCAATGAGCGTAAGATTTCCGGGCATTACGTAGCCTCGGCAGACGGAGTTCTAGAAATGTCTCGCCCATCGTCATCGGGAGCCGAGGCGGTCCAGGCCAAGGGCTTGTCCTACTCATTGTCGGAGCTGGTGACCGGGGATCGCTCGCAAGATATCGGTGCCCGTTGGTTCAGTACCATCTATCTAGCTCCCCATAACTATCACCGGGTTCACGCACCGGTGTCAGGAAAAGTGGTTGCCATTCGCTATATTCCGGGTCGGCTGTGGCCGGTCAACAGGCCTGCCGTCAAGGCGGTGGCCAATTTGTTCTGCCGCAATGAGCGGCTAGTGTTTGATTTTGAGTTGTCGGGTGGGGCCAAAGCCTGGGTGGTGATGGTGGGGGCCTTTAACGTCGGTCGCATGGCCACTGGCCTGGACCCAGAGTTTGTCACCAACGCTATTGGACGTCAGATGCCACGCGACCATAAACCCAGCGCGAAACGTTTTGACGAGCCCGTGTCCGTGGCAGCGGGAGATGAATTGGGTGTTTTCATGCTTGGTTCCACCACGGTGGTGGTTTTGGATGAACTAGCCCGTCAGCAGCTCAGTCCTCGGGAGATTTTATCGCCCATGACGATTATGATGGGGCAAAATTTGTCACAGCAGGCGTCTCAGTGAGATAATGGGAGCCGATTAGTGATGTCTGAGCCGTTGCAAATGCTGTCACTGAAGGTTTCGGGCAACTCATTTCCATATCATTCTACCTTAGCGGAGGCTATCACGCCGTGATGCAAGAAAATGCTCCTCATACAAAAGTCGTTTGGTCTTTCTCAAGCCATGTTCTTGATCATGATCTTGCCCAGCGGGTTGCCGATGAGAAAGTGGCGGCCATTCGCCTGGCTTTTCACGGGGATTCCGAGGACCGGATTCCCAAATTTATTGAGAGTTTTCGCAAAGCCCATCATCCCCAAAAAGGTGAGCAGGCGTCGATCATGGTGGACCTCTCAGAGGGGTCTCGGGCTCAGCTGACGGGCCTTAGTGAAAACGCTGAGATTCAGTTTGGTGAGAAGGTCACCATGTCTCCGGTGAATGCCAAGACCCAAAGTAAGACGCAGAGTCGCTTTAAGGTTCAGGTACGTTACTGGGATGGACTTTTTCGTGCGGGTGCCATGGTCTATATGGGCTATGGTCACGTGGTGATGAAGGTGGTCTCAGTGTCTGAGGAGCAGGTTGTTTTGGATGTCATCCAAGGCGGCACCGTGTATCCCAACATGGAGATTCACATCCCCGAAACAAGGGTGCGCCGGGGCCTTGAGTCATTTGACGAAAAACATCTTAAAAAAATTTGTGACCTACACGTCGAATACCTGGTGCTCCCAGGCATCACCGAAGGTGCGGAAATCACCAAGTTGCGTGAGCGCCTTGCAAAACTCACAGAAGATTTGCCGTGGGTGATTCTGCGCATCGATTCGATGACTGTTTACCAGAAACTAGAAGACCTGCTGCCCTTGGTGGACGGGATTCTCATCAGCCGGCGAGAGTTAGCGCTTACCACCAATCCGGCAACCATTCCCATGCTCACCAAGGAAATCATTCAAAAAGCAGACGATCATGCCAAGATTGTTCTGACCGCCAGTGAAATGCTTGGCTCGATGCGTCGCGGGCCCACGCCGACAAGGGCTGAAGTCAGCGATATTGCTAACGCCATCAATGATGGTAGCGACGCTTTAGTGCTGTCGGAAGAGGTGGCCCATGGACCATTTGCCGTGCAGGCCCTTGGGGTGATGGACCGCATTATTGCTGATACTGAGCGGCGCGGATCCAGTGATCTCAACTGGATGAAGCTCACTCCGTCCATCGAAACGGAAATGGATGCGATCGCCTATAACGCCTACCTTACGGCTGAGAGGGTTCGTGCCCGCGCGATCGTGTGCGTGACAAAAGAAGGCAACACCGCCTTAAGACTGGCAAGCTATAAGGCACCAGTGCCGGTCATTGCCGTAACATTCAATAAACGCGTGGCCCGCAAACTATCACTTGCCCGAGGTGTCCAACCGCTTGTGCTGAATGTCGACCCCAACATCGGTGAGGTTTTGCCGGTGGTCAATAATGAACTGCTGCGCCATAGCTGGCTAAAACCTGGGGATAAAATCGTATTTGTTTCAATCACCCTGTCGTCGGTGAGTGCCAAGGGCAGTAATCTGTTTACGGTCCAAGTCCTGCAGTAATGAGGCATGCACATGGACCAAGGGCGGCTGGAGACAAATCAATGGAATTTAAATCAATAGAATTTAAATCAATGGCATTTAAGATGATTGATCGGCTGAAGACATCAACGCGAGTGGTCTGCGATGTGCGTCACATCACCCGGATCGCTTTTTATGGACTGTTTGCCGCAATGTTGCCTGCCGTCGCTCTCGCACAAGATCCGCCCGCTCTGCGCACCAATGTGGCCAACGAGGCTGCTGAACCCCCCATGCAAAAGATTGCTGCCGGCGGTCTAAGTGGAGGTGGCGCCGGACCCACCATGCGAAAAATGGCCAGTCCCATGCCTCAAAATGGATTTTATGGGCTTCTTGATCTGCGTCACACGATGAATGATTATTTTGACGAATCCGGTGTCAGACGGCGCCGCGATCCTGCCCTGCACGGTAAGCTAAGAATCGGTGGGAAGTTTTATCATGAAACTCTGGACATCAGCGCCGGTGTTGGTGGCGCCAAGCTTCCAGGGTCCCAGCGCGCCTACCAAAAAAGACCAGACATCACAGTGGATACGTACCCATTCAAAGGACGCTATTTCAACGCCCTCATCTACGCAAATGCCATGTTCCCGGTGCGGCAAGAGGACTTAGATCCCACGGAGTTTGCGGACGGTGATCGCTACGACCGCGACTACCGCAAAGCCATTGATGCCACGGTTATGAGTGTCGGACTGGCGCCAAACCTTAAGATGGATGGGACGTTTGCCATTGGACGCATCTCCGCGACCCTTGGCGCCGACGCATGGACCAGGATGTACTCAAAACCTCTTTATATTGAAGAGACCTCGGAAAATCGCTCCCTAGGACTCTTGGCTGACAGAGCGCCGCAAGTCGATAAACCCTTTGAAGACAGGGCCATGAGATACGTGCATCAGGAGTCGGTGGCTCTTGGATATGCACCAGCCATGTTGCCCAAACTGCAAATGGAGATTGCCGGTTACAGCGAGTCTCGCTACCTGCCAAGGTACTTCAAAGATGAGGCCTCAGACACCTGGAGCTACAGTTATCAGCCCGAGCGTTTATCGTTTACACGGGTCAGGTTAGCCTTTGATTTGAGTGCCTCGACCACTGTTTCTGATGAGCTCTATTACTTCCGTAATGGATTTTTTGCCGAAGATCGCATAAATGATCAAAGGCGGTACCGGAATATCGTTCGGCTGGCCCTAAAGCTTTAGCCGTGGGTTTGAGCTCCTGAGGGCTTTTGAATCTTGCATCATTAATTTATTGAATGATTGGAATTCAAAGAATTCTAATTAGTTGGCGTCAGATGGCTTCCGATAATTTTCTTGAGATCGAGCACAAGTTTTTGGTGGGCGAGGGTTTTGACCCCCGTCGATTTCATCAGATGGTGACCTCTTTGTCTCCCTACCGACAGGCCAGAGTGCAAGTGCGAGATACCTATTATGTTCTAGCTAGTGACCAAAGCCGGATTTTTCGTCACCGATTTGACCGTGAAATCCAGCAATTGACCGTAAAATCCCTCGGCCCCGACGCCGCCGTCAGAACTGAGGTGAACATCCCTATTGATCAGTCAAAAGGTGATCAAAAACAGGCGGTCGAACGCTTCATGCACGAGATTGGAGCCAGCTGGAGTGCCGAAATCAAGAAAGATATTGATGTGGCTTATTTCGATGACTGCGAAGTGGTATTCTACCGGGCAATCGGTCGGGACCGTGAGGTGTCTTGTGTGGAGTTCGAGGCGATCGGTGCAAGTTCTGTAGAACGAGGCCTTGCTACTCTCGCAGATTACGAGAGCCGGCTCGGATTTGATCCAAAAAATCGGGAGGCCAAAAGTTTGTTTGAACTACTGGTGCTGCCAGTGGCTCCCGAGGGTATTCGTAAAATATTTAAAGCATTGGGTTGAACGGCAGAATTCAACAAGTGAACGAAACAAACAACAGAGGAGGCTTCCATGGGGCTCAAAGACAAAATTAGTGAAGACATTAAAACCGCGATGAAGGCTAAGGATGCCGCAAGATTAAGTGTATTGCGCATGGTTATGGCTGAAATCAAAAACCAGCAGGCACAGGTCAATTTGCGCGAGGAGCTGCCCGAGGAAGAGGTCTTGAAGGTGGTTGGTGCTTATCAGAAAAAACTGACAAAAAGCCTTGATGATTACCCTGCTGGCGATGCCAGAAACGCATTAATGGCGGAAATCAAAGTGGTCGAAGAGTATCTGCCAAAGAAAGCCAGTGAGGCAGAAGTCCGCGCAGCGGTGGACAAGGTGCTTGCGGGAACAGCTGATCGCAATTTTGGTGCTCTCATGAAACTGGTGATGGCAGAGCTTCACGGTCAAGGGGACGGACGTTTGGTCAGTCAGCTCATTAAAGAAAAAATATCCTGACGATCTCTAGAGTTATTATTGACGTCCATTATTGACGTCCGCGGCCTTAAGCCCGCATTTTCAGATTTCCCAATAAGTCGAAATTACCGAAATAAAATCAGACCGTATGCCGGCAAACAAAGCCGCCATGCGGTCTTTGACGTTTTAAAACGAAAACTTTTCATGCCCTGAAATTACCGTAGTGCCAGCCTTTCAAGATAAAATAGAAGAAGAGCGGCAATGGGAATTTTTATACTCAAATTAATTTTTTTTTTGCCGATAGGGTTCGAGTCAATTTGCAAGGAAGTAAACGTCACTACATGATGCGTTTAAAAAGACAATGGCTCATGAATCTCACGAAGCTCACCAAACGGTGCAGTGCTTCAACTCGCCGTCACATGATGCTCGCGATTTTTTTTCCGATCGTGATGTCACTATCAAACGAAGCTTTGGCCGCCAGTGCTTCAAACTGGCTCGCATTTGACGTGACGCTACTGGGAGATGAGGAAACGATTCGTGATCGCCGCGAGATCTCGCTCGACGCCTTTCGAGACGAGGTGTCTTCGTCGGTGAGCATCACACAAAACATACGGAACATGATGGAGCCGGGGTCACTCAAATCAGTCAATGAAGCTGTGGACGCCATGCAGACTGGTCAGGAGATGGGTGCAGAGAGTTGGCTTCTTGCGATGCCGAAAGCAAAGCAACAAATCACTGAGGCATCTCACCCGCGATTTGATTGTCGTTACGATGTTAAAGACTCCAGAGTATCTTGCGGGCAGTTTTCATCGATTAACGTTGATGGTGGAGATGCGGCCCCAAAGGTCGAGGTCTATGGCCGCGATCTGGTTGCTCGCATCTCAAGAGAAGGTTCACAAACTGGTATTGACAACGCGGCCGGAAGCAAAAATCAAAGCGCCGGCGTCAACGTTGATAAACCGAATATGCCTGAAAATACAGATGCCGTGCGGCTTGTGCCCCGCCGCGATGGTCTTGTAACCGTTGCTGGAGGAAGCATTCGTTTTGCAAAAGTGGATGTCAGCAAAAAGGTTTTGATCGATGACGCCTTGAGCGGTGTGGAACTCTCGATTTTTGTCAGAGATCCGTCCGTGATCACTTGGAATGAAAACAACGGTACACTGACTGCTCATAAGGCCGGGAAAACGGAAGTTTTTGTGGTGACGCCAAATCGCATCTCGATCATCGAAACTCACATTGATTCCGACTCTAATGCAAAAACGTCGGTTGCTTTAGCTTCGGCCATGAATGCAAAGCAACAAAATCCAGGAGGATTGGAGCTTCCCACCACTCTAGCAAGTCTTGACGGACTAGATATTGCCGCAAGCAAAAAATATCTTAGAGCCTCCAATGGTCCGCTCAGCAGCGACGCCCAGGACCTATCCGTGGCCGACGACGTGGCTAAACTCGGTCGCTCGGCTCTTAGCGCGGGAAGTCAGTTTGTCCGCAGTAAGGCTCGTGCAAGTTTTGAAAGTATTCGCATCAAAGTTGTCGATGACCGCTCGGTGCCAGGTGGACCGCAGTATCCAGCCAGTGGAGTACGTGTGAAAATCGCCGGTACAGAATTTTCCGAATTAACAAATCATCAAGGTGAGATTGAAGTTCGGGATGTACCGGTTGGATCACGTCTATTATTAGATATTGCCGACGAGCGCGGTGTGATCATGCCCCAAGTGACTGAAATCTCGTCTGACCGGGACGGCGTCTCACGTTCGCTAGCTCAAACGGTTCAGGTGCGGCGCTTCGTGTCGTTGGATCTGGCCGCCAGATCTGGTGGCGTTGTTCAGGACATGGGTAAGTCGAGTTTTTGTGGTGCGGTAACCCGAGGCGGAAATCCTGGCTCTGGTGTGCGGGTGAGTCTTGATGCCAAGGCCATGGGTCCTTTCTATTTTAATCACCTTGGATTTGTCGATCTGAGACTTGGCGCCACGTCCAACAGTGGTAAATTTTGTTTCTTTAATGTTGAACCCGGACCAGTGGCCGTAGCATTTGCAGCCCCCGAACGTGAGGAAGCCTTGGCTGGTGTGATAGGCCTTGTCGCAGGCCGCCATTCAGAAGAATCATTTGATTTGAGCACCGCAAAATACCTAAGTACGACTTTAACCTCGATAGCGTCCGCAAGTGAGCAGCTTGGTTCTGATGAGGCGCGGGCGGTACGCCACGATCTTGTGGAGCAGGCCGATATCTACGCGATTGGCAGCGGTCAAATGATGGTTCCGATTGATGAGGGCCTCATGACCACGCCTGCGGCCGTATTACCAACCAAGGGGCGCGTTTGGACTGTGAGTGCATCATCTGATTTTGAAACAAGTATTCAGGGTGTCTCCATCAGTGCCCCATCTGCAAAGCAGATTTCAACCTTGGTTCCCAATGGCTTCTTGTCAGACATGGCTGTCTTTGCTCAACAGACTCACAACAGCGACCAGGGAAGTGTCGTTGTTGAACACGGCCATCTGAGTGGGGCGGCTACGGACGGCACAAAAATGCGACTTGTCGATGCCTTCGGGCGGGACGCAGGTGACGGATGGTACTTTGCGGATCATCCAGTGTCCAAAGCGATCTTCTTTAATGTGCCTCCTGGTATTTATTCTCTCGTCGTCGAGACGGCAACCGGTCATTGGATCGCTGCTGATACAGTCATCGTTTACAGCGAATCGGTTACAGTGGCAAAAACTGGCGGGCAGCTAGAAAAAATCTGAAAAAGCACTCATGCACTCAAAAGAGATTGTTGTCGAGGATGGTTCGGCTTTGTATCAAGCCAACGTGTTTTCGCGCGAGGAATCCGATGAATTTTTAGCGCAGCTTCTCTCGGACGTTCCTTGGCGCCAAGATTTCATCAAAATATTTGGACGTCTGATCTTGCAGCCACGTCTGACGGCGTGGATGGGTGATCCCGGTGCGCGCTACCGCTATTCTGGAATATCCTTGGAGCCAGAGCCTTGGTGTCGCGTGGTGCAGATGGTTCGTAACCGTGTTGAGTCCATCACAGGACATCAATTTAATAGCGTGCTCCTGAACCACTACCGAAATGGTCTAGACAGCATGGGCTGGCATCGAGACAACGAAAAAGAACTTGGCGCAGCGCCCGTTATCGCGTCCGTGAGCTTTGGGGCACAACGTCGGTTTCTGCTTAGACGCTACGCCACGAAGTCCGATAAAAAAATTGTGCAACTGGAGCATGGCAGCTTATTCATCATGTCGGGCGCGCTCCAACAGCACTGGGAGCACAGTCTGCCAAAGACAGCAAAATCCTCCGCTTCATCCATTGGACCGCGGGTAAATCTGACCTTTCGGCAAGTGGCCATTCATGCTGCAAAAGAAACTCGCTAAGGTCCATCATACGCGTGATGGCAAATGGTGAGGCAAGCTATTATGTCTCCATCATCACAGGACTCGGGAATTCCCATGCCACTTCAAAAAAAATCATCCAAAGAGATCATGCAATCCAAGAATTCTGTGGAAGTAATCTGAACGATCTAATTCGTTCGTGACGCCAGACGCCGAGATGAGAACTTTTTCTAGACTAAAATTTTTATGAATTTTGAGTGCAGAGATCTTTGCGTCAACCTCCTTAATAATGTCGACTCCGATCGGTGCCTCCCTAAATTTACATTCAATCAATGTGACGATCTTACCCTTTCTAAGAATACAGAGATCAATCTGTACCCCTGGAAGGTTCTTAGCTCTGTGAAACTGCCTAAAGTAAGGTCCAATCTCAATAACCGTAGACGGATCAATGGCCAATGCACTCAGTATTTGTGAAATATTCTTTCTACAAAAGACTTCAAACATACGACCAAAATATGAATCAATAGAGTTACTTAAAATCCGTCCGGAAAGTCCGGCCTTGGTCTGTTCAGAAATCATAAATGAATTGCGCTTAATGTAGGTAAAATAAAACCTAAGCCACTCATCCCACAGTTCATAGCGGATGGTCTTTGATTTTCGAGTTTTTTCTTCAAACGAAAGTGAGGGATCCTTTCTTATAAAACCAGCTACTTCGAGATGATCAAGAAAAGTTCCAAAACCACCACCACGAGAACTGTTCGTTAAAACTTGTAGCTCTTCCTTGGTTTTCATGCCGGAGCTTAGTTGCTCGACAATAGCTTCATACTTGCTGATCGTCTTAAATTGCTCCTTGAATACAGAAACAAACTCCCCGACAAAAAAAGAACTCTTTGTGAAGCATAAGAGATCTAAGTTCTGCTCAAGCGAGCGATTGACGTCAATTTGTTCAAGATATTTTGGGATTCCGCCGAAAATCATTAAAAATTTACAAATTTCAAATTCGGAGCGTTTCCCTTTGAAAAAGGCCTTCGCTTCTCGCGCAGGTAACGGGTCAACTCTCATTTCGACCGTTTTCCGGTTGTGAAGTGCTTCAGAATGAATGAGATGCTTCAGCATGAAATTTGTGACAGAACCGCAAAGGATTAATTTCAAATTGGGATTTTTCTTCCATTTTCGATCCCAATAATATTTCAATATAGAGACTAACTCGGTCTTCTCTGAGGCCATCCACGGGAATTCATCAAATACAACGATATGTTTTCCAGAAGAAATAAAAGGTGTCAAAATATCGAAGGCAGCCTCCCAGTTTGAGGCTTTTGATATTTTTTTTCCAGTGTACTCTGCCATTTGTTTTAGAAAATGGTTGATCTGCTGGGTTTTTGAAAGGCCCCTAATTGCTTCAAAACTATAGTCCTGTTTATTAGAGGCGATTTGATCAATGAGGGTGGATTTTCCGACTCTTCTGCGGCCATAAATAATGATTAATTCACTCTTTTTAGAATCCTTAGCGTCCTGTAGGATTTTTTGCTCGTAATCTCTTCCAATAAACATAAAGACCTTTTAATAACTTAAGCTCAAATTGCCCAACTACCTAAAATCATACTAGTTGGGCAATTTGAAGTCAATAGAGCTCAAATTGCCCAACTACCTAAAATCATACTAGTTGGGCAATTTGAACTCCAACTTCCGCGGTCAATGCGATGTCACGAGGGCGATGTCACGAGGTTTCACCACGGTGCTCTTAAGTCAACTGCATGACGTCAAGACGAGCGCTTAACGAACAAATATATTCTTGATGCATAAATCCAGGCACGCAAGCGATCAAACTGGAGACCTCCAGGATCGCCAAACATTCTCGAATAGTCTACGTTTGCGCCCATCGCGACTTGGCAGGCTTATTCATGCATTGGACAGCGGGTGAATCTGACCTTTCGGCAAGTAGCCGTTAATGCCGCAAAAGAAACTCGCTAAGGTCCATCATCCGCCCTGCAGGAACCTTGGCGTCAATGTCTGCAATTAGGCTTAAAGCGCCTGCCGCAAAAAGAGAGCGGCTAAATGCCCGGTGCGACAAAGAAACCTCTTCAAAATCGCTGATGAATCTTACTTCGTGTTCTCCAACGATGCCACCGCCTCGGACGGCGTGAATACCAATCGTGTGATCGGCCCTCTTACCAGTTCTTACGGTCTGGATTCTATAACCTGGTAGTTGGGATGTGATCACGTTAGCCAGGAGCAAAGCAGTTCCACTGGGGGCGTCTTGTTTTCGTTTATGGTGGGCTTCAATGATCTCGATGTCAAATCCTGCGGGAGCCAGTTGACTTGCCGCAAGGATCGCAAGTCTTGCCAAGGTCGCGATACCAAGACTGGTGTTTCCGGCGACTAAGATCCTGTGTCCACCTTTTTTTGCAGCATCTTTGAGTGTTTTAAAATGCTGAGCCCCGAGCCCTGTCGTCCCAATCAGCACGGTTTGGTCTTGGCTAAACTGCAATGACCGGGCAAGGGCCATGGTGGCCTTCGGTGAGCTAAAATCAATGACAATCGCGGCTCCCTGAGCGACAGCGTTCAATGACTTTTGATTGCTAGCAAGGACTGCGGTGTGTTGATCATCGAAGACTTTGATGTCTTTAGTGTCTACTGCCGCGCCAAGGCGGTAGCGTGTATCAGCGTTTAAGAGCTTTATAAGTTCAAGGCCCATACGTCCGGCTGCACCAAGTAGCAAAACGTCTTTTGGTGGTGATTTGATGTTCTTTGACCGAAGGGGACCTTTGGGCACAGATTTTTTGGTTGGTTTGATACGGGGCGCAGACTTGGGCACGGATGTTAACCTATCAGTTTAGCGAGGGTGTCTTTGGTTTGTAAAAGTGTATCCTTGATTTGATTGTAATGCTCAACGGTCACGGGAGCTAGGGGAGCTCGGAGGATGTTTTTGGCAAGTCCAAATACATCCAATGCGGCCTTCAGGGGCCCGGGATTTGACTCGCAAAATAGGATATCGATGGCAGGAAGCAATATTTTGTGGATGGCCAGTGCCCGATCATTTTGCTTGGCGGAAAAAGCTCGTGTAAGTTCCACCATGGCTTCAGGGAAAATATTGGAGACCACACTGATGACGCCTCTGCCGCCGACGGCAAGACTTGCCAGATATGTTGGGTCATCGCCACTTAAGATAGAGGCTTCTGAACCGTTGACCACGCGACCATAAAGAGCGATGTCACCGCTGGCCTCCTTCACTGCGGAGACCTTGGGAATTTTTGTGAGTGTGGCGATGGCTGCGGCCTGTAGGGTTTGACCGGTGCGACCGGGGACATGGTAAAGACAAAGCGGTACGTGGACGCTGTCTGCGATCATTTGAAAGTGCAATTGCAGGCCTGCAAGGCTTGGTTTGTTGTAGGGCGGGGTGACAATCAAAAGAGAATCAGCCCCTGCCTCCACACAAAGTTTGGAAAGTTCAATACTCTGGGCAGTATTGTTTCCGCCACTGCCAGCCATGATTCGTACTTTTGCTGGAAGGTGTGCGCGCGCTTTGCGGACTAGAGAGATTTTTTCCTGGACGGAGAGGGTCGGTGATTCACCCGTCGTCCCACTGATGACAATGCCGTTGACACCACCGCGAGCTTGTTGGTCAAGATGTCTCTCAAATGCGCTCCAATCAATGGCACCGCTATCTGAAAAAGGTGTGGCGATGGCTGTCCATACGCCTTCAATCATGTTTTGATTCATTTTACGTCTCGATATTGATTAAGTTTTTGCGAGCTTTCTACTGTGACTGGATCAGACGACAGGGATGTTTTGTCTCTGAAGACAATCGCAGGGCGTGGATCTGGCCGGTCAGATATCACCATGGTCTTAACACCACAACCCCCAATCACAAAACTGACGATCATAAGACCTAGAGCTACTGAGAAGGGAAGCATGACGTTGAGGGCCTTGCGAATGCCTTTGGCCGCATCAAAAAATCTTGATTTTTCTGCAGCACCACCCGGTGTTGCAGTGACTGTGCAGGACGTGAGCTCTGAGGCCAATGCCAAAGTGTCTTGATGAAGGTCTGCGTTGATTTTTTTAAGCTCGGCCTCAATGATGGTGCTGGGTGTTGTTTTGTGGGCTTTACAATAATCAAAAAGATCTCGAGCGGCCTCCTCAGCGGCGGCGACGCCCGTGCCTTTACGAAGAAGTGCGCAGACGACGGCTCGCTCCACATCAGACGACATCAATTCTGGATCTGTAAGTTTGTCTCTGGGGATCAGTGCCTCGTGAAAGAGTTTTGAGATGTTGGCAATACGGTGATTCAAGGAAAAAACTTCATATAACAGTCCAAGACGTCTGGTTTCCCAAACATTCAAATTAGGGCTGATATCAAACCGAAGCCCTGACAGGCGTTGGCTTTCCGCGGCAAAAATCTCAATCTCAGACTCCAGCAGCCGAACCGCGTCGGCATTGGCTGTATTGGAGCGGATACCGGTTACGATTTGCAAAAGAGCCGAAGACAGCTCGTCAAATATGAGGGAAATTTTTCGAATCGTCTTTAACTCTGATCGGCAATAGCTCAAGGTTTCGGTTTCAAGTCCAGAAAATCCGACCGCAAGAGCCACCCTTGTCTCGAGATCAAAAAGCTTTCCAGAAGTGTCCAGGACCGCCGCAGATCGCATCAGTGACAGTGCGTGGATGGCGTCTTTGAGCTCTCGCGCCGCGTCATGTAGAATCTTCGCCACATGGCAGAGGACGGAAGGAAAAAGTTCTCGTTTGGTCTCCCCAAGAAGTGGAGTCGCCAAAAAAGGCCGATTCAAAAACAACTCTGCCTTCTTAAGTGTTAAATCGGCCCAGGACGCCAGATGGGCGCAGGTCTCCGCTAGCAGAGACTTGGTGGTAAAACGCAGATGATTCCAGGCAAGACCTGTCACGCCATAGCGTACCGAGAGAATCTCAATAAACTCGGCGTCCTGTTCGCAAAGAAGAGGGACCACTGATCCCAAAGTTTGGGCGATTTTCGGTGTGATGGCGTTTAGATTGGCCTTGAAGTTTTCTACTGCGCGCTCATGGATCTCACCCTCAGATGAGAGGGCTGATGCGTAAGACGTCAGAAAATCGATAGTGGTCGCATTATCAAGCTTAAGGAATGTTTGCCAGTCTTGCATGGTCCTTCTCCCTTCCGCGTCATCGGTCGTATAAAAAAGCTGGTAGCTGACCTCTTTGGTCATGATACCAGCTAAAAATATAGCGTTAAGCCGGAACCTCTAGAATTTTATCGCAAAGCTTCCGAGAAGTCCAAAGCCCATGACAGGGCTTCTCACGCTGGATACCTTCCAGGCTTTGCCTGGGAGTGCGGTCGCAAGACCGAGGCCTAAATCAACCTCTTTTTGGTAATGATAGGCGTAGGTCAAGTCGAGCTCGTAGCCGAGATCCGCGCCGTAGAAGGCAAAAGGACGCTCGGTGCCGGCGTTGTTATTGTAGTATGAAATCACGCTGCTTGGTGGTGTCTCCAGGATGCGTCCAGAAATAATCTTGGCCTCAAAGTTACCGCTCTCCATGTTTTCATAACGGTAACCAAGGCTGTAGAGGGCTGTGTTCATGACGCGCGATGGGTCATAGACGCCGCCAATGGCATACTTGCTTGAAGTCGGTTTACCATTAAAGAACAACAAGGCGGGATGGTAATTGCGATGAAAAGCCATCGCCTTGGCGCGCCCATTACGCTGAGTTTCGCCGTAAAGGTCATTGTTGGCTGTTGTTTCGCTAGCGCGGTCCACATAGTATCCATCCGCATCACCTGGGGCATATGCATAGTCGGAAAATACCACATGGCGGCGCAGATTGCCTTCGTTAAATTCCTCAGGTCCGAGGGCTGCGCCCGATTTTGTCACCGTATACTCCAGGGTTCCCGCAAGGCCAATCGAGTTCACGTTATTGGTGGCTACCGCGCCGTCTGCATTACGTTGACCGCCCATGGCAACAATGGAGGGGTCGGCAGTTTTGCCGAGGCGAAAGATCAGTTCGTTACGCAGCGAAAACTTACCCATATAAAAACCGGTATAAAGATCAAAAAACTTCACGTCCGTCTTTGCATCGTTGGAAAGAATATTGGCGAAATAAATGCCAACCTGTTTTGCAAAAGAGTTCGGTCCCTTCGTCTTAAGGTCATCATAGTTGATGCCAAAAAATATCTGATCCATGTCATCAGACCCATCATTGGCGCCAAATGAGCGACTCCTATTATTAAAATCCGACTCCGCAGCACTATCTGAGACCGGTCTGTCGTAGGGGTTATCGATCCAAGTACCGGTTTCTTGGAGCTTGTCGATACCAAATGAGAAGCCAAGATCTTGATGCTTTTGCATGTTGACGTCACAGGTAACGCCGTCAAACGTCGAAGCATCGGTGTCAAAAGGGTTTTTACCTGCGTGCAAAAAAGCACCGTTTCCGATCTCGCGGCTGCGACGACCAGCCGTCAAAATGCAGTAGTTGAACGCGTATTTACCGTAGGCCTCACGAATCACAGGTGTAAAGCTTTGATATCCAGAGTCAGACGTGCTTTGGCTTCGCCCATCGCAGGAGGTGTCGCTAGCACCACCAGGCGTGGCTGAGCGACGAGGCTCACAGGTTTTCGGTCTTGCCGTATCACCCAAATAGAGTCCTGCAGGGTTATCGGTCAAGCCAAGGCGCAGATTAAAGCTGGCACGGTCGTTGGCTCTTGCTTCACCGTTTAAGTCAAATGAAACCCGTGTAGCTTGATAGGTGCCGTGATCTTTTTGAAAGTCCGGGTTTACGCGGGTTTCACCCATTAGCCCGTAATGACCATCACCATCCAAAAAAAACCCGTGGGCATTAGACGCTGAGACACATATTCCAGCCGCCATCATGGTGGCGGCACAAATGGTTTTTTTCATCGAAGCACACCCCTTCAAAAATTTGAGTGACCGCATATTAACTATCTTTTATGGGGAAACGCAACCTCTGAAGGCTGCGGCAGGCACCCGTTTCCGGCGCCACTTCAAACAGCATGGCGTAAAACCAGAGGTCTTTTTTGGCAGGCTCAAACCCTTTTTTGTCGCCGGTGCGCATCCTTCTGATGGCGGCTGTGGCATCAATCCCGATGACGCTGTCATAAGGTCCGGTCATGCCGAGATCTGTGACAAATCCGGTGTGCTGACCGAGGATTCTGTCGTCGGCCG
>JBILMN010000283.1:0-3019 GCA_044375465.1 Oligoflexales bacterium | reverse complement strand
GATTGCCCCGGAAATTTATTTGCATGCTCGTCTACAGCTTGTTCTAATTGACGAAGGGCTCCGAGCGTCGTGGGGTCTTTTTGCGGGTCACTATTTTTCTGCACAACCGACTCAAATCTGCCGCGCCAGATTTTTTCGAGTGTCAGGACTCTTTGATAATGGGCCGTCGTTAAAATATCATCAGGGGTTTTAAGGGCGCCGATTAACTCAGAGTAGCCTTTATCAGCTAGAGCTAGGTCTCCGCCGAAGAAATAGCAGTTTGCAATCTTCAGGCGAAGTCCAGGGGCTTTATCGGAGTTGATCTGTTCGTCCAGAAGAATATTGTAGTGAGTGGCCGCCATGGCGAACTTTTTAGCATTACCGCTAGTGAGGCCGTCTTCATAGTAGGAGCTTGCCACCACTTCGGCCGCTCCTGACGACAGGTTTTCCATGTATTTTATGACTTCAATATCAGCTTGATGGCGTGTTCGCCACAGGGATTGTCTTGGTAAAAGCATGCTTAGCTTCTCAAGCGTTTCCAACCGCGAGGCTTTTTTGCCAAGCTTTTCTTCGGCTTTTGATTTGACGCGCAGGATATCTGGATATTCTCTAGAGAGAGGGAACCTGGCGACAGCCAAATTCGCAATGTCTTCAGCTTTTTTGGGGAGGTTCGCGGTCAAATATTGTTCCATAACGACCAGAGATGTCGCGCCGCCGAGCATCTGGAAATCCTTCGACGAAATGATCTCTCTGGTTTTAGCGCTATTGTCAGACTCATAAAGCGCGTAGCCTACCAACTCAGCTATATCGCGTGCGACGCGCTCTTTCTGGCGAAGGGATTTGCTTAGAACACCAGGAGCGATGGCGCGTCGGGCAGCAACAATGGCGGCGTCATGGTGAGCCCCCTTAAAGTTCGCCCATGCAAGGCGGTAATAAATCCTAAGTTCATCAAGACCCTTGTCACTGTTATCGAGATCACCAAGTAAATTTGCCGCTTTATGATAGTAGCTGATGGCTTTGTCTGGATTGGCATTTTCAAATTCTTGATCCCCTGCGACGATATTGGCATGGAGGGTGTACCGGTCGGCGCCTGTGTTGGCTAATTTGCGCCAGATTTCTTGGGCCGCCTTTGGCTCGTCGTTGGCTTCAAGAAGTGTGGCGCGAAGATAGAGGGCGTCGGTATTATGAGTGAATGTTTTGTGCAATTCATCGATGGTTTTAAGAAGGTCTAATGCCGCCTTGCGGTTGTTTTTAGCGCGTTCATCACCGAGAGATTTTTGCAGTGATGCCAGTTCTGCATGCATTTGCGCCAGACTAAGCATGACATAGGGTCTATTAGTGGCGTTTGGGGTCTTTTCAAGATTATCGTTATAACGTTTAATGGACTCGTCAAGAAGAGAAACACGTTTTTCGACAATAGACCGCTCTTGTCCAGCGTAGAGGCTTTCGAGGCCGTCTCTGGTTCGTTGATACTCTTCAACGGCCACTTTCTTTTTTTGTGACTCGTAGTCTTGAAAGGCATCCCAAAATCTCTTGTATGCCGTTAGCGCCGCAGGATCGGGAATTTCAGAAGTATCAAATTGGCTGTACTGCGCCGCATTCAGGCCCGTTGCCACCGTCATAGTGCCTGTCATAGGCAATGCTAGCGCACTCGTAATCGTCAGCTTTCTTATCATCGAGGCCATTGTGTCGCCCCTCCTTGTTCGATGTCTTTTAAATTATCGTCAAGTATCTGTAGCTCGAGGTTCTTCTTCTTAGTCATCGCGTCGTGAGAGTTCTTCTCTTTTGCATAGGAAAGATATTCTAGATCGCCTGACCATTTATATTGTCTCGCGAGGCGTTGATTGAGCGCGTTGTCATAATGGGCGACAATGCCCGCAAGACTTTCCCCACCATAGGTTTCAAGAACACTTTTCAGGTTTTCAAGGTCGCGGACCATGTTGGCACGACTTTGGTCAATTTTAGCTAACGACGCAAAAACGGTGGCGAGATCCTTTCCAGCTTGTGACTTTAAATCCTTGATGTTTGCATTCAATGCAGCGACCGTCTCAAGCCATAAATTCCAGTTCGCACGACTGTCTTCGTCGTCTAATGCATCAAGTATCTGTCCTGATTTGGGTTCATATGCGGCGATAATCTTGGATTCCTCATACAAAGCGGAGGCATACTGCTGTATGACATAAAGAATGTCGTTGATCTGACTTTGTTCGACAATATTTGATGCCTGCATTTTGCGGATCTCTGTTAAGGTCTGGATCATATCTTGTCGAGCGGTGGCGATCTTGGTTTGAAGATCGGCATTCTGAGCGGCATCCTGCTCACTTAGTGGTTTTCCGCTTTTCGTAGCCGCTTCCAGTCGGTTGAGTTTTTCCCACTCCTCAGCAAGTTTGACGAGTTGTTCTGCAGGCCCGACCCATGAAGCCCAACGCTTTGCCTGGCGGGCTAGTTGTGAATTCTTTTCAAACAGATTCAGGCGGCGACGTTCACTTGCGTCCAGTTTCTGCTTATCAAGTTCACTCAGGCGATCGGAGAGACGTTGTTTTTCTATAAAAACTAATTTTGCTCCAGTAGCTAGCACGTCCTCCGCCACTCGATCATATTGGTCCAATCGGTTCGTGAGAGCTGGCTTGTATTGCCTGAGGTCGCCCTTTGCGATGGAATAAATGATGGAGCGTTCAAGGCCGTCAATTTCATTAAGACGTTGATTGAGCTCCCCCATTTGGCGGAACATGCTGAGGATACGGTCAAGCTCTGGAGAAGATGTCACCTGACCGCGAGTCATTTGCGATAGTCGTACCGCATCCTCATGGCGAAGCTTGCTTCCTTTGAAGTCTTTGTTGATATTGGTTTGGATGTCGCTCAGTTTTGCAACCGTGCCATTGATACTGGATTTTGCTGCGGTAAGGTCGCCTGCTCTGAGGTCGAGCCAAGACGCAATAATGCGAAGTTGGGTCGCATCCTCATGATCTCCAAATCGTGCGAGCCATTGATGGGTCGCGGAACGGGCGGCATCATCCTGCTGAAGCTTCATCTGTACAAA
>JBILMN010000282.1:0-3040 GCA_044375465.1 Oligoflexales bacterium | reverse complement strand
GGATCGGCAGCATGAATATTGAACTTTAAGATTTTTTTGAGAGCTGGATTTTACTTTTAAAATCAGCCGGCTATTGGCTTAAGCGCGAGCGTTTTACACAAGCGTCAGATCAACGGTTCTTAAAAACAGCATCCGTAGTCCGTTACCAAAACCTTGTCCCCCATGGGGTCACGGGTGGCGATGTCCTAGTTTTCGGAGCATGGCAAATGTGTAAATGCCAGTCCTGTGACCATCATTAAATTGAATCGTCAAAGCGTACTGCCCGACGGACTCTATTTTGATCGGGCGCGTGGTCTCTGGAATAGACTCAGGCTTAAGGATCTGCTCGTGTGTCCACTCATCGATGCAAGTCGCGCAGGGGCATTTGCGTCTGAGGTCAACGACGTCAAATTTTGACGAAAGATCATCGGTCCATGTGATGCCGAGTGTGCGTCCGTCCAACTGGTTGATGGACTTTACGCGCACGGACGGGCCTTTGGTTGCGGCGGAAAGAGGTGTTGCACCGGTTGCGGATGATTGGGGTTGTGATGATCCCATGCGATGAGACTCCCTTGAGAGAATTAAACGTCAGACTGCCAAACCAAAGAAAAATGATTGAGAGCGTCTTTGTAGGCTTCGTGAATCATGGAAACTTGTGACGCGACGCCACCGGCCACATCCATGTAAGCTTTTGCGGCCCGTGACTCCGGCACCGCGACAACCGCAGGAGAACCCTGATCACTGGATGATGCGACCGCAGGTTCCAATGGAATCTCGCCGAGAAAACTGATGCCAAACTCACGGGCGACACGGCTGCCCCCGCCGTCGCGGAATATGTAATGTTTCTTATCGCAGCCATCACAAACGAAATAACTCATCGTTTCGACAACGCCGAGCACCGGAACTTTCATGGTGTCAAACATGCCGATAGCTTTGCGCACGTCAATCAATGCCACGTCTTGCGGCGTCGTGACAACCACGGCTCCTGTGATCGGGGCGGTTTGGGAGAGCGTGAGTTGAATGTCGCCGGTTCCAGGCGGGTAATCAATGATCAGATAATCAAGCTCACCCCAATTGACCTGGGTCAGAAATTGTTTGATGACTCCAGAGACCATCGGACCGCGCAGGATGGTCGCTTTATCGCCACCCGCAAAGAGCCCAATCGACATGATTTTGACGCCGCCGGCCAAGGGCGGATTGATGAGGTTGCTGTTTGATTGTGTTGGCGCATCAGGTTTGGTCATGTGTGGAATGGACGGTCCGTAAACGTCTGCGTCCATCAGTCCAACCTTTGACCCACGACTGGCAAGTGCATAGGCCAGGTTCACAGCGGTCGTTGACTTGCCCACGCCACCTTTGCCAGAGGCGACGGCAATGATGTTTTTGACCTGGCCAAGGCTTGCAGCTATGGGACTGCCGGCCTCGGTGATTTGGCCTCTCGTGGTGGCTGTCATGTTCACAGTGACATGACCAATGCCGGGGATATTGCGCAGGGCCTCCTCGGCCTGTGACTTCATCGTTTCTTTGACCGGGCAGGCAGGGGTGGTGAGGTTGATATCCAGTTTTAGGTCGGATCCCTTGATGGCGATGTTGCGTACAAATCCGAGGGTGACAATATCCTTGCCGAGATCAGGGTCCATGATGTGGGAGAGTGTGCTTTTGATGAGGTCTTCATTGAGCCCAGCGCCTCGTCCCATGATTTTATCAGATACGGATTTGATTAAACTCATAATGCATTAACCCTCATGCTCTTCGAGGAATCGTTGGGCCTGGATGGCAGCTTGGCAACCCATTCCGGCAGCTGTGATCGCTTGCTTAAATGTTGGGTCAGCGATGTCGCCGGCAGCGAATACGCCGGGCGTTTTGGTCGCGGTCGCTTTGGTGGTTTTGATGTAGCCATGATCATCCACATCCACCCATGGCAAAAACAAGTCGCTATTGGGCTTGTGGCCGATGGCCATAAATAACCCATCGACTTTGAGTTCTTCGCTGGCGCCGCTTTGGATATTTTTTATCACAAGGCCATTCACTCCCGATGCATCCGATAGGGCTCGTTCGACGGTCCACGGTGTGAGAATCTTGATTTTAGGGTTGGCCATAACCCTGTCGATCATGATTTTTGAGGCGCGAAATTCAGCGCGGCGATGAATCAAGTAAACTTGGGAGCAAAGTTTACTGAGGTAGTTGGCCTCTTCCATCGCGCTGTCGCCGCCGCCAGTGACCGCAACGACCTTATTGCGATAAAAAAATCCGTCACAGGTGGCACAGGTAGAAAGGCCGCGTCCCATGAGCTGTGCTTCCTGAGGCAAGCCAAGGGTCTTGGCTGTAGCTCCGGTGGCAATCACAACGGTTTTGGCCCTGATTTCCTGGTTGCCTGACCAAAGCGTGAAGGGGCGCTTTGATAGATCGACTTTGGTGATTTGTTCGTAAATAATTTTTGTGCCAAAACGCTCGGCTTGGGCGGTCATCTCACTCATAAGTTTGGGGCCCATGATGCCGTGCTCAAATCCGGGGAAGTTCTCCACTTCGGTCGTTGTGGTCAATTGGCCGCCATGCATGGTTCCCGCATAGATCACCGGATTTAAATTAGCCCTGGCTGCGTAAATTGCCGCAGTCAGCCCTGCCGGTCCCGTTCCGATAATCACAACCTCATGCATGTGCGCGTTCCCCCGTCTTAGATTCTGAATTGGTTAATATGTCAGGGGAAAGCGGTCGCGGGAAGCGGTAATTGTGATGCAAGGCGGTGCCAGACCTGGGGGCGGCCGAAAATGGGCAAAAAATAAGCTGCTTGCGACAGCAATGACGGATCTGCTGGCCGCTGAAGTGACCGGTCCCCAGAGGTCTCCAGCGCGCCCGGTTCTGCCAAATCATCAATAAACCACGCCGCGATGCGGGGCCACCCCAGCGGGCACCGTAATTTGATTTGGTATCTGAACCAACTTCCGCGCGGTATGCCGCCCCAAACTCGAAGCGTCCCGGTCAAATATTGACGAATCCGCAGCGTCAACCAACATTTTCGACGAAAAGCGAATCATGTCTATTGCTACTACTGCTACTACAT
>JBILMN010000017.1:0-33313 GCA_044375465.1 Oligoflexales bacterium | reverse complement strand
AAGGAAACAACCAAATGACGTCGGCCTCTTTTTTAAGACATTTTGATCGCGCGTCACTACGTGGGGCGATGGGGTCCATTGATTGGGACCCTCAGGGCCGGGTTTGTGACATCGTGGGAACGGTGATCGAGGCGATCCTTCCAAACGCGTCCGTTGGCAGTATCGTGTCCATTGCGGCGCCGATTCCCGGCGGACAAATTCTTGCCGAGGTCGCTGGTTTCAGGAGTGAGCGGGCGCTTTTAATTCCTTACTCGTCTGTTCAGGGCGTCGCACCTGGAAGTCCTGTCAAAAGTATGCGAGTGTTAAATCAAGTCAGCGTCGGCGAACACCTCCTAGGGCGCGTCATTGACCCCATGATGAACCCCTTATTTGGCGATACGCTTGAGGTATCTGAATCAGCTTCTTTAGCCCATCTTGAACGCGAAGCGCCGAACCCCATGACCAGAAAACGCGTCGAAACGCCTTTTAGCCTGGGCATCCGTGCCATTGACGGACTGCTCACATTTGGCGAGGGACAGAGGATTGGCATCATGGCAGGGTCCGGCGTCGGAAAATCTGTCATGCTTGGCATGATTGCCAAAGGATCTGATGCCGATATCAACGTGATCGGGCTGATTGGCGAGCGCGGACGTGAGGTGCGCGAATTCATCGAAAGAGACCTTGGTCCAGAGGGTTTAGCACGCAGCGTTGTCGTGGTCGTTACAGGGGATCAATCCCCACTGCTGCGTATCAGGGCCGCAAGAGTCGTCACAGCTATTGCGGAGCATTTTGCGTCAAGAGACAAGAAAGTTCTGCTCATGATGGATTCTTTGACCAGGGTGGCCATGGCACAGCGAGAGATCGGACTTTCAGTCGGTGAACCACCGACAACGAAAGGATATCCCCCGTCCGTATTCTCTCTATTGCCAAAACTTCTGGAACGATGTGGCCCCCAATCCATAGGCTCAATCTCTGGAATCTATACGGTTCTAGTCGATGGCGACGATTTCAACGAGCCTATTGCTGACGCGGCACGGGGTATTTTAGATGGACACATTGTGTTATCCAGGACTCTTGCGGCACGTCATCACTTTCCGGCCATCGAGATCACAAACTCCACGAGCCGCGTGATGCACGATATTGTCGACCGGGAGCACCAAGATATTGCTGCCCATATAAAAATGCTGCTTGGAGTCTATCAGGAGAATTTCGATTACGTTCAAATTGGCAGCTACCAGGCGGGAACCAATCCGGCGCTTGACGAAGCGATCCGCCTAATGCCTGCAATTGAACGGTTCTTGAAGCAAGATCGCAGTGAATTATCCTCATTCAAAGCATCCATGGATCGACTCAATGCCATTCTAAATAGCAGTCACCGCTTTGATCCTGATGATGAAAACGCGTAAAGCCCATAGCGAGGAACGAGTGTAAATGCTGATCTTACAAAAAAAAGTCAAACGTCTTGCCCCGGTAATTGAGGTTCGACAAGCCCGATTTGACGAGGAAAATAGCCGTCTGATCGAAGTCAGGGAGCGAAAAATCCGGGCTGTTGCCGCCATGCGCACGAAGCAAAGAGAGTATATGGAAGGCGTGCAGCGACTTAATGATGAACGTGGCACAGCCAATCGCCTGATGTTGGAAGCCCTTGAATCGGGACTGGATAACGTGAAGACTCAGTGGATGAATCTCTATCAAGCCGTCGTCGAGCTTGAACGCGAAGAGAAAAATCAGCTTGACTTGATGAGCAAGGCGCACCGCGATCTTGAAGCCATTAAAACACTCCAGGACAAATACCGCCATGAGGCCTCAAGAGAGCTAGACCGCAGAGAGCAAAAAAACCTTGATGAGCACTCACTTCGAAAATTCTTGCGTCCGGAGTGACGTAGAACGTGACGCAAAGGAGAACCCGATGTCTGAACATTCGCTGATGAAAACCATATTGATCGTCAAAACTTTTTTGATTGTTCTGGCCGTTAGCCTTTATCAAGGATGGATCAAGATCGGCGACATGCATCTTATGGCGGCAGGCGACAAGGCCGGGGAAGAAACCCCGTCGCCCGCTGACAAGAGCTCTGCAAAAGAGTCGTCAGAAAAATCAAAGACATCAGCAGATCAAAATCTCGCCGATAAGCCGGAAAAAACTGAGCAGGAGAAGGCCGAGGAAGGTCAACGAAAAAGCTTTCTTTCTGACCTTTTTTCGCTTCCAAAGCTCAACGCGAAAAAGATTCAAAAAGAAGAACTTGGAAAATATATGGATTTGGCGGAGCGCAAAGAACGTCAGGTCGATGAACGAACCGCTCAGCTTGCAAAACGCGAGGAGCAATTGAAGTCCTTGGAAAAAAGTATTGAAGACAAGATCCTGAAACTTGAAGAGGAGAGAAAATTCATTGCTAAGACGCTTCAGCAAGAGAAGGACTTAAAGGGCGAACGAGTGGATAAGATTGCTGAGTTGTTTGACAAAATGGAGCCTAAAAAAGCCGCCCCTGCCTTTGAGAAATTAGACAAGGACTTAACGGTGGCATTATTCAAAAAATTAAAACAAAAGCAGATCACCACCATCCTTGAAAACATGAACCCGGAGAAAAGCGTCGAGATCACGGAGTATTTCGCCAGGGTAAAGAGCGCAAAAGAGTATGACATCCTGAAGGAACTTAACGAGAGCCTGCGTAAGGAGTTTCAGGACTGCAAGGGAATGCCGGTCACTGCCTCCAGTGAACCGACGTCCAGCCAGGACTCCGGAAATTCCAGCGCAAAAAAAGACGACACAAAAACCAATCCGGACGTCACAAAAAAATAATGTGACCCGCCCAAGGAGTCGAACACATGTGGACATTGTGGTTTGGAGTTGGCGCATGGCTTTCTGGTCTGGCCGTCTGCATTGGAGCCTTTGGCGCTCATGCACTAAAAGGCAAACTCACACCAGATGACGCGGCTATTTTTGACACCGCGTCAAAGTACCTTGGCCATCAGAGCATGGGCGTCATATGTCTGGCTCTTCTGATGAGCCGACTCGATAGCCTATCCCTCAAGATTGCAGCCCCCATGATGACGACTGGAATTCTCGTATTCTCTGGAAGTCTATTTGCTTTAGTCTGGAGCGGCCAGCGCTGGCTTGGCGCCATCACGCCCATTGGTGGCGCCCTCCTGATCCTGGCTTGGACGCTCGCCGGTTGGGCTGCGATCAGTGCCCGTTGGTTTTAATTTAAATGGGGACACCCGTTTTTTAAATGGGGACACCCGACTGTCCCCATTTTTTAAATGGGGACAGTCGGGTGTCCCCATTTAAATGATTTTGCAAAGCAGACAAAAAGTGTGTTTGGCGCCGTGTCATTTACCGATCAATAAAGATTCCGCCAAGTGCACCCTCTTTTGTGGTGGATTCCGACGGAAGAACGTAGTCGCAACGCATTCCAGCGATGGCTCTCGTCCAAGATTCAGCTGATAGTCGCTTGAAGTGGTCTGAACAGTGTTTTTTAATGGCATTGGCCGACCACTCGCCTGGAATGCGAAACCGCAAGAGAAATGACGCGCCATGTCTTGAAAACAGACTTGATGCATAGACGATGGTTTCATCAAAAAATTTTGGCTTCATCGCCTCTAGCAATGATTTGCCGCCAAGGAGGTCGGCGCGTTCACGGCCCAGGTCCCCGGCCACTGGAAATTCAAGATACTTGCCGCCGTCAAGAAGCTTGATGGCGAGATCCAGGTAGATCCAGGCCGCAAGCTCCTCTTTTTTTGCAGCTAATTCTGATGCCTCGGAACGCCATGAGGTAAAATCTTTGCCCGCATGTGTCCACTGCTGTACGTGCCAGACGGCGATGCGCCACTGGTCTTTGGTGGGGATTAAAACAACATAAACCCGAGCCACCTCGTCCTTACCTGTCGCCTGGATCCATGCCCCAACCTGCAGCGGATGCCCATAAACCGGAAATACCTTCAGTCCATCCTCCAGGCAGTCTGTGGCAGCCACGTCACCCGTTGGGTTGTTAATCCCGTAGGCGCGAAATAGCGAAGCATCAGGCTTTGGGCCGGTGATCCGTTCAATGGAAATCAAGGCTGATTTGACGGCTGACTTCTTGACTTTTATCTGCGGGTGAAAAAGCGGCAGGAGGCTCAAATCATCCGACTCTTTGATACCCTTGATGAGCACCATCAAAGTTTTGGAAAGTGCTGCATCTTTTTCCACAACACCCGCTGGATCACGTGAGAGAATTTTGCAGGCTCTTGTGTTCAGCTGGGAGCTAAATAGTTCTTTGCGCAGGGATTCCTTGGGGCTTTGTTCCTCAATTTTCGCAGGGACAAGGGTTTCAGCCGTAACGCTCACACCGAATCCCAAAGTCAGCATCGCTGCGAGTACCGTTGAAAGGACAAGATGAAACATTAGTTTGTACCCTTAGCAACGCAGGATCCGCAGCCAGACTTGGCAGATAAATCCACTAACTCCCATTGACCAAACTCGTCATTTACGACGGCAAGAGCATCCGCTAAAAACTTGTACTCACAGGTGAACAGTTCGGTTAATAGGGTGGCTTCGATGCAGTAGGCATTGTAGGTGTACACATCCGATTCAGGATCAAAGACGACGCTCACCCCGGCTTGGCGATCTCTGAAGGTTAAAATCGAGTGGGAATAGTTGGACTCCGTCAGTTTCCAGCCGTTATCTGGCGAGGCTGCGGGTGATTGCGTGTTCAAAGTCACAAGTCTCTCCTTTGGGTTATTTTTTGCGGTGAATGAGGCCCCGCAAAAACTCTACCATGGGGTCTTTTTCACAGGACGTGGGAATGAGGGCCATGGCTTTTTCCGTAGACTCCTCAGCAAAGCGAAGAACGGCCTGACGATCAAACAAAGTTAGATAGGTCAATTTGCCCTGGGCTTGGTCCTTCCCAAGACTTTTGCCCGTTCCCGCACACGCGTCCAATGTATCATCAACAGCCTGAAATGCGAGCCCTGTTAAGATCCCACACTCGCGCCATCGCGCCACATCGGATGCATCAGCACCCGCTGAAATGGCTCCCATGGCGCAGGCAGCTCCGAGCAAAGCCCCTGTTTTTCCTGCATGAATCGCATCTAGCACGGGCCTGTCATAGCCGGTTCTTCCCGTCCAAGCCATATCCATGGATTGACCAAGCACCATGCCTTGACCCCCGGCGGCCCGGGCTAATTCCGTCACCTGCCGCAGGCGATCAGGAACCGGGAGGATTTGGGCCGGCAAAAAAAACGCCTCATCAGCTAGAACCCGAAATGCGTCTGTCAGTATTGCATCGCCAGCCAGCAATGCCGTTGCCTCATCAAAGGCGCGGTGGAGAGACGGCCTACCGCGACGCATGTCATCGTCATCCATACACGGTAAATCATCGTGAGCAAGGCTATAGGCATGAATCATCTCGACAGCGGCTGCGGCCCTGAAAGCTCGGTTGCTTGGTTGGCGGTAAGATTGACAAACCAACATCGCAAGATTGGCGCGCACTTTCTTTCCCGCCCCGCCCAAGCAATATCTGATCGCTGCGTGCAGAGGCGATCGATCATCACTGTAATGACTCACTACAAAACTCGAAATAACATTTGAAAATTCAATGATTGGAGGCAATCCAGTGCTCACCTTTGAAGACCTCCATCCTGCCAACGAAAACGCGTCAAATCACAACCCTCACCGACGGCCCTGTGAGCCATCTCACCGATCACCCATGGCAAGAGTTCGCATTCAGCGGCAAAAACTCGAGCCGCCAAGGTTTCGGCGCTATCGTCCGGCAACACCGGAACCATCACCTGACTGATCATGCGTCCTTCATCGTACTGGTCATTGACAAAATGCACCGTCGCCCCAGAGACAGATTCTCCTGATCGCAAAACCGCCGCGTGAACCTTCGATCCATACATCCCCTTGCCGCCAAATTTCGGCAAAAGAGCCGGATGAATATTAATCAGCCTATTTTTCCAAGCATCGTGCACGGGCATCATTTTGAGAAATCCAGCTAGCACCACAAGATCGATCTCGAAGGCCCGCAGGGTTTCGTAGAGACGATCCGCGGTATCAGCGATAGTGGCTTGAGAAAAATCAAACACGTCTGTACGAATCCCTGCATCTTTGGCGATATTCAGAGCCGCGGCCGCAGCGCTTGAACAAAAAACATAAGCCACTTCAAACGGCCCCTGACTCTGACGCTCGACTAGATTTTTGAGCGACCGGCCACTGCCAGAGACGCCGACTGCGATGCGGTATTTGCGACGGCTTGTTGCGATCATGATGGGATCTGTGCTCCACTTACCATGGTGAAACAGGCCGTATCCTTATCCTTGATACCGTTCCAAAATGACGCCGCATCCATTTCTTTACCACCAGCAGGCTTCAATCTCAGGACTGCAACGGAGCCTTGGCCACAGCGCACCACGAGAGCCTTTGACATCTTGTCAAAATAAGGCTCGCCACAACCTTCACGAAAATTCTGGCCAGCGTGAATCCTCATCGCCGTGACCGACACCCTGCGATTTTGCAACACGGACCAACTTCCCGGCCATGGCTCAAACGCGCGAAAACGGTTCGAAATATCTTGGGCCGAGAGCTGCCAAATGATCTCTCCCATGTCTTTGTCAATTTTTCGGCAAAATGTCGCCTGAGCAGAATCTTGCGGTTCCCCCTTAAGCTGAGGGTTGGCAGCTAAATTCATCAGAACCTCAAGGAGCATGGCACCACTGGCATCAAACAGACGCCGCGTGAGTTGTCCTGCGGTTTCATCCGGCGAAATGGTAAAATCTTTTTGCAAAATGATGTTGCCGGCATCCAATTTTTTGACCGTAAATAATATTGTGACGGCCGTCTGATCAAGGCCATCCAATAAAGCTGCGGGTACAGGCGTCGCCCCGCGGTACTTTGGCAGGCGGCTCGGATGAATGTTAATCGTCGCAATGGCAGGTATGCTTAAAAATTCCTCAGACAAAATCTGTCCATAGGCTGCAGTCACAATGATATCTGGCCGCAGGGATCGAAGCTGCGATAAAAACTGGGCGTCGCGGGCGCTTTCTGGTTGAAGGCAGAGGATACCGGCAGTTTTGGCGAAAACCGCCACGGGTGGATCGGCCAACTTGCCACCGCGACCAACGGGGCGAGGGGGCTGGCTGACCACCGCCACAAGTTCAACACCATGTTGGGCCCCATCATCAGCAAGAAGCTTAAGCGGTGACACCACTTCATCCGGAGAACCCATAAATACAATGCGCGTCATCGTCTTTCAAAGCCTTGTGCGTCAGGTGATTTAGCACGGTGGCCAGGACTATAGGCAACACCGCCCCGTCTGGTCAAGGTAACTCGTCATATGATACGATACGACGGCTTTCGCCCGCTGTCGGGACCACATATGTCGGAGGACCACACCATGACCCAACGCTACCTTCTCGCCATAGACCAGGGCACCACAGGCTCCACGGCGCTTTTTCTTGACGTCACCAGGGCTGAATCTCCCTGCGTTGCTGCTAAGGCAACTGTTGATTTTCAGCAGCATTTTCCTGCACCCGGATGGGTTGAGCATGACCTCAATCAAATTTGGGATTCCGTTTGTCGAGCAATCACGTTAGCCGCCGAGCAGATTGGAGGCTCAACCGCTCTCAAGCAGGTGCTAGCCCTTGGCATCTCTAACCAACGAGAGACCATCTGCGTCTTTGACCGCGTCACGTCTGAACCACTTTGCAAGGCCGTCGTATGGCAGTGTCGACGCAGCACAGACATCTGTGTTGATCTAAAGCAGCAAGGCCTTGAACCGATGATCCGTGAAAAAACAGGACTCGTGTTGGATCCCTATTTCAGCGGAAGCAAAATATCATGGCTCATGGCCAAAAACCCTACCGTTGCCTCTGCTGTCAGATCTGGACGCGCCGTGTTCGGAACCATCGACTGCTGGCTGACCCACAAACTCACTGGTGGCGCGGTGTTTGCGACGGAATCCAGCAACGCCAGCCGCACCATGCTTTACAACATCCACAAGGATGCATGGGACAAAGATCTTCTGACATTGTTCCAAGTCCCCTCAACCTCCAGCCTTCCTGAGATCCGGACAAGTGCCGGAAGTTTTGGCGTCACTAGAAATGTACCTGGTCTGCCCGACGGGATTCCCATTAGCGGGATCTTGGGCGACCAACAAGCAGCCCTTGCCGGGCAAGGTTGTACGCAGGTGGGAGAAGCCAAATGCACGTTTGGCACCGGAGCTTTCCTACTCATTAACTGTGGCGAAAAAGCCCCTAAACAAGGTCGCGGCGCACTGACGACTGTTGCCTGGAATGTCTCTGGAAAATTAACCTACGCTCTCGAGGGCTCGTCGTTCATTGCTGGCGCAGCCGTGCAATTTATTCGCGATCAGTTTTCCTTTCTTGAAACCTCCAAAGACTCTGAATCGATGGCTCAAAAAGGCCAAGCGGCACCTGATTTATATTTCGTTCCAGCCCTTGCTGGCCTCAGTGCGCCGTGGTGGGAACCAAAGGCAAGGGGAGCATTTTTAGGCCTCCACCGCGGCACGACTAAAAATGATATCATTCGTGCATCCCTCGAGGGCATTGCCCTCCAGGTGGCCGATCTGACCCAGTCAATGACAGAACTGCTGCGCGAAGACCTAAAAATTCTGCGCGTTGATGGCGGCGCAGCGGCCAATAATTTCCTGATGCAATTCCAGTCAAATCTATTGCGTGTGACCGTGGATCGCCCGAGGGACATCGAGTCCACGGCCATCGGCGCCGCATTGTTTGCCGGGCTTGGCCAAAACCTCTACAAGAATGTCCAGGCATTATCATCCGTTCGGACCAGCGACCGCGTCTTTACACCAACCGATGATACTGCCGAACTGCAGCGGATTACGGCCATTAAATCTGGATGGCTGAAAGCCATCGAAGCCGTCAAAGTTTTTGCGTCAAAATGACAGAGGATCTCCTGCAGCACTTGCCCTTGCCATCTGCTTTTTTCCTGTCTTTGGATGAATAACCTTCCGCTGTGAGCGTGTGCTTTGTCAAACCTTGACCCCCTAGATTCGATCAACCGATCCTTTGATGCGTGGCCTGATATCTCATGGCAAAAAGCATCTCGGACACTTCACCCCATTGTGTTACTTAACTTTGCATTTGCACTGGCGATACCAATTTTCATTGGCTACGTCATTGTCGAAGAGGGCTTGAAAGAACCAGGCATCATAACAGCCATTGGATTGTTTGGAATATTTTTTGCGGTGATTACCTACGATAGTTCCCAGGAGGAGGGGGAGGTACAAAATGGCGTTATCATGAGCGGGGGGCGAGTATTCAAGAAAAAGGTACCAACGGCAAGTGTCCATTCTTGGCGCGTCATCAAGCGAAATATAGCGAACATATACACCGTAAAGTACCTCTGTCTGTTTGATCGACACGGTGAATTATTGATAGAAATCCCAAAAACTAACCCGATGTATCGTGCGCTGCTGGATTACGTTGAAGTCCATTTGACTCCGGAGGAAAAAGCCTCTGCCGAGCAATACAACGCGCGCAAGCGCGCCCTGGAAAACCTTGCGATTCGCGAAGGTCGCGACAAAATACCATTTGATCAAATCAAAAAAATTGTGCTGTGGGCCGGCCTAATCTCGCTAGGAGCTTCGGCTGGCACAATGACGGCTGCAGATCTAAGTTTTGAAAGCATCACTATTCCGCCCATCCTTATCCAGGCAATGATTATCGTGAATCTCACTGCGATTTTAGGGTGGATGAGTCCGTTTGTTTTTTTTGAACTACCGTTTGGTCCATTTGAACAAGCCACGTCCAACGCACTTATGGCCCTTTTAAGTGGGAGCATACTCAACTACGCGACAGCTTTTAGTGTGGGGTCCTTCTTGGATCCATGGCCGCTGGCACGACTGGGACTCATTGCTGGCGGATTATTAGCGATTCCTCTATCAGCTAAGGCACGCCTTGCTACACGTCCACAGGCGCGTTGGTTTCAGGTAGTATTTTTTCTCACGTTTTTCATACCCATCCCGTTTCTCGTCAATCGGCATTTTGATCATTTTCCGCCTAGAAAAACAACGATCATTGTGCGAGAAATGACCTTGTACAAAACCTATCATTTTCTGGAAACTTTTATGATCCGTTTTAACAACCCACTGCGACCCGGTTCGGTTTCGTCCATCTCTGTTTCGAAGGAAATGTTTAAAAAACTGAAAGCAGGAGACGAGCTCACTGTGCAAATTTATCCTGGAGCTCTTGGCGCGCCATGGATAAGCGATTTACAATAGGTGGCAGAGCTCGTTTGCTCGGATTTAATAGGCAATTGGAGGCATTGATCATGATATCTACAAGGTTTTTGTTAGCGGTCTGTATTTACTTTTTTGGCGCACCCGCATTCGCTTCGTTCCATGAGGCCTATAAAACAGTCGGATTTTGTCGACCGACCGCCGCGAGTGGCTTCAAGCATATTAGAGTGATGGACTCAACATCTTCAGACCGGGCAGTCCTCGAATTTCTGCGGAACGTCGAGCCAGGAGAGGAAGCTCAAAGGCCTGAGCAGATTGAAGGCTGGAAAATTATCAGCATTCGAGATCGGGTTTTTTGGGAGTATGAGGTGAAAGGATATGAATTAATAATTTCCCTCGATGGACACTGCCATGGTCTTTGCCCTGCAGTTTTAATCGTAACGCCCTCTATTGGCGATCAGACGTCTGAAGAATTCCTTTGTCGGCTAAAGTGAGCCTGATTTCTTTTGCACTTGCTCGTGAAGATTACATCTGGAACGTGTTGCAGCGCGGGCAATTGTTGCTATTCGCCTCTCAATCGAGCGCCTCTTGCGCTTGATTTAAAAGAAATTCGCAACGAATCGCCAAAAATGCGACACAAAATCGATGAGTTACCAGCTAGAATTACACAAATATCTAGTAATTTTAGATGGTTAGTTCATGAATGCGGCGAGATTTTGAAGCTCCTAAAATCAGAGGTGGACCTGATGGTAGGTGAACCTAACGGTTTCTAATTGGGGGTCCACAGCCCAAGCTAAAATCCTGAAATTAATTATTTTTTTAAACACCGGCAAAATACCCTAAGGCATCAAAAATGATTACCGATCTACCCAACGCATTGTTCGTCGAGGGGGGACTTTTATGATGACAGCAACTGGTGTGATCCAGATCATGACTAAACCTTCTGTAAGCATGGTTTCAGCTTCGGCAGCAGAACTTTCTTCATCCTTTGCTCACGGAGACAGGACATGATGCAGTATCGCAGAATCCAGTCCATGGTCGAACGTTTGTTAGCATTCGTCTCTTTTTGTTTTTTGCTTTGCTGCCTGAACGCATGCAGCGGAGTGCAGGAGACAGAGTCACCACGCGATGCCCAAGCCGGGCGAGACGTGCATGAAGCACCAATAGGTCCCGGTGGCAATGTTCCTCTGAAGCCCATTTTCAATGAAAACAGAAAAATCATCCTCAACCCTGCACTGATCAAGCCGTTCCGGGAAGGTGGTTTAGGACTTACGAGTGACGAACCCGGAATGATCTCTACTCTTTTGAATTTATCATTCGTCGTTGGGCCGAAGGCATGTGACTCGTTCCCGCGTTATTTTGGAGACATCGCAGACAAAATTGCTGATGCGCAGAACAGGAAGGAATTTGCGACGAGTGGTTATCTGGCCCAGCCGGTTCACATCGATGTTCTAACGGAAGACACAAAAAAAATGCCGTGTATTGTCGGCATCTCGACTACAGTCGGTTTTCAGAACACGCAGCCGGAATCGGGTGGCGATAGTGCCGCCCGAGATTACCTGGCAGCGATTGGCTACCATGAGGCACGAGCCAAATGGGCGGAACTGACTGGTGGCAAGAAAGTCAAGGTGGCGGTGGTTGATACCGGTGTGGACCTTGATAACGAAGACATCGCAGGCATCATTCCCAATCTACCCGGTGCAGATCACGTCAGGCGGGACAACGTGCCTGAAGACGAAAACGGCCATGGTACCGCAATTGCCAGTGTGCTTACAGCCAAGGGTTCCCGGAACAACAGGGTTGCGGGCCTAGGAGCTGAATCCATCGAGGTTCTTCCAATTAAGGTCGTCCGACCGGATGGATCGGCCACATCGGTTGAGGTGGCCAACGGAATCTACAGGGCAATCAACCTTGGAGCCGAAGTGATCAATATCAGCGTTGGATCTACAGTTTCAGGTTGTGATCCTATCATCGGTTATGCAATCGAACACGGGATCACTCGCAATGTTTTCTTCACAATTTCTGCAGGAAACGATGCATCCCTGCTTATCCCAGCGCGCCGCGATAGCGTGACCAGCTTCGAAAAAACAAATGCGCCAGCCTGTTGGGCACTTTACTTCAAAGGCGCGATGGCTGTAGCATCCCTCGATTCAAACTCCGGGGACCTCGCATCTTTTTCAAACTATGGTACCGCGGTTGAAATTGCTGCACCGGGCGTCGGCATACCTTTATATGGACTCAGGTCAAGCGTGGGGATAAAAAAAGGCACATCATTTTCAGCTCCGGTGGTTGGGGCAGCGGCAGCGTTGATGATCGCAGCCCACAAAAATCTTGGCTTCCGCTATGACCCGTGGTTGATCGAAGACCGGATCATTAACGGAGCGGCGGAGAACCCTAAGCTCGCAAACAAGATCTACAAGTCCCGCCAACTTAACATGAAGACACTCGCCCTCTATATTGACACTCTCAAAAAGAAGACTACTGAAGAAAGACAGCAAGAACCATACAACGACCCGACCCTCGGCGACGGCTACCGTTACGTAAATAACGGGGTCGATAAAATGGTTCGTTTGGAACTTCTGACTTCCAGCCAAATAGTTGGCGTGACTGAACGGGCAGCTGTCAGAGCACGCGCATATTACGCAAGCGGATCGTACTTTATCGTGACACCTGATGTGAGCTGGAGCTCTAGTGACCCATCTCTGTTGGCTATCGGGCAAAATGGTGTCCTTACACCCGCAGAATCAGCGGTTGGGAAGAGCATTATGATCACCGGACGCTATCAGGGGTTCGTCACCTCCATCACAGTATCTGTCAACTCTATGAATGATATATCCGGTGATAACTCCAAGATTGAACAGCTTGCTATAGTACAAAAAATATTGTCGCCCACGGGAGTTGAATTCGATGTCATCGCAACCTTCAATGACGGTTCAACACGGTCACTGGGATCCCTTGCGAGCTGGAGTTCCTCGGATGAATCAATCCTCCGTTACAAAGGACTCTGGAACATCAACGCATCCGAATGGCACGCTACGATTGAGAATCCGTTACCTGGCAGATTCACATTCAATCCCAACCTGGCCACAGCAAAAACGGTCAGGGTGACTGCCGTATATCGCGGGCTGTCCGCATACATGGACTTCGAGGTCACCCCACTCCTTTACCAATCAGGATACGTAAGTGTTGTCACAGAAGGTACTGGAGGCGGTGCTTGGAATCACTTAGGCGAATTTGGAACAACTAACATTGACGTCACAATCGTAAAGGGAGTTAAGTATCTTTTGCGGGGAAATGCCATATACCAAAACAACCGCATGTCAAATGAAAGTGGCTTCCACAAGGGTGTCTGGAGATCGAACGTACCCGGCATAAAATTCGATCACCTGGTCCCCACAGGCAATTCTCAAAGCACGCTCGACGCAGTTTCGGCCAATATCATTTTGGATCCCCAGCTCGAACCCGGCTACTACGACGTCGGATTTGAATCGTCGCCTTTTTATCCTGCGAGTCGTGGAATCAAATTCACAGTCACCATCCGACTGAATGTGATTAATGACATCGCGACGAAGATCGAAATCGCCGGCCCAACCACGGCGCCCTGGGGTAAGTCCCTGGCAGGCCATCGAGTCTTCGGGACATATGGAAATGGCTTAAGGAAGCAAATACTGCCATCCGAACTCGACTTTCAGACCGTAAGCGATGGTGGATCCGCACTTGCCAGAAGCTGGATGGAAATCAGACAAAATGATGACTATTCATACCTGCATTCGTTCGATCCAGGAACCAACCGTGACCTGCTGATTAAAGCCAGCCACAAAACCACAGGACTAAGCGCTGAAAAGAAAGTCAAGATTTATGGCTTGGATAATTTCCGCCTATCAAGACAAGCCGCAATCCCAAGAGCCCTCGTGCCCCCCCAGCCACGGCAAGAGGATGGAACCTGTACGGCCGCGCTCAAGTTGCAGTCTCCATTTGCTGGCGGCAATGGCTCGGCCGCCAGCCCATTCATCATTTGCAGCTATGCTCAGTTCAAGAAGATCCCAACCGTGACCATGGAGTCATGCAAAGAATGCCGACCTTACGCACACTACCGCCAGAAAGCGCACCTTGATCTTTCTGCTACGGCCAGCAGCGAGAGGTTTGCACCCATCGAGGCAAAAATGGAAAGTTTTTATGACGGTGACGGCTACGAAATCCAAAACTTGTTTATTGACGAACGGGAAACTGGCCTGCGCTCACTTTTAGGTGGCATGTGGGTGAAGATCGAAAACCTAGGGATAAGGAAACCCAACGTCCGCGGTAGTAACCACGTTGCAGCAATTCTTAGCTATTCAAGTCGGTTAGAAACGATGCGTAACGTCTACCTGATCGACGGAACGGTTGAAGGTAATTTTTGGGCGGGAGGGGTCGTGGGCTATCTAACCGCTCCGACTAGCGGCACAATTTTTGAAAATATCCGGGTATTTGGCACAAGAATCAACGGTAATCATGATTCTGGAAGCGTACTCGGTGGTGGAGCGGCTTCCCAATCCATTTCCGGCGGAAAAATACTTATGAAAGGGATTTATAGCACAGCGCTGGTGGCAAACTCAGGATTGTATAGTCGATGCATTGGGGGGCTTGTAGGCTCTGCCTCCTTCTTTCCATCACCTAAAACAGCAAACTTCATTACGTCGTTGACCTCAGAGAATGGTGTCCACGGATTCACCCTTGCCGACGGCGCCTTCGCGGGTAGCTTGACGCAATCGGGTCCCGGCACACAGGCAGCGGGAACAAACAGTGCGGGGGGCATCATTGGCTGCTCGCGTTTTGCAACCCTAATCGATATAGAAAACACTGGCGCGGTCACAAGCCCCGGTGGAAAGGTTGGCGGTATTGCGGGTACCCACCTCGGTCTGAACGGCAGCGAGCATGGGCTCATGTTCCGGGTCAGGACCTCCGGTGCAGTGACAGGCGGTCAAATGAAGCTTGAACAAGGGATTGGAACGGCTGCCGGTGGCCTAGTAGGTGAGATGATGGGCGGGACCATCATCGATGCAAATGTGACTGCAAATGTCTCCGGAGTGCGCTATTTAGGCGGCTTCATCGGTGTCATTCGCGAATTTGTTTCGCTCATGGACAGCAATTTTACCGGTGCAATCAACTCGGCGAATATCGAAAACGGGGGGGTAGCGGCTCTCAATTACAGGATAAAAACCCCGACGGGAATGCCGATCGACCAATTCATCGAGAGATTGCAATCTACTGGGCATACCTTACAAAATTTCTACCAGATTGACTGACGTGCCACTGCACAAGAAACTAAATCCCTGCGTGAGAGACTAGAAAGCCGCGTTAATCGCCTTCTTTAAATCAGATTCCACCCATCGTTCCGCGGGAGATTGCCACGGACAAAGGATTTGCATTGCATGTCCGGAAATCGTCACGCGTTGGTCCTTTGCGGATAAAAGCACGACTCTGCCCACTGTCCGTTGAAACTCAGTTCTTGCGAAGTCGTCTCTGAAAAGTTCCTTAAAAATCCCTGGGAGCATGGCAAGCACCGATCTCAAAGACGCTACCTTCATGGCACGATCGACAGATTCAGCATCAAAGGATTCCATCTCTAACACCAATCTGCCCGTGTTCATTAAAATCTCTGCCAATTTCTCCTGAGTCTCCTGCACCTCACGGGCGACGAACAACCGTCCAGGATCCTGCTGACTGGTCAGAGGATCGAATTCCTTACCACTGAGCACGGCCATTTGATGACTAGTCGGCGCATGAATCGACAATGCCTCAACACCCGTAAGAGCTAGCCAATGAAAATCATCGCCACGCGAAGAGCGAAGCAAAATCGCGCCGATGCCATTCTCAAATGACGCATCTACCAGGTACCCACTAAAGGAATTGCCGGAAGTCGCTTGAATTGATAACTGCGCATCTAGGAACAATGCTTTATTGGCCCACAGTATTTTAAGCAGATCTACCGACGAGTTTGCTTTCATGATTCCTCACCAAAAAAAGTCATTCACCTGAACCGTTGATGTGATCTAGCAGCAACAGGACGCAAAATGAAATTTTGACAACCAAATGGAAATCCTGAATGTCAGAGGCCTCTCGATAGACAACTTACAATAATCTCTGATCTTTCACTGACGTCATCGACATTAGTGAATGACTTGTGGTCGATTTTAAGTACTCCGTTTTCAAAGGAAATTGCGCTGCTTCCACAGTTGTCACTTTTATTGCATATCTCGATTTTTTTCAGTCCGGCACTGAGTGCTTCTTTGCCAAGATTATCTCGTGCCAAATCTTTCAATGCAGTGATCAAAGGCCTAAAGTACACCTTTTCAAAGTATTCAGACCAGAGTTCAACACCGACCCCCTCGTCATTTTTGGCAAGCGAGTCCCAGTCGACCTCGACAGGACAACTAGCGAAAACTCGAATTTCCTTAACAAATCCCGGAAACACCGACTCTTGAAACGTTTTGATTGCTCTTCGTTCCTCTAAACCCATGTCACCCCTCCAAAAAAAGATTGTTTACTATACGGAATTTCTCAGAAAGTCTTAAACATCAAGACCGAAACTTTTTCGCATGGCGCGATCTTTACTTGAGAATATTGTGTTTTTTACATTTTAATTGAACGACTTCCCAAAGACGAATCCCCCCAGGATCTTCCGGCAAACCATATTTCATGTTTATTTGCCGCATGGACCTCCCCAGTAAAATTTCAACTCATTTGAAATGCCAGAGAGCTTTTTTATTGATTTCGGGGCTTTGATTTTAAGATGGCAGACTGCAAGGACGAAATCCCATAAGTGACATCACATGTTGCATCGCCTTTGAATCCATTGGATTATCGCGATAATGAGCGGGTGATCGGCCCAGAATTCGCTTAAAAACACGATTGAAATGGGCCACTGTCTGAAAGCCGCACGTCAAGGCGACATCCTCACAGCGTAGTTGACTCTGAGAAGACAGCATTCGTCCGGCCATAAGGACTCGGTACATCCACAACCATCGCATGGGTGATAATCCGTAAATTTGGCGAAAGCGTCGCGAGATCATAAATCTGGAAACCCCGCACTCTCTTTCCAATAACTCCATGTCAATCGCCTCCATATAATTGGAAACAATGAACCCGAACACAAGCTCCGTAAAACTTGAATGCCCCATAGAATGACAGACCCTCATGTAAATTCGTTTTTTGATGGAACGTCACAAAGCAAGTGACGTTCCAAGTTGGGACGCGGTCCTACGGGGTAAATTTTTCAGGGGCTTAGCGCTTACCACTGCGCCGTCATGGCCGAAAAGTCGACCGAGAAGCGGTCGGAGCGCCCCAATGTCGGACAGGTTCCGGGCAGTTATTGCCCACTTAAGGCGGCACGCGACGCTGTTAAAATGTCGGTAAGGAAAGTTTTAACGGATCACACCGTCTTGCGATAGGTTGGAGCTTGATGTGACGTCTTCAGCACTCAAACAACTCATTGATCTGCAACGGTCCATGTACAACCAGGCACTGTCAGACGCGCGGGAATCCAGCGGATCAGACTCATCAGTCATCGCCAGCTATCAAAGAGAATTCGAAGCGTCTTTGCCCGACCAGTTCGACTCCATTCCTGTCAGAAAACTTTTGGAATCCATAGACAAGAACCCAACCCTTTTGTTTGGTGACTTTCATAGCCACAAGCAAAGCCAAAGGGCGTTTCTTCGACTGATGCGCATGTACCGTAACCGACCTGACCATGCCCCCATCGTCGTCGCTCTAGAGATGTTTCGCAGTCAAGACCAACAACATCTGAATGCGTGGCTTGCGGGCAATATCGAAGACGACGAGTTCCTGGACCTTGTCGATTATGATCACTCGTGGGGCTTTCCCTGGACAAACTACAAACCAATTCTTGAGTACTGCAAATATCAGGGAATACCAGCCGTTGGCATCAACACGCTGCGCGGCGGTAAAGACTCCATGAGAAAGCGCGACGAACACGCCGCAAACATCATTTTGACCCTTAGACGCAACGCCCCAAATGCTCGGATTTTTTGTATGATCGGGGAATTTCATTTAGCCAACGGGCAACTTCCCAAAAAACTAATGGATCTTCGACAGAACCCCGCTGAAAAACCTCCACTTCGCGTCTACGCCAACCTGGACAAATACTTCTTTGCGCTGAAACCCGACCGGTTGCATCGCCATGATGAATATTTGGAGCTTGGACCCGAGTCCTTCTGTATCATCAACTCGCCTCCTTGGATCAAATGGCAGTCCCAGGCTCTTTGGGAGGAAATGCGGCGCATCGGTTCCGTGAAATACCTGATCAACACGATTGCTCCCGATGATTTTGAAAATGACTTGGATGTGTGGGATGAGGGGGATGATGATTTCTGTGAAGATTCTCTAGATCTTGACTACCATGTTCGGCACCTGCAACGTCAAATCGCCGGATTTTTGGGGATTCAAACCTCAGACAAAATCACCGACGGGTTTCACATTCTCACAGGCATCGACAGCGACCAACTCGAGAACATGCCACCCCTCAACCGGGCTCAGCTACTTGACCGCGCAAATCGCGATGGGTTTGCCATTCATTTCAATGCTCAGATCCTTTATATGCCCGACGTCACAATCAATAATATGGCAGCTGCGACGGGGCAGATTCTTTTAGGAAGTCTGTGTAAACTCGCGGAATTCGATGACATGAGTGAGCATCGCTTCATCACAGAGTGCCTGAAGTATACATTCGGCTTTGTTGCCAACAAAATTCTGAACCCCAGACTTCCACTACACAACAAAAAGCAGCTTGAATCATACGTTTTGTCGACACGTGGCCGTCGTTTGGCAGGCCTTTCACGGCAACGGCGTGATGTCGCCAAGGAGTCCCTGAGGCTTCATTCATGGATGAGTCAAAAGTGGAAATTCGCCACAGGAAGTCTGCGGAAATTAGCGGCGACAACGATCGAAATCGATGCACGATCAGGCCATGGGATTGCAAAAATTATTGGACAACTCACCGCCGAACCTATTTGCCTGGCGATCGTCAAGGGACGCATTGATACCGTTGATCTCAGACACTGGCTCACTAACCACTGTGGCGAAGAAAAAGCTGCCAAAGAAACTTTGGCAGCCCTCATCAATCTTTCTTCCATGTAGTCCCATCGCTTAACCTAAATCAGTCGATGGGCAATGATTCTAGAACATCAACACGTCGCCACTTGCTGCAGCCTTAGTATCTTCGGATTCAGGCGCTGCGACCGCTGGCGCCGGGGACGCAACAGGCGCAACAGGTGCAACCGGTGCAAACGGCATACCAGGCTTTTTGGCGTCAGCACTAACAGGAGCACTCGAAGCGGGTGTGGCGGGCGCTGACGCTGGGGTAGAGGCCAGAGGCGCAGATGACTTAGCGGCTCCTCCGTTGGTAACGGTCAAACGAGCTGCGCCGTGGTGTCTCAAGGACGTCCTCGTCACCATCTCCTGCGCCAGACCACCAATTTGTTTTAGAGGATTGACGGCACCTTGAATTTCCTGGCGGGTGATGTCCTGAAACTGAAGGCTCATCACAATTTGGTCGATATTGTGTGCAACGCTCTCTGAGCTGACTACAGAGCTTTGGACCAGCTTTGAGAACACTTCCGTTGACTCTTTAGCGGTGTGAAGCAATGAGAGCACGGCAGAGTCTACTGAGGCTTTCTTGTTGCGGGTTTTCTCCAAGTTAGCTGTCAGTGATGTAGAGATTTCCTGCACTGAATCATTCACCTTGCCTACGATCTGGGTGATGTCATTAGATGCTTGATTTGTTCTATCAGACAACTTTCGCACTTCTTCGGCAACGACGCTAAAACCGCGTCCATGCTCACCAGCACGGGCGGCCTCAATCGCGGCATTAAGAGCTAGAAGGTTGGTCTGGTCAGAGATGTACTGAATGTCTTCGGTAATCTTATTAATGCTTGCGGTGTTTTCAAGAATTTGGCTCGCCGATTTTGAATACTCCATGTTAAGGCGACCATTTTCTTCCAGCATGTCAGTCATCTCTTTTAGAAGCTGGAGCGCGCCATTCAAGACCGCTGACAGGGAAAGTCTTTCTTCTCCGTCTAGACCCCGGACCTGTTTGCCGGAAAATTGATTTGAAATCTCATTGGACTCGGCCAGGTGTTCCTGTGCCTTGTCGTAAATATAACGAACTTTGTCCCCAATCTGAATGGCGCTTGACTCCGTATGGTTCACAACGGTCTCAAGCTGACGCTGAATCATCGGTACGAGATCAAGAATCTTGCGTAGCAGATTCTCGTGACCAAGCAACAGCTCATCACGCTCCACCAAATTCTCCTCGAGTCCTCGCACAACCGAAAGAAGACCTGCGGCGCCTTTATCCTCTTCTCCCTTAAATTTTCCGGTAGCCCGGAGTTGGACCACTTCTTCCATAAGATCAGCTTTCGCTTTGCGCTCAGTGGCCAGTGCCTCATTGACTGCTGTGATCTGACCTTTTAGAGAGTCGACTTCCGCCCGAGCCTGAATCAGCTTTGTTTCAACCTCCTGCTTCATCACCTCGAACTTTCGCTCAGCGTTCTTCTGTACCAGAGCAAAGCTAACATCCTTGTCGCCAGCGCTGCGCTCGGCCTCGAGATCAGCTTCCAGGGTTTTGATACGTTCATCTTTATCGGTCAGAGCTCGTTCTGCGCGACCATGCATCAACACGATGCCGGTGATATATGCCGCACAACCAGCAATCGAGAGAGTGGCCGTCTCGAGAAAGGAAAGATCGAGTATTGGCGTTAAGACAATCGCCAACGTTGGCAATAGCGCCAAGACCGAAAAGAACACAGGACTGGATAGAAACGACGCAAACATAGATGCCCCCTGATGTCTTCAGACGAAAGTCCATTCATGGGTAGGTCATCGACGCGTTTTCGTGTTTTCTTTACTTGATCGATCCGAGAAAAAATCGAAGGTCGCTCTAACGGGCCCGATTTCCGAGAATAAATCTTTTTTTTATTTTTTTTCCAAATCCAAGATCATCTTGGGATCATCGCCAAAGTGATTCGTATTCTGTTTTTCGCGGGTCTAATCTAGTTTTTGCCATCTTTGCCTCGAACGATGCCGCCGGAGCTTTTTCCGCGATCCGCTGCCATATGGACTTAGCCTCGTCTAGCCGCCCCCGCGCATTGAGTTCCTCTGACCACGTCCATTGCCGCTCTAGCCACGGGCCCTCAAGAGGCCATGATGCGCGAGCTGCGTATTTACGTTCCAGATCAGGTTTCGCCAGAACCCTTGCCTCAAGATCAATCCAGGATTGCTTGCACCCAGAGTCTTTTAACGCCAAGATTTCATCATCCTTGCGCGAACGAATACGGTCTCGAACCGAGTTTTTTGCCTGCGCGCTCGCATGACGATCTGCTGTGACCCGACTTAACAATGGGAAAATGACAGAACACAGCCCTTCTTCGTCCTTCGTAGACCACGTATCCGCGATATTCATCATCCAGACGTAGCCCAGATGGGCGTCTTTTGTCACATAAACTCTTGCAAGATACTGCATCGCAGCTGTTGACGGTTTTTCAAGCCATTTTCTTGACATGAGTTTCTTATTGAGTGCCGTTAGATCTGGTCGCAGCCTTAGTCCTTTTTTGTTGGCGGTAGCCTCAAATAGAAATGCCGCTTGCCTCAGGGCGTCGCTATCATCATTGATAACTTTAGATGCCTGAGGCCAAAATTCGATGGCCTCTACTGAGCGAGACGTGGAGACGTAGGCCTCCCACAGATTTGCTGCCAATGAAGGCGACACCTTTGGAAACAAAATGGACCGCTTTTGCTCAAAAAAATCAGTGGCGTCCTCCCAGTTTTTCTTTTGGAAGTACTCTTCAATTTTGCCGGCATTGACCTCGCGGACCGGGGGTAGCATGTCATCGAGAAAGCGGCTGGTCGGATATTTATCGGAGAACTCCTTGATTTTTGCAACCATGAGGTCGGTCTTTTCTCTTTGACTGTAACTGCCGGCGTCACAGGCCCAGACAAGCTCCATCAGAATATCCGGAATATCTTTCTTTTCCTTCACATCAGCCAATAGCTCTCGGGCGTGCTTAACATTCTGCCCCTCATATTTTGGCATTTCCATGCAGGCTCCGCGGACTTCGGCAATGCGTGAGGCCTCGGCCTTTGGAAATTCCGTCTGCACCTTGAAGTAGGCAAGCCGGGCAGCATCCTGCAGTTTTTTGCGTTCTGAGTTGCTAGCAATCGCAGAGCGGACGAGCATCGTATCGGCAATCCGAAGCCACACCCACGGCATGATTCCACTGGCGTGCAACCAGTCATTTCCGGGCATCTTTAAACTATAATCAGCAGCGCCTTTTAGCAGGCGCTCGGCCTCAGCAAATCGTCCGAGCCAGAATTCGCTTTCCCCTCTCAGTATCGCATGACCGGGGTTATAAACCATGTGCTCACGGCTTATGGCATTTGCCATCCCATATAAATCAGATGCCAGCTCATAGTTATTTAAATCATAGTAAATATCAGCCGCACGGTTAAAGATACGCGTTGCCTCGATCGGGTCAGGATCCTGACGGATCGCCGTATCAAGTTCCTGAATCGCACTCACGGGATCCTGATTTCTGATGTGCGCCTCCGCAAGCAGTTGCCGCAATCGGGCGCGGTGCAGAGCTTTACCCTGAGCCAATAGGACGCTGAGGCCCTCTGATGCAGCCCCATAGACACTCGGCATACGGTCAAATCGATGGTAAATCGCCGCAAGATTGTAGAGCGCCCATGGAGCATGCACGGTAATACGCGCATCGGGCACATCTCGCCTTAAGATATAAGTCGCCGCAAAGAAGTACGCCGCTCTTTGGAGGTATTTTTTCTGCTCCTGATCGTCGTCATCAACTTTCAATTGGTCGATTCGCTTTTTGTAGGACGTTAGCGCATTCACGCCCATATAGAATTCGAATATCTTATTGGTCGCGACATCGTCTTTGAACTCTTGGCGCCCCTGTAGCCATATGGCATGGGCACGGTCGTGGTCACCCTCCATGTACGCGACACGGCCGACATTCAGACCTTCGACCTTTTCTCCCGTACCGCGCACCTGGAAGATCATGCCACGTAGATCGTCAAGGTTGAGATCTAGGAGAAATTTTACGGGCGGCGGTTTTAGAGGATATTTCCACATAAACTCTTTGGTTACGGGGCGATCTGCAGGTTTTTGGTTAAAATCGGCCACGAACACGTATCGATCGAGAATTTCTTTGAATGATGCTTTAGAAAGGTCTGCCTCATGGGTGGCATCACGCTTGGGTTTCTTTTTAGGCTTGGGTTCGGCTGCGGAAATGAGCGCCAAAGCAGCCATGACAACCGGCAAGACTGTGATGATTTTTTTAAAAGGCATCCATCGCACCATGGGAGAGCCTCATTGCCCTTCTGTTCCAGCCGCATCCTGCTCATAATTGACGTGTATTTCGATGCGCCGATTCATCGCACGTCCTGCTTCGGAAGAATTTTGAGCCACCGGACGCAGATCTGCATATCCGGCCACAGCGATCTTTGTTGCGGGAAAACCCGTGTTTTTGATGAGGTATTTTGCAACCGATGCTGCACGAAGAGCTGATAGTTCCCAATTTGAATATTGACCCGATGAGGGCACGTTGTCTGTATGGCCTTCGACGACGATGGGGCGTCCAAGCTCCATCAAGATATCACCCACCTGCTCCATTTCCTTTAATGCTTCGCGCCGCATCTGATATTCTCCCACACCAAAGAAATGGCGCGCGGCCAACTGCAACTTGAACCCTGAGGCCGTTTTTTCGACGTTAACCACCCGCTCTTGGCCCTTGTCACCCTTTTCCGGGTACTTGTTAGGGCCATAAAGACGCTCTTCCACCATAAGCCGCACACGATTCATCTCCGAGGAGATGATCTTTGCCCGCTGCGAACTGCTCGGATATTTTTGTGTTAAAGGTTCACGGAGTTGATCGCCCTTAAAGTGATCAAATATCCCAAAGCCTTGCTGTGTGGGGCCAATCTTGCGGTCGATGGGAATTTCTGGAAGCGGCATGTTGAGCGAATCGACCACCGATGCAACGACCACTTTGTTGACCTCTTGTGGCGTGGCGCCGCCCTGTTTTAGCGCGTAAAGTACCACGAAAAGCGCAAAAAGCATGGTCACCATGTCAGCATAAGATACCAGCCACCGCTCATGGTTCTCAAATTCTGGGCACTTTTGCTTTGCCGCCATAAAGCCTCGTTTCCTGCATTGCCAACACTAACGCTTGGAGACGCTTTAATGTTTTTCACCGCCATGATCATGGACAAAGACTGCAAGTTTTTGTTCGATGACCTTCGGGTTCATACCTGTCAAAATGCCCTCGACACCTATCACGACCATGGCACGGGCATGCCCGTCGATGATTGCTTTTCTCTTAAGCTTCTTTCCGATCGGAATTCCGAGGATATTTGCGGCACCTACACCGTAGAGTGTTGCAACGAACGCCACGGCGATACCAGGGCCGATTTTTTCGGGTTGATCAAGAACGCTCATCACGTGCTGCAGACCAAGTACGGCCCCAAGAATCCCGATCGTTGGGCAAATAGCTCCAAAGTCCTCCCAGAACTTTACGCCAACCTCCGCTTCTTCAAATACAACGTGAGCAGCCGTCTCAAGGGTGTCGCGAATCACCTCGGGGGCCGTACCGTCCACGGCAAGTCCGATGGCTAATTTCAGTGGCTCGTAGGAGAGAGATTCTCGCTTCTTCTCCAACGCCAAAATTGATTCCTTCCGGGCTGTCTGCGCACAATCGAGAATTTCAGCCAGAATTTGTGTGGGATTTGCCGACGGATTTTTTATGAATTGGCCGAGAGCCTTCAGGGAATTGATCATGTCAGGCAAGGGATAAGCCATCATCAAGGCCCCTGCGGTGCCTCCGAACACAATCATGACCGCTGTGATCGCCCAAAGCTGAGAAAGGTGACCACCCTCCATCAACATGCCGCCAACAATCATACCCATGGCAACTGGAATTCCAAGGAGACTGGTTAAGTCCATAACGACGCTCCTCCTGAGCTAACGGGCAAGTCAGATGGGACCGCGACAGCGGCCGCCTGACAGCGCATCTTGAACGCAACGGCGAGATTTGCGATCTCGTCGAGTGACTCCAGAACAATCAACATGTCGCCATTGATGAAGCGTACAAGTGTATCCGGTGACGACTCGATATATTTGATATTATCAAGTGAAACCAGCACCTTCGATTTATCCAAGCGTGTGAGTAAGATCACTGTCGGCGCCTCATAAAACCCGCCAATCGGGCAGCTCATGGCTATTGCGAAAAACTTCTCTCAGAAAAACTTCTCTCAAAGGGCAGGATTCCCAAAAATATTTCTGGAATTCGCTGCTTCCACCCATTATGTTACGGCTCTGTTTCTTTGGCTGTCAATGGTGGCCACCGGTTAACTCCGCGATAATCAAGGACAATTAACTCAACTCCCAGACATTTTGAGGTTTTTTTGTGGATTTTCATGATCTATCAAGCGCCCGCCGCAATCTAAAAGATAAATTCCTTCGCATTCGGGGGTTTCTTTGACCTGGAACAGAAGGCCGAACGCCTGAAAGACATCGAAGCCCAGATTGAGGGGATGCCTGATTTCTGGAGCAATCCCAGAGTATCTGCACCAATCTTGAAAGAAAAAAAATCCCTTGAGTTGGCACTTGAGCGGGTTCGAAAACTTGAAACCCTGCAAGGGGACCTCGATGCCGCCATGGAGTTTGCTGAAGCCGGTGAGACCGAGTACCTTCAGGAAGCAAATGGCATCTACGAGATGCTGCACAAGGACATCAAGACACTGGAGGTCCAAAGCCTTCTGTCTGGCGATACGGACATGAATGCCGCAATCCTTACGATCAATGCCGGTGCTGGCGGCACAGAGTCTTGCGACTGGGCCAGCATCCTCTACCGCATGTACATTCGATTTGCTGAGCGAAAAGGCTGGCAGATTGACGTTCACGACGTCCTCTCAGGCGAGGAGGCCGGAATTAAGAACGCCACCATCGAGATCACCGGAGATTTTGCTTACGGTCTGCTGAAAGCCGAAAACGGAGTGCATCGTCTCGTGCGCATCAGCCCATTTGACAGCAACGCAAGACGGCACACAAGTTTTGCCTCGGTTTTTGTCACACCCGTCGTTGATGACACGATTGACATCGAAATCAACCCCGCTGATTTGAAAATTGACACCTACCGCGCCTCTGGCGCTGGGGGACAGCATGTTAACAAAACCGACTCCGCTGTCCGCATCACCCACGGCCCTTCCGGGATCGTCGTGGCATCCCAAACCCAACGCAGTCAGATTCAAAACCGCGAAAATGCCATGAAACTATTGCGTTCAGCGCTCTATGAACGAGAAATGGAAAAGAGGCGGGCGGCCCAACAGGCACTTGAGAGTACCAAGACCGACATCTCCTTTGGCCATCAGATTCGCAGCTACGTCCTGCACCCCTATAAGCTCATCAAAGACCATCGTACAGACTACGAATCTCATACGCCCGATGACGTTCTCGACGGCGCACTCGATGAATTTATAAATGAGTATCTGGCGCATGCCAAAGAGACGACCAAGGGCCAATAAATCCTGATGCTGCATCTTTGACAGGTTTTCCCTGCCTCCCGTACAATAATCAAAGAGGCATAAGGCGCCTTGCGCGCCAAAAAAGGGAGGCCATCATGAATGCTAAGGAAATCATCGCTACGGTCAAGAGCGGCGGCTTTGACAAACAATATGCAGAACTTCACTGGAATGGCTCCTTTGAAGAGTACCTAAACATGGTGATTGAACGCCCACAGCTTGCAAGAACTGCGTTTCAGCGCATGTACGACATGATTGCTGGCTATGGCAGCCGGCAATTCAAAGAGTACAAAAAAGAAATCACCCATTGGAACTTCTTTGACGATCCCATCGATGGCGGCAAGGACGCTATCTTTGGTCTGGATGTTCACCTGATGAAGCTGGTCAACACCTTGAAGGCCGCAGCTGCTGGCTATGGACCAGAAAAGAGGGTCATCCTTCTTCATGGTCCGGTGGGATCTTCGAAATCAACCATCGCGCGACTCCTTAAAAAAGGTCTTGAGGTCTATTCACGCACCCCTGAAGGGGCCATGTATACCTACACATGGATGAATCTGGCTGAAATCCTCAAAATGGAAGACGTCATGCGATCTCCCATGAATCAAGATCCCTTGTATCTCATTCCACCGGAGCGACGTGATGCGGTCCTCGCCGTCATCAACAAAGACCGTGATCGCGCCTCACAGGTGCGCATGGAGGGTGACCTCTCGCCAGCATGCCGCTATATCTATAACGAACTCATGAAGCACTACAAAGGCGACTGGGAAAAGCTCATCCGCAACCATGTCACCGTCCAACGACTGGTTCTCAGTGAGCGTGACCGTATCGGCATCGGCACATTCCAACCTAAAGATGAAAAGAACCAGGACTCCACCGAATTAACCGGCGATATCAACTACCGCAAGATTGCCGAGTACGGCTCAGATTCCGACCCCCGGGCCTTCAACTTTGACGGTGAATTCAATATCGCAAATCGCGGCATGATTGAATTTATTGAAGTTCTCAAACTGGACGTAGCGTTTCTTTACGACCTTTTAACAGCTAGCCAAGAGCACAAAATTAAACCGAAAAAATTTGCCCAATGCGACATCGACGAAGTCATCATTGGTCACACCAACGAGCCTGAATACAAGAAACTTCAGAGCAATGAATTCATGGAAGCCCTCAGAGATAGAACAGTAAAAATCGATGTTCCATACATCACAAAGCTCAATGAAGAGGTTAAGATCTACGAGAAAAGCTTCAACCAAAACACGGTGCCTCACATTCACATCGCACCTCACACCCTGCAAATGAGTGCCATGTGGGCTGTTCTGACCAGGCTTGAAGAACCCAAAAAAGCAAATCTTACGATCATGCAAAAGATGAAGCTTTACAACGGCAAGACCACCCAACAATTCACCGAAGACAATGTGAAGGAGCTGCGAAAAGAGGCGGTCAGAGAGGGTCTTGATGGAATCTCCCCGCGTTACATCCAAGACAAGATCTCATCGGCCCTCGTCCTCGATAAGGGCAAAGGCTGTATCAATCCGTTCATCGTCCTCAACGAAATGGAGTCGGGCCTCAAAGGCCACTCATTGATTAACGACGAAGAACTTCGTAAACGCTACCGCGAGCTGTTAAGCGAGGTCAAAAGAGAATATGAGGACATCGTAAAGCATGAGGTCCAAAGAGCCATCTCTGCCGATGAGAACGCGATCGATAAGCTCTGCGGCAACTATATCGACAATATCAAGGCATACATCCAAAGAGAGCGGGTCCGTAACCCGTACACCTCTCAGGCAGAAGACCCGGATGAACGCCTCATGCGATCGATTGAGGAAAAAATCGACATCTCGGAAAATCGCAAAGACGACTTCCGCCGCGAGATCATGAACTACATCGGCGCCATGGCCATTGAGGGTAAAACCTTTGACTTCAGAAGCAACGAACGCCTGCACAAAGCACTCGAGTTAAAGCTTTTTGAGGACCAAAAAGACACCATCAAGCTCACAGTGCATGTCTCCAAGGTCGTGGACAAGGAGGCTCAGGCCAAGATTGACATCGTTAAGAACCGTCTGATCAAGAACTATCACTACTGCGACATATGTGCCAGTGATGCCTTGGGTTTTGTGGCCAGCATCTTCGCTCGTGGCGACATGCTGAAAGACAAGGACCGTAACTGATTTTTTAACGGGCAAAGGACCATCATATGCCTAACAACATGGAATCGGACCTAAACCGATTTCGCAAAATCGTTAGGGGCAAAATCAAACAGGAGCTTCGACGCTTCGTGTCCAATGGCGAACTTATCGGTCGCCAGGGCAAAAAAGTCGTAAGCATCCCTTTGCCGCGCATCGACCTGCCGCACTTCCAGTTCGGAAATGGCGAGGGTGGGGGTGTGGGACAGGGTCAGGGCGAGGTCGGTGACGAGGTTGGCCAGGGTCAAGGTCAGCCACAGCCGGGACAAGGAGAGGCCGGTGAAGGCGAAGGACAGCACACCCTGGAAGTGGATGTCTCTCTTGAGGAACTCGCCTCTCTTCTGAGCGAGGAACTCGAGCTTCCCAACATCGAAAACAAAGGCAAAAAGAATGTTGAAAGCAAACACTACAAATACACGGGCATCGTGAACCAAGGACCCGAATCCTTGCGTCACTTTAAGAAAACCTACCGCGAAGCGCTCAAACGCGCTATTTCCAGCGGCACATACGATCCAGAAAACCCCGTGGTGATTCCGATCAAAGAAGACAAAAGGTATCGCAGCTACAAGATCTACAACGAGCCCGTAGCCAATGCCGTCATCATTTACATGATGGATGTTTCGGGCTCCATGGGTGACGAGCAAAAGGAAATCGTGAGACTTACAAGTTTTTGGCTTGATACCTGGCTTCAAAGCCAATACACCGGCCTGGAGCGCCGCTATATCATTCATGACGCAACCGCACGAGAAGTGGATCAAAACACATTCTACCGCACCAGAGAATCTGGCGGCACGCTGATAAGCTCCGCGTATCGATTAGCCCTGAAAATTCTTGAAGACGACTACCCTCTCGATGAATGGAATATTTACCTATTCCACTTCTCAGACGGCGACAATTGGTCTGGAAACGATACCAATGAGTGCATGAAAATGCTGGAAAGCGACATCATGACTAAAGCCAATTTATTCTGCTACGGCCAGGTGGAGAGTCGCTATGGATCAGGACAATTTTTAAGGGACCTACAAAAACATTTCGGTGAGAAGAACGAAAAATTGACACTGGCCCAAATTAAAGATCGCGATGCCATTATGGACGCCCTGAAGACCTTCCTGGGCAAGGGGAAATAGCATGTACGTCAACACCCAATTGCCAACGGAACTCAGGGACGCTGTCTCTCATCTTGAGGAGGTGGCGCGGGGTGCAGGCCTCGATTTCTTCCCCACCATATTTGAGCTCGTGGACTACAATCAACTTTCCGAGATCGCCTCTTATGGAGGATTCCCCACAAGATATCCACACTGGAAATTTGGCATGGAGTTCGACAAGCTCTCCAAAAGCTATGAATACGGACTGAGCATTATCTATGAGATGGTGATTAACAACAATCCCTGCTATGCGTACCTGCTTCGGGCCAACAGCATGGTGTTTCAAAAGACGGTCATAGCCCACGTTTTTGGTCACTGCGACTTCTTTAAGAATAACTATTATTTCTCGAGAACAAATCGCAAAATGCTGGACCAAATGGCCAACCATGCGACATTTGTTCGACGGGCGATCAATGAAATCGGCCAGGAAACTGTAGAATCATTTCTTGATATCTGTCTCAGTCTCGAAAATCTTATTGATATTACGGCTCCGTATCGTTCGCCCGCGGTCAGCCAGGCCCATGATGGCCTCGGCGCTGATGCTGACGTTCATGTGGCAAAAATTGAAACTAAGGGTTACTTGGACTCCTATGTTAATCCTCGCGATTTTATGGCTGCCCAAAAGGACAAGCTTAAGAAGGAACAACAAAAAACCAAAAACTTCCCAGAAAATCCTGAGCGGGATATTTTGAAATTTTTAATCGACAACGCGCCGGTCGCCGCCTGGCAAAAACGCATTCTCGAGATTATTCGCGACGAGTCCTATTACTTTGCCCCGCAAGGACAGACTAAGATCATCAATGAAGGTTGGGCTACATACTGGCATTCCATGATGATGACACGCCTAAGCCCACTGCACGGCAGCGAGATCGTAGACTACTGTGACCACTATGCCGGCGTCGTGGCAGCCGCGCCTGGATCCATCAATCCTTACAAGATCGGAGTCGAGCTGCTCAGACATATTGAGACGCGGTGGGACCGCGGTCAATTTGGACTTGAGTATATCAACTGTGACGACCCCAAAAAGCGTGCCGAATGGGACACCAAAGCGGGCCTTGGTCGCAAGAAGCTCTTTGAGGTTCGACGTTTCCACAACGATCTCACCTTCATCGATGAATTCCTTGATGAGGATTTTTGCCATCAGCATAAATTATTTCTTTACGATTACGACAAGCGCAACGGCCGCTATGTCATCTCCAGTCGGGAGTTCAAGCCGATTAAACAAAAGCTTTTGCAGCAGCTGACGAATTTTGGCCAGCCCATTATTTCTGTGGTCGATGGCAACTATAAAAATCGTGGCGAGCTTTTATTACGGCACGATCATAACGGCATTGATCTCAAGCAAGATTACACGATGGAAACCCTGCGCAATCTGCACAAAGTTTGGACCAGACCCGTTTATTTAGAAACAGTGATCGAGGACGTAAAGAGACGACTTTCATTTGATGGGAAAAATCATGACATTGAGAAAATCTAGTCTGTTTTTGACCGCCCTATGGATGTGGGCTGGCATCACCATGTCAAGTTTTGCCGCAGAGCCGGCGACCAAAAAAGGCACACCGTTGCCTTCTCTGCATTACGCGGGCACCATCCCGGTACAATGGGACAAAGATGAGGTATGGCAGGACGTCTCATTCGTGCGAGATATTTTGAACCGGGAATTCCCCGAGGCTGTGCGCAACAGTCACCGCTTTGCGATGATCAATGATGACCTTGTTGCCTCCCTATGGAAAACACCAGCAGGGCGCACGGAACTTGAAAATGACTACGAGCTTAGCGCTTTCGTTAGCCTTGACGTGTCTGCCCGCGGCGATATGGTTGTTTTAACAGCCAGGATTCTTTCGTCAAAACTTGAAACCAGAATTCAGGAGAGTGATGTCGTTCCGAGAAAATGGCTTTCCGAAGCCACGAGAGAACAAACCGTTGCGCGCATGACAGACCTTGTCAGTCGGATGATTAATCGACTACCTATCGATGTTCACGTCACCAGCGTCAACGGCCACTACGTGACTTTATCTGGGGGCGAGGAGCAGGGTCTTAAGGCTGGTCAAAAATTTGATGTTCTGTCAGCCTCCATCGATGGACTCCATCCAGCCAACGGCAGCTGGACGAGTTTTAAAATTGCCAAAACTGGCGGCATCGAAATCATTGAACTCAAAAACCAAAGCGCCATCGGTCGCATGACCTCACTCACTTACGAGGGCTCCATCAAGCCCGGCAACGGCATTCGGGTCGAAGATATTTCAGGCCGCAATCGTTTTGCCCGCACCGAGGAGATCGCGCCGGAAGAACCAGAGTCCCAAAGACCTGCGCCATCCGCCCAAGCTGTAACTTCCAAGCAACCTGCAAAGACCCCACAGCCCTTGACCAATACGGAGTCAGAGACCCCTCTGGAAAAGCCTGAAGCGGCTCCAGCGGAATCTGACGCAAATACGGTAAAGCAGCCTCAGGAAAGTGCTAAAAATGAGCCTGTCAAAGTTGATGACGCCAAAAACGCGCCGCCACCGACGGATCGATTCACGGCAGCATTGATGCCCAAAGGCAGCGAGCTACGAGCTTGGCTTGGTATGCGCATGTGGTCCATTTCCGGTTCAGCCTCCGCCTCTGCAGCCCTACCGGTATGGATTGTAAACTCTGCCGGTGCTGACGTGTACCGCAAGTTCTCCGACACTATTGATTACAACTACGGTCTTGATCTCGGTTATGGCCCGACAAATGGGGGCAGCTTCTTTGGCTATAACCTGCACTCTGGTGGTCGCTGGCATATGTACATGAAAGACGTCCTACCGGGTGCCGATGATGTTTACTTTGGACTTCTGGCATCCATGACAAGCACCAACGTGTCGGGCGAGACCAGCGATGGCTACACACTCACCATGATCCGATTGACCATCGGTGTCCACGGGTGGGCAGAGCCTGGATTCATCGGTGACAAAATCGAATGGACTGGAGAGTTTTTCTACCCGCTCTACTATTCCGGGGAATTCGGTGTGAAAGGCACGTCTCGTGCCATCAATTCCGGATCAAGTACGGCGTTCCGCCTCGGCGGCTACCTTGGCAATCGACCAGCAGACGGCTGGCAGTATGGCGCCGGGTTTGAATATGAGAGCAATCAGTGGTCTCTTGAAAAGAAGAAGACAGCCGAGTACGGCTCCATTGGCCTCCTTGCTCTCGCAAGACGAAGTCTGTAAGCACGACCTTGGCGTCATTGTTTCATGGGACT
>JBILMN010000281.1:0-3056 GCA_044375465.1 Oligoflexales bacterium | reverse complement strand
CGAGTGACTTCGACACCCTCAGCGAGTCCTTAAACCAAGGCGTTCTGTCGAGTCTCATTGATATTATGGTTTTGGTGGGCTGTATTGCTGGGATGTTTATCCTATCCCCAAAACTGGCGATCACGGCGGTCTTTATTCTCCCTGTCATGACATGGGTTGTCTTATGGTTTTCAAAAAAACTCAATGAATCCATGCTTTCCTCGCGCAAAAACCTCGCAGCTCTCAATGGCTTTACCCAAGAGGCCCTGACAAGCCTGAACGCCGTTAAACTCTTGAATGCGGAGGCCGGCGTCACACGGCGCTACGGCACTCTCAATAACGCTTACCGTGATGCGCAACTTGAAAACGTTTATTATGACTCCCTCATGTTCGCCGCCATCGACGGCATCTCCTCCATCACGCTTGGTATTGTCTTGTTTATTGCCATCAAGGCCACTGGATTAGCGGAAGATTTGACTGCGGGCGTCATGGTGGCGTTTGTTCAGTATGTCCAGCAATTATTTGAGCCACTGAAACAACTAGGCTCAAAGATGGCCATGCTTCAAGGTGCGTTCACTTCAATGGAGCGTATTTTCGGGCTACTGGACCGCCAAGACCACGTACAGGGAGACCAACCGGCAAGTTGGAACGGTGCCGTCAATCTTTCCTTTGAGCAGGTCACGTTTGCTTACCAGGCGGAACATCAGCCCGTGCTGCGAAGTGTCTCATTTGATTTACCAGCCGGAACATCGCTAGCGATTGTCGGTTCAACGGGAAGCGGCAAGTCGACCGTCGTTAAATTGCTCACAAAACTTTACGATGGTTACACGGGCCAGATCCGCATCGACGGCCAATCCATTGCCAACCAAACTCCAGAGTCTGTGCGATCAAGAATGGGTGTGGTTCCCCAGGATATTGTCTTATTTGAAGGGTCCGTGGCATTTAACATTGGCATGAATCGACCAGGTGTCACCATGGATGAAATCCGCGCGGCAGCCGCGACCGTTGGCGCTGATAGTTTTATTCGTCAGTTCCCAGGAGGCTATGATTTCCAGATCAAAGAAGGTGGCGCAAACCTCAGTCATGGACAACGGCAGGTTCTCGTCTTTGCAAGGGCACTCATTGGCCAACCACCATTATTGATTCTCGATGAGGCCACCAGTAGTATTGATCCTGAGTCAGAAGCTCTCATTCAAGAGGCCACAGCGAAATTACTGAAGGAGCGCACGGTCATCGTCATTGCGCACCGTCTTGCAACGATCAAAAGCTGCACCAACGTGCTTGTTCTCGAACACGGCATGGTCAGAGAATACGGCACCCCTGCAACACTCGCCGCCGCAGGGGGGCGCTTTAGTGAGCTTTCACAGTTGGGGATTTCCAAAACCCCCAAATAGTTGTCAATCGCACCCTAAACCGGTGTGAAGATCGCAGAGAACTGGCCCACCAACCTCTGGACCCGGTAAAATTTCTGTGGTGTGAGTTCCAGCCCAAACCGCATGACTCAGCGTCACATCTTGAGGATCATCTCCCAACCCGGTCACGATAAACGACAACTGCATCGAACGATCATCCGTGGCAAAATCACAAGCGCTCCGCCACCGACCGATATTTTTGAGCTGCACGACACGGTCTACCGGAGCCCACTCATGCACATCAATGGAGTCCAAAACGCAATTCACATTGGTCGTGATATGAACACCACCGGGATTCAGCAGGTGAGACATGCGTACATTCCAAAAAAATACTTCGTGCATCGCCTGTGGGCCAATCATCTCTCCAAACCAATTTCCAGTGATCAGCTGATAATTCGCGGTGAGATCAGAGCGACCAAAGGTTAACCAGAGCGGCCGGGCCCCAGGATCTCCCAAACGCTTTGTAAATGTGCAGGATGCCTCCCGACAGTCTGTTGCACGCCTCTCCAATAAGATCTCTGACACTTCCCCTGTCGCAACCTTCATCCACTGCAGCCGTATCAGCTTTGTTGTGGTATTGAGATCGGTTAGCACGACGGTATCTCCCGCTACCGGCGCCGTGAAGCGAAACTTGGCGCGAAAACGCTCCGGCGCGGCAACACCCAGAAGCTGATCCAACCGTCCGCCACCCGTAGGCCGACCACAGGCACTCAGTACCATCAGCGCTATTGCGATCAAAGAGATCCAATATGTTGTAACTTTCATGTGTTCAAATTCCTTTCAAAGCAAAAAACCAAATGAGACTAACCAGTGAGACTAACCAGTGAGACTAACCGGGGGAGCAAACCCTGTGCCAGACTCTGGGATCATTGCAAAAAACCAAGTGAATCGCTGAATAAACCTTGGATTAGCCGCGTTAAGAACACTCGCAAAAGCACCACTCCAAAGAGATCGCACTGCACCTAATAGCGGCATCCCACTCCAAATCCCCCATTTTTTGCGTCAAATCCTCCACAAACGGCCTCTGCAAACTTGGTATTCCTAGCAGCGGTCATATAAAATAGGGACCACGATGGATTCCATTCTTTCGTTCTCCTATTTTTGTTCGTCCATGTTGTGTTTCACCCGTCACATCAACCACAGGGGCTCATTCATGATTCTTCGCTCTGCAGTCATCGTCACCAGTCTCACCTTGATCGCAAACTGCTCATCCAATGACTCCAGCGGCGGATCAAACCCGCCGCCCTCCGCTGATGCGGAAGGTGTCAGCGCGGGCGATTTCGATCCGGCTAAAGCTTCGGCCATTGACGCAAACACTGCCTCCGACGTGCTATCGGAAGTAAGTGCTCCCATCGTGCCGAATTTTTCCAGCACGTCCACGATGTTGCAGGGCCCTAGACCTCAGATGCGATCGCTGTTCTTGAACGAAACTAAAGACGAAACTAAAGACGAAACTAAAGACGATACTAAAGACGACCATAAAAAGGCAGATAAAGCAGATGAATCCTTTAGCGAGTGCGTGAGCAAGACCCCGCCGACCCTAGACCGCGTCACAGCAGCTGGTTCTGATGCCACTGTGGACGTCAAGTACGATTGGACAAACTGCCTTAAAAACGCCATGACGTCAGCCGGAGGGTCGGTCTCCTCGGCTCAGTGCACGGTCGC
>JBILMN010000280.1:0-3074 GCA_044375465.1 Oligoflexales bacterium | reverse complement strand
GCACTTCCGCCGCCGCCCAGGCAACTTGTCCTTCATGTAAAACGTCAATTAAATCGGCCTTCGATTCTTCATCAGCTGCGGCGTCGACGCTACTCTCAGAGTCCAGTTCAGAATCTTTAAGTTCGCCCTCGACCAAGGTGTCGGTTGCGGCTGCGGCAACGCCTTCTTTGACCTCGTCAAGGCGCTCCAATGTTGGTGCGTAGTCCACCGCATCGGCGGCCAATGGGTTATACACCTCAGGGCTTTGAACCTCGGCCGCGTAATCCTCATCGCCAATAAATGCCTCGGTGTCGACTCCGGCTTGTTCGGCCTCAAAATCAGCGATTTTTTGATTGGCAGCCTCAAGGATGTCTTGCGGTGTTTGAAAGCTTTCAAGTGGCGGGAGATCATTGATCGAACCCAATTGAAAGACTTTGAGAAATTCATCGGTCACGCCGAACATCATGGGCCGTCCCGGAATCTCTTTACGACCGGTGCAGGTCAGCAAATTGCGTTCAACAAGTGTTTTGAAAATTGATCCAGCGTCGACACCGCGGATAAATTCCACCTCAGCTCTGGTGACGCCTTTGGACTGTTTTTGGCGGTATGCGATCACCGCTAAGGTTTCGAGAGCAGCGCGACTCAAGGGCCTTGGGCGACTTGAAAACTGGCGTTCCATCAGAGGCTTGGCGGCGGTGGTGGTCTGGAACTGATAGCCCATGCGTTTGATATATTTGAGGTGAAATCCGCCCGCACGGTCGCGGTAAAACTCAATCAGCTCATCACAAGTGTCTTGAACCTCTTTGAGTGTGTAGCCCTGTTCAAGCAGCAATTCATGGATTTCGACCGCACGCATTGGTTTGGGAGAGGCGAAGACAATGGCCTCGATTTTACCAGCAAGCGTCAACTCTTCGGGAAGCGATTCATCGGCATCCGAGGTCTGATCACCAGCATCTTCAAAGGATGCATCGTCCGAATCTTCGGCCAAAACCTCTTCGATAGCGATCTCATCAGCAGACGCGTCGTTCGTAGCCATTTTGTCAGTCGTGATTTCGTCAGTGGTGATTTCATCAGTCGTGATTTCGTGAGTGGAGGCTTCCGGGAACACGGGCTCACCGACACTTTCATCCGTATCCACTGAGAAGGTGATCTCGGGTTTTGCGGTCATTGCATCAGCATCAGCAGCATCATCATCATTCTGGACATCATTATGATCGTGATCATGAGTGGTCATGGCTCTACCTCCGGTACATCATTCGGTGAAGGCAATTCATGGGTCAGGTCGTCTTGTTCGATGGGAGCATCTGGCACTGGTAAAAGGCCCTCAGCGGGCAATGTCGCAATCACAATATCTGCCGTCGCACTGGCTTTTGATGATGATATCTCAGCCTGCATATCAATGACGGCATGCTCGGTTGCCGCGTCGTGGATCGGCGTAGCCGAGGCCAGCGGCAAAACCGTTTCATCCAGGTCGTAGCGGTAAAACCACAGAGGCCCCATCATGTCTTGCTGATAAATTTTGAGCTTATGCTGTTTGGATAGCTCAAGCACGGCCATCAGGTGCACGACCATGTCGTAGCGGCTGCGGAATTTATTATAGAGTCCCTGGAACATACCAAACCGCACCGTCTGGATGTACTCGCCAAAACGCTCGATCGTCTGTTCAAGAGTAATGCCGTGCGTCTTTGCCTCAATCTTGTTGGCCTTGCGGTCGGCAAGATCACGCATGATTTGATCGAACATGATGATGAGACGAGCTGGGTCTCCCTCAAGCGGAGTTTCCACGTCCTTAAAAACTTCCGCAAGGCGCTCGTGCTCATGACCAGTTTGGATCTCCACGCCCATCTGGGGACACTGCGAGAACCACTCCGCCGCACGGCGGATCATTTCATACTGCAACAGACGATCTTGGAGGGTCTTGAGTGGGTCCTCCTCAACGCCATCTTCGTTGAGGACTTTGCGATCTTCCGATGGCAAGAGGCTGCGGCTTTTGATCTCGATCAAGGTGGCACCCATGGCCACAAACTCACCAGCCTCTGAAATGTCGTCAAATTTAACGAGTCGCAGGTAGGCCAGATACTCAGTCGTCAGCCTAAAGATGTCGATGGCAAAAATGTCAATCTCGTGCACCCTGATGAGGTGCAGCAAAAGGTCGAGGGGACCTTCAAATCGATCAAGTTTGACAAAATATTCCGACGACATGGAATCTGACTTGGGGACCTTCCCTGCTGTAGTCCTGACCTTTGGAGTCAGGGGCCTAATGCCTAATTTATTTGGACTTTCGTTCTAATTTTTAGTTATAACCTGCCAGCTCTTGGGTGTCCATCCAAAATACCCGCAAAGGCTTGGGCCATGCAACATACGGTCAGACAAATGACAACAACCGCGACCCTCATTGCAAAAATAAGCAGCAGCAATCCAGAACTTTCACGCCTGGTGCAAACACTGCTTCGCGTCCCCGCAACGCCCGATATGATCCGCAAAAACATCTTTGAAACCCCTAATGATCAAGACTTTGATTCATTAAGAGCCCTGACAAAAGCGTCTGTTGAAATCCCTGAAAACCTTGTCTGGACAGCAAGAAATAGCTGCCTTAACACCCAAAAAATCCTACCTATTCGGGCCTTTAGAGGCCCGCTTGCAAGGGTTTGGACCCCTGTGGATAAGCTGAGGATATTCTTGTCCAGCGGGACAACGTCAGGCCCTGAGGGGCGTTCAAGGTCAGGCTTCACACCCGAAGGCACGCTTTTTTACCAGGGTGCCAGCCTCGCCACGTTTTTTGAGGTGCTTGAAACCCTTGTCCAGCCGTTTTGTGCTGATATTTTAAACATCAAAATTTTAAGCCTCATTCCCACTGTGGATGAGTGGCCGGATTCAAGCCTAGCCCAAATGCTTGGATGGTTGTCTGAGGTTTGGCCAGTGGAGTCTGTGGGTGCCGATGTATCCGATCAGCTGCGCGCCCACATTGAGTCTTCGGTCGCAGGAGACCAGAACAGGCCCGTCGTTGTTTTTGGGACTGCGTTTCACTTTGTGAACCTGTTGGATGACGGCCCGAAGATTCCCCTGCCAGAGGGCAGTCTTGTCATCGAGACGGG
>JBILMN010000106.1:0-10291 GCA_044375465.1 Oligoflexales bacterium | reverse complement strand
TTCACACGCTCTGAGATTTCGAGTGATCCTGGCCTCGTCGCCGTCAAGGATACGGAAGTCACTCCCTGTGCCGCGGTGGCGGCGCGTACAGGAGCGACGAATACACTCAGCTTAAGAAAATCACCTCATAGTTTATGTTTCCCCTATCCGGCAGATCCGGCGCCCGCATGCCCGGTCAATGATGACATTGTTCTTCCACTTGACCCAAGCAACCCTTCAGGGCAAGCCTACGTCTATGAAATTTTCTATCAAGGACTTAACGAAATCATCCGACCGAAGATGATCAATGGCAGGCACGCCATGATTGGCAGCGGCGGCTCGTCGCTCTCCGTTCGCCGCGTTTTAGGCAATGCAAACCTGCCGAGATCCTACTGGATTTCCGTGACAACTCCTTACGGCTCACTTGGACCGACTTATAGCCATTGCCAAAAATTCACGATGATTGAGATGTTGGAGCATGGCGCATGGATCCACCCCGGGGAGAAAGATGCCTCAGGTGCGAAAATTTCCGACGGCAAATCGGGTTTTGATCGCTATCTGAATGGCTTTGACTGGTCAGGTCCCAATGAAATAACCGTCAACCCAGTGTTCCCAAGCGTTGTCAATAATGTGACGTTGCCAACTAAGTTGCAGGCTCGCTATTTGAACAGCATCGCTCACTCGCGCAGCATGCCTCTTGCGTTCTACTATGACATCACGCGCCCTGTGCCCCCTTTTGATGTGGTAAAGTCCGCTAGGTTTTGGCCCACAATCGATCTTGCTGCATTTAAAGCTCCGACAATCGCCGGTTCAAGGAGCATGGATGCTATTGGCAGGATTGGCATCGGCCCTGTCGGTAAGATTTTGTCCCAGCTCACCGGCGACCGCTATTGGGGGCAAGGGACCCTATACTTTTTTGGCAAAGGGTATACGTTTGGCGCAGCCAAGCCTCTTTACGCAAATACCACGACCGGATCATTCGGCGCTCTCTATGTCCGGGAGCAAGAGCTCGCATCAAGAGTAGACGTCATGGACGGAGTTGCGTGCGACTCTGTGAAAATCGCAAATCCATTCAGCGTGGACGTCTCAGGCCGCAAAGTGATTTTTGATAAAGCAAAATACCACCTGTTTGAAGGATACGGCGGGCGCTGCACCATTGATCTCGCGGCCTGTGCTGCCTTCAAAGGACAGACAATCGCCAGCAAGTCAGAAAACTTCTATCAGGGGCATCTCAATATTGGCGTTCCTGATGCGTCAGGCTCGATGATCGAAATGAAGGGTGACCGCTGCGAGATTAAATGACCCAAAAGGGCCAATTTTTAATGCGACCATCAACCGCTTGACCATTATTTTTTCAATTTAAACGGAGTAAAAACACCGTCTGGAAGGCCTTCGGCGCTATTACTTGCGCTGTGACCGCTACCAAACGCAGCCTCTACAGTGCAGCGGGCGTTACCAAAACCAAAACGAATGCAGAAGGTCTGGCTCGGCACCAGTTTAGGTATCCGTGTCGGCATATTGAAGGTCAGAGGAAGACCAATTTTCACTGCTGCCCCGACATTGCCGAGAACGATTTTCAATGCCCCACCGATCTGATTCACCATTTCTCCGACAAGATCAACAAGCATGTCTCGCTTTAATTCCTTCGCCCCATCCGCACCAAAGAGGTGCTTGGCCAAGGCATCAAGAAAGACATCATCCATACCAATGGCGATTGTGCCAAAAACCTCTTTGCCAAAAAAAGGTAGCAACGCGTACGCCGTTCCATTCGGGATATCATCGTATTTGAGAAACGTATCAACTTCGACCAAATCGGGGAGGTAGGTTTGCAGGGTTTCAAGGCACGCCGACCGCACAAAACCCGTGACCTGATCCGAATAGGTCATCTCCCTGGCAGGCGGCAGCGTGAGCCTCTTCTCAAGGTGAGACGTCAGCTGATCAGGCAACAATGGCTTCATCAAAATATCCACCACACCAAGCATCACCAGACGCTCCATGGTAGCCGGTGGAATCATGCCGGAAATCATAACCACAAGCGACTTGGCATTGAGCTCCTGACTTTTGATAAAAGACACCAACTGCAGACCGTCGATCCGCGGCATATGCAAATCCGTAATGATCACGTCAAACCGGCTTTTTGTGATCAACTCCAAAGCAGCCAGTCCGTCTGTAGCCGTTACGACATCAGCACCTGCATCGGCGAGAACCTCCTGATAAATTTCCAGGATGCCCTTATCATCATCAACAACAAGGATAGACTTTCCAGACAGCGGAAGAGGCTGCGACACTTTAAGACCCCCCTAGGTCATCTTGAGCAAGACACACCATAGAGCTTGCCGATCAAGTCTCTGATTATAGCAATCAGGACCTAAGACTGTCCATAAGCCGACAATATTTATAATGACAGGTCTGATTTGCTTTTGGATCGCACCTCAGACGAGTCTTGTCACCTTGTCATCGCTTGGGATCAGGGAGCTAAGGGCTTGAGCGTCCCCAAAGCCAGTTCGCCTCCATCCACACCAGCCCGATGGAATAACTCCACCCCTGAGCCTAAGACCGCCGGCACGGCCATGGTCGTCATACCTCTCGCAAACCGTGCCGGTACAACCGTGGCAAGGGAGGCCCATGATTTTCCGTCGTCTCTTTTCGCGAAAGACCTGATATCCACGTTCCATTCGACGCGGGTTCCAGCACTTGGATTTGCACCAACCTCAAACGAGGCACAACGAAGCTGCATGGAGGCCGCTTGCTGTACGTGTTCGTCTGTCACATCAAAAACACTGCCATCCGTTGGTATCGACGCCACAATACTGCCATCAACCGCCTGCAACCATTGCATGCACTGGGAACTGACATACGAGACATTGCCGTAAGATCGACTGCCCGCACGACTCCAAATCGATCCGACACGGGGGACTGGTAACTCCCAAGACTGAACATCACCCAGCGTACCAATTTTTGTCGCGCTAAAAAAAGAATCCCGCAAAGGCAATACCGCGAGCACGCCGCTGATCTCGGCGCCCGCATTCCTGATGGACATCATGGGCCGCGCAGGATCTGTGACCGCATTGGCCAAAGCCAGCTGAATGGGGCGAACGCTCACGCGCCCTTTGGCTGCAATGGATGTTCCTCCCCATCGCATCAATGTCAGCTGATTCCAGCCTTTGGTGGCGGTGGGGATGACATACTTGCGACCGTTTTTGAGTGGGATTCTGGAACCTTTGATGCCATTTGTGTCGTAAATCATCGCCGCGATCGCACCATCCAGATTCATCTCGTCCACAGTCAACTCGAGTGCGGCGGTTCCTTCATCAATACCGACATGCACACGTTGCCCCTCTTCCGCTCCTAGACTGACACTCAAGACCTTGGTACCAGTGATCGGACGATCATCAACAATCGTCACTGGAACCGTACCCAACACCTCACCCGTGGCCGTGCTTTGGATCGACAACTCTGCGGTCAACTCTCCGGAACCTGATTTTTCCAGCGCCGCCAACACGTCGCTTTGCTGAAACGCCACATAAGCCTTGGATGATCCTACAGAGATCCACCCATGGGCAGGATGACGCAGCCACGAAACATTGGATACCATGGTCGTGGGTACCAAGAGGCGGTCTATGGTTGCCACGTCTTGAACCGGGGATTTTTTTCCTGTCAGTGCAACCGCCACCTCGAAATCACCCGAAAGTTGCGATGCTTTGACAAAAATACCGGAACCATCCGCAGCCTTCGCCGAAACATAGGCAAAACGCTCGCTACGCAAAATAGCTTGATACAGAGCAAAAGCTCGCGACACCTCCGGCAGACCATGGCCCTGATCCACATAGGGGATGCCAGGAAGCCTCCGTCCGCTGGCACGAATGGCATGCGTCACCGCCATAGGATCCACTGGCAGGCCCTCTTGCTTGATCGCTGAGACCAGCACTGCCGCCAACCCCGCAAGCGCAGGACTGGCACTGCTCGTTCCGTTGAACGCCTGATACCCCTCACCCGCCGTGGAGTGCGTCAATGACGCCAGCGGTGAAATCACCGTCGGCGCCGCACCACCGTCTGGTGCCGGACCCCGACTTGAATAAAACACCACGCGCCCCTCTTCCGGTAGCCCCGTAACCCCGTGCACATATTCATCAAGCTCTTTGCTGACAAAAGCACCTGCCACTAAAGCATGATCTGGGTACATCAAGCCGCGGTTGAAACTCCCCAGACCAGGACCATTATTGCCAGCAGAAAAAGACATGACAAAACGGTACTTGGCAATCAACGCCGCAACAGCTTTATTGAAGAACGCCTGCGTCTCTGCCGAATAAAAGAAGAAGCTATAGCTGGTATTGATAACCTCAGCCCCTTGCTGACCAAGCCACTCATACCCACGAAGAAATGTTCCTGCCGTATATAGACCATCGACACCATCAATACCTGGCTCACTCAGGTCGTAAGACACAACCTTTGCACCGGGAGCAAGACCATCAAAAGCCTGTCCCGACTGACCACCAACCTGGTGCCCCGCCATCACCGTTGCCACACCCTCTCCATGCGAGTCGTAATCCACATCGCCATCTGCGTTGGCAAACTCGCCGGCACTGATTGACAGCGTCAGGTTTTGTGCATCAAACTCGGCCCATGCTGCCCGAATCTTTGCAGCATCCCAGTAGCCATAGTCACCAGAACTGGCGAAGGTTCCGAAGCACTCTCCTGCATCCACCTGATGATTGACATTGGCATCAACACAAATACGCGATTGATTGCCTTGATTCACGACCGCCGCCGCCATCACATCTCGCGTTCCGTTGCGATTGAGATCCAAAAAATACTCCGTATTGAACGCCGTCTTCTCTTGAATCGTGGCTCCGTAGACGGCCGCTCCTTCTGGCACCGTGAGCCCTTGGTAGAACGCGTCAGGAAAAGCTTCACGCGTATATGCTGCAACAGGAGCATCCAGCGCCGACTTGGGCTTACCTAATGCGAGGATCTTACGCTCACCAGTACTTGTCTGTTGCAGGCCCATAAGATCCGGCGCTATGCCATCATCCATCACCCCAACCACAACACCCCGACCATCACTTTGGGGACGATTTTTGAGCCACTCCGAAAGCCCGAATTCCTCTTTGGCCAGATACATGGTCTGATGATCAAATGTCTCTTCAGAGGATAATATCCCGGACTCTGCACGTTCGGCCTTGATGGGCTGATCCAACACCGCATCTAGATGCTCTGATTCCGTCCTCAGGCGCGCCAACGCGGACACCGCACCGCGCACCTCGACCACCGTTTCGCCTTTGACCATAAGTCCCGCAGCGCGAGCATCAGCCAGCACACGAGCATCTGGGTGCAGCAGCAAAAGGGTTGCTTGCGATGATGGTGACCGTCCCTGTAGCAGTTCTGGAGCCAGCACCTGATGCATGCGCGACGGCTTTGTGCAACCTGCCACCACGGTCATCATTCCCAAAAACGTACAGCCAGCCCAACTCAATGCTCGAGATTTCATAGCCTTGCACCTCATCAAAAAAAACGCTGCATGCGATCCCACATTCATAATCGAATCAGCAAAAACGTCAATACGCCAATGCGTCGCAGCTCTGAGGTCGCCCCTCACCTCCCTCCGGGCCCACCTCACCTCCCCCGTTATTAAAAATGGAAAAATGGGGACACCCGACTGTCCCCACTTTCCCCACATTACCAGAAATTGTCCCCGTTCAAAGAAGACCGACGCCGCGCGCCATCAGAGCCGCAAACACTGGAATGAATATTAGAGCCGCAATCTCCCAGGAAACAAATCTCCTGGCTCTCGCAAATTCCGCCTCGCTGGGAATCGTCGCACGATTCCGCCACTGAATGAACCAGACAGTCGGACGTATCGAGATGATTGCGACCAGGGCCCAAACGACCATTTTTGCCCAAAAGACGGGATTTTCGGTATAAAAGTTCGAAGGCTTAACACCCCACAAAACACGACAGACTCCGATTGCCAATGATCCAACCGCTGCAAGTCCGTAAAAGGCATCACACACCGCCAGGCGTTTCACGATCGACTTGGAAGGTGGCTCCATCAACAAAAACCACTCTCCCACGAGGCAGCCCACGAGAGAAAATGCAAATACGTGATGAATGATCGCAAGAAATGCATCCAACATTTTTAATGGTTCCCCATTTTCATGGTTTTGATCCCTAATTTTTCCGTTATTTAGCGGACATGAGACCGATCGGTATTGGCTCACATTGAGACATTAGAATATAAAATTATAAGGGATTAAATCAAAATAAGTTTGACCAACATCGTCACCATAAAGAAAATTACAGACTCAATGACCATAAAAACCCGTCTTAAGCCCTCTTTAGGTACAAGTCTCGTAAAACGCCGCGTCATAAGCCTCTCAACCTTTGCCGGTCCATGATCGATTTCCTGCCAGAGCCAGGATTACCCCGTCATGGATCCTGTCATTATTCTATAACAACATGATATTATGGACCAAACCCTGCCAAAACCCATGCCACCTAGCGACATCTCCCGTCGCACTTGAAGCAAGCCAATTTAGCCAATCCAAAGGGATGATCATCAGATTAAAACAATCTGTTGAACCTGCAAGCGTCGAGATGATTGTTCGAAGCAACGACGCCAACGACGCCAACGCTTTCGCCATCGCCCGCAAAAGCTCCGCCACTGAATACACCATCGACGCGAAAGACCTCGCCCAATTCAAGCCTGGACCAATCAGAATCGACACGAGCTTTACGGCGCGATCAGTGATCGAGAAATCGGGTATGGATCTTGGCGGCCAGACAACCTATACGATCAAAATGGCTCCGATGACCGCAGAACTTAAGTGACGCTTCGGCAGAACCCATTGGCTCTGCTATAGACGGCCACTTTCAATTCCGACATGATCATTCTTTGCATGGCAGCAGATCGAGACCGCATGGTGAGCGTCCGGTCTGCGAACCAAACGCCTTACGATGAAGACCAGGAGACCTGTATGCAGGATGATTCAGCCTGCCCCCAATGCTCTGGAGCAAATCCTTACTTTGATGGCAACATTTGGAACTGTCCCGACTGTGGACACGAATGGACGGCGCACTCACTGGCTCAAGACGCCCAGAAGGCCAACCAGAAGGCCAACCAGAAGACCAACCAGAAGGCCAATCAGAAGGCCGAACAAGAAAGCTTCGTCCGCGACGCTCACGGCAATGTGCTGCATGACGGCGATAGCGTCACTGTCATCAAAGATCTGAAGATCAAAGGATCCTCAAACGCCGTCAAAGTGGGAACAAAAGTCAAAAACATCCGCCTCATTGACTCTTCAGACGGGCACAATATCGCCTGTAAAATAGATGGCTTTGGGGCACTGAACTTGAAGTCTGAGTTTGTCAAAAAGGCTGAGCCCTAAAACGCTACGAATTGGCTTCGCGCCAGTGAAATAAAGCGCCGAGTGGTTAAGGACAAGAGACAAAAAAGACTTGGCGACCTACTGTTCGCGTCATTGGCAATGGATCGCGTCATTGGCAATGGATCACGACATTCCACGTGTCAGCCGTGACATTGATCCATTAAGTGCAAAACGATTCGTCCGATGGTGCAACGTAGTGACAATTTCCGACTCAAAAAACCTCAGCGAGGCCTTTCTCCCAATGTAGGGCTTTGATGTCTCCGTATTGTAGTGATCGATGATCATTTGACCAGACGCGGTAAATCGCGCCTGGAAAATCATCGATAAACTGATTAAGAACTGCGGCGTCATCCTCGGTGCTGACATCCGTGCTCTTAATTTCAACCACGACAACTGATTGTCCTGGCCGTTCAATAATCAGATCGATTTCAAGATCGCTTTTCGTTTTAAGGTAAGAAAATTTGTAATCGAGCCTTAGATAGCTATTGAGACGATGGCATTCACACAAAATAAAATGCTCAAAAGCGCGTCCAAAACTATAGGTGCGTGGCGCAACAGGAACATTAAGCATCCCCTCCATGGAGCGTTTGACTCCCGGATCAAAAAGGTAAAACTTTGGTGATAATATCTGCTGCGATCGCACTGATCTGTGGTAGCTTTCCAGGTAAAACCCAAGGAACGTGTCCGCCAGGATTTCAAAATATTTTTTGACCGTCTTATCATCGACTCCTGTTTGTTTCGCCACTTTGGAATAGTTCACTATGTTGCCATTAGACTGCGCCGCGACCTCTAAAAATTTGCGAAACGGATCGAGACTTTGGACAAGTCTCTCGTCCCAGACCTCCTCCTTCACATACGTCCTGGCATATGTTCTCAAATATTCTTTGCGTTCGAGTTCCGAGTTCAGCGATGAGATTTTTGGCAGCGTCCCAAAATTAAGTGCCGTTAATAAATCAAATTGATCGCCGAGTTCACGATATGTCAGAGGATAGAATTCATTGACAAAGGCGCGACCCGCAAGGAGGTTTGCTCCGACCATCTTTAGTTTCCGGGCACTGGATCCGGTTAGCGCAAATTTAATATGCCGCGCCTGGGGATTCTCCATAATCGAGTGCACGACATCAAGCAGCTTCGGGAGCTTTTGAACTTCATCGATCAATACCCATTCAAGCTCCGATTTGCGTGCTAACGTCTCTTGCGACAATGCTTGCGGATGAAGTGAAAAATGTTCGAGCTCGTCGGCATTTAAAAGGTCTATGACCCAGGTTTTAGATTTGGAAAGTAGATCTTTGACCAGCGTGCTTTTACCGGTACCTCTCGCTCCAAATATAAAGAAACTCTGAGATAACAAAGGGTTAGATAGCCTTTTAAACATGCCGGACATCACTCCATAAATAGAGTCTATATTCGGAATATACTCCGAAAAAATCTGGATGACAAGCCTGCCAGTCCAATCCCAATCTAAAATCACGCGACTTAAACGGCGATCTCATCGCAAATCAGAATTAGCTGGAAACTGAGATTGCTGGCCGTTTAAAACAGCAGGTCTTCGTAAAACGCCCCAAACTTCATGGATGGGTGGCATATTTGAAACTCCAAAACCCACCTCTCAGGGGCCGGCTTAAAATCCAAATCACCGACGCTGTCCTTGCCATATTTGAAGTGCGAAAACTCCGACAAACGGTGACCCTTCACATACGAAGGATGCATGACATATCCCTTCTCCGAGGCCTGCCTATACGCGTAGTCGTATAGCTCAACACCGGTCGGGGAATGCTCCTTCCAGAATCGTTTAACCTGGTTGAACAATGATTTTACGTCCGAGCATATTTGCATGTGATCACGGTCACATCCGATTGCAAATGTCTCACCGCAATCACCCTCGATGGCCCCCCATACCGGACCGACATCAATATAAAAAATATCGTTCTCTCGCAAAACAACGCGGTCATGATAAGGATCATCAAATCCCAGAACAGTCGAAGCTCCAAAACGAATGTGAGTCTTGTGCCAAAATTTTTTGACGCCTTGACTTGCAAAATACTGGTTCGCAAGGCTGATCGCCTCTTTTTCGGTGATGCCGGGTTTTATCATCTCTTTGATGTGATGAACGGCTCGCCAGGTCGCCTCACGAGCCGATCCAGTCATCGCAACAACGGCACCTTCATTGATCGCCTCAATCAGCATCGATGCTGTCACGTCGTAAGAATCTCCCCATGACTGGACACTAGCGCTTACAGGCGTCCTGAGCGTTTTTCGCCTCATTACAGGCATTCATATCATCGTAATCGCCGAGGTAGACTTCTTGGATGCGACCATCACTCATGACGTATACGTTATTCAGTCGCTTCATGTAGGGACGACCTGGGTCGATGCATGTGCAGTAGTGATCGATCACAGTGACGCCGCCACCAGTTCCCGTGCAGGTTACGGTGGTCGCGTTATTGGATGCCGGCAACACAATGGTCTGACCGGGAGACAGCGTCACCGCATTGGCCCAGGCTGCGCCCGTTCCCAGCAACGACATGCCGCAAACAGCAAGCGGTCCCATCGATCGGACCAACAAACGCGCTATGGATCGAGAGACAGAGAGTGACTTGAGTGTGGACATTGATAACCTCTTTAACTTTATTTAACTTTAAAGTGATGGCGGATTGCTTCTTTCGTTTGAAGCTTGGGTTTTCCTGAATCCTTCAAACATATTTGAACGGCGCAGGTCCGGCAACCCTAAAACACAGCCACCTGCCCTCTCACCTGCCCTCTCACCTGCCCTCTCACTCGACGGCACCGGCCTCAAGCAGGCCATGCTTTTCGAGGCGGTAACGCAGCGTATGCCGCGTAATTCCCAGGAGATTTGCCGCCTTGGTTTGATTGTTATGGGAACGCTGGAGGGCTTGGGTCAATAGACTCCGCTCCAGGTCCTCCAA
>JBILMN010000279.1:0-3087 GCA_044375465.1 Oligoflexales bacterium | reverse complement strand
GGTCCTGAGGCTTCACCTGCGACTTAAACTCCGTGAATGTCGTATCAGGGTCGATTTCAAGTTCAAGATTCTCGCCCGACTCGATGCTTGATACCAGCAAGCGGAAGGGATCATCCTTGAATCCGGTATTGATGACGCTAGCGCGAACGCCCTCGACCTTGTCGTTTATCGCCGCAGCGACATCCTTCAATGTTGAGCCGGGACTGATTTCAACATCGGCCGCCCCCTGCGGAAGTCCCACACGCATAAAGCCAAAACCAACTTCCGTCTTATCGGCGTCCGGAAAACCAAAGGACAGCTGACGGGATGACCTTGCGAGACCTTGAACCTCAATCTCAAAGGTCCCTGGCACGGCGCCGTCGACTGCGGACCCGCTGACAATTTCTGGGTGGGAGGATTCAAGCTTTGACTTCTTGAATCCAGACGGCATTTTTAATTGGTCGGCTGAAGATTTTAGTTTTGACAGCAAGCCGTCCAATGATTTCAAGTCATCACGGCGACTGGTCGTCTGCGAGCGACGATCTTTTGCCGAAGTCACCGGTGCGGATTCGGCCTCCATGATCTGATCGACCATGGACGAACCACCAACACCGCCAACCATTGGTCCAGGACCAAGAGCTCCAATCTTCATACACGAAACCCTCCGATGGTGGTATCGGAGGGCAGTGGCTAGGGTTTAAACGGGATCTAGACCGTTTCTATTGGCAAAACACGAAGAACCATCAAAATGACGAAGCGACAAAACCATTTGCAGATAGACGGTCAAGGATCATTTTTACCGGCATAAGACCGCGGACGAGACGATTTTCTTGTTCTGGATAAAAGTAACTCATCGTACTGCGAATCAGATCCTGATCGTACTGGGCAAGGCCGAAGCGACCTGCATTGGCGAGTTCATAACGATAGGCCTCACGCTCTGCTGATCCCGTGCCGTCCATGCCGGCAATATTCTGGAAATGAATGGAGAGGAAATTTTGACGACAATGGATCTCAATCTCGTGAGCCAGAGTACTACCCAATAGGCCCCAGCTTTGAAATGCTTCACGCCCAATATAAACTGTCGGGTTGGACGACACGCCCTTGCGCACCGTCAGGCCGCGATCTTCCATTTTAAGATCCACAAATGGACCGTTGATCCTCACGGGAACTTGAATACCGTAGATTTCCATCGCCAATTTGATATTGGCATCCGTTGGCGCCGGAGCTCCATCTGGCACACGGACATTAAAAACCTGATCCACTTGGCGATGCAATTCTTTGGCTCGCGCATTGGCCTCGGACAATCCGACGACGATCACAAATCCAGCCATTCCAAAACTAATCAGTAATCCGGTGAGTATGCCCACAAGTAAGCGAAAGATTGATATACGGTGCATTTTGAGACTCCACATCAGCAGCAGCAACAGCAAATACAGCTCAATAAAGAAAGGAAAACCGAAAAACTTTGGAGATACCGACCAGGTCCTGGCGATCGATCGCCACCTGACCACTCCTTAAACATGACGCAAAGCAAGCCCCAGGCCAGCGGGAGCGAGACCGCAACTATCATTAACTATTGACTTAAGTATTGGAAAGCCTGTCAGGAGCCTAGACAAAGTGTCGTATTTTACGACAGCCCAAATCTAAGAAGCGGGTGGCACTGCACCAGGCCCTTGAGACCTCATAGGAAATTGCCGAAGTCTTGACCGAGGGGGGACATCATGCGGCTTGAGGCCGATAACCAAAAACCAAAAGCACCGACGATATCCTCTGACGAGCGATTTTTTGTCGAAGAATCGATGCAACGACGCCACCTTACGCAAACAGATGCCGCAGTAAAGGTGGGACTTGCCGGCCACGGTGCGGCGATTGCTGTGCTACCGTTTCTCGCGCAGGCTGAGTTCAAAACGTTTCTGATCGTTGCACACAGCGTTGTGGCTTTGGCCAGTGTTTTTTGTCTCAATGGCTCTCGCTGGCAAGGGCTTGCCGTGAAGTATCTGTTTCCGCTACTCATTGTGGTGCTTCCTTTGTGCTATCTCTACACGGTGCGCGCTAACGTCGTGATGAATCTTGAGCATGAGACGTTGTATGCAGCCTTGGCTGCTTTTATGATTTGCATTTTCGCCTCCATCCTTGATCCAGGATCGATTGCCCTGCAACTCGGAATTTCTGCACTTATCAGCATCGCGGGATACTGGGCTTATGAACACCACCCTCTGCACATACAGATCGCAATTGTGAACGCTGTCGCGTCATTTACAGCGGTCGGATTTACGACTCTCTACAAACTTCAGCACCGGCAGCTGGCCCTGCGCGAGTACAATCTCTTGATCCGCGCCGCGCCCGCCAAGATCGTGCGCCAAGCCGCCTCGAGTCAAGTCACCATCCTTGAGGCATTCTCACCAAAAACGCGGCACTGTGTTTGCATCAGCTCAGATTGGCGAGGGTATCAGGAACTCAGCAGCAAGATTTCTGCCACCGATCTTGCCAGCGCACTGGGTCATTACTACGAAGCATGCACGCAACTGCTCAATGACCTGTTTCCTGACGGTAACTTTTACACGGACTGGATTGCCGATGAGTTATTCATCGTCATATTCGCCAAAGATCAACAGGAAGAAAAAGTTCTGGTCAACCAAGCTCTGCGTTTCTCGGGGCGCATGCTCGAACAAAGGAAGACGTTCTTTGCCAACTTCGGGATCCCCAAAGCCATCGACATCGGCATCTCTTCCGGAACTGCACTGATTGGCATGATGGGCCCAGGCACGCACCGCAAAGCTACGGCTTTGGGTGACGTGCCCGGTATTGCGAGGCGCTTGCAGGCCGCCGGTAAACTGATCAGGCACCACCACGGAGACCGGGACCGCGTTATCTTTTCAGTCAATACACTGATGGAGATCACCGAGGGCTTTGAGATCCATGAATTCTCTTTGGCAAACGGCGAGAAAATTCGTGACCTCACCGCAAATAAAATATTTTTTATGGAACACGTCTCCGCAGATGAACAGGCCGCCTAGCGCACAATCGACGCGACGCAGGTCACCGGACGAAACTCATTATCCTGCACCGGACCTGGAATCACCATATGCTCTGGCGGTGGCATGGTCC
>JBILMN010000278.1:0-3089 GCA_044375465.1 Oligoflexales bacterium | reverse complement strand
CGAACACTCCAAGCTATGAAAGACACCAAGAAGCCACGCCAAAGACATTCCTCGGATGTTTAATTTTTTTTTGCCATGAATCATTGGAGATCGTTTCATCACCTGCTCCTATCTCTAGATACCTTCAACCACCAGCAAAAATCACAAAGGATCATCGTCGATGTCCTTTCGGTGCTGCACCCGCACAAGTTATAGCATGGTTGGCTGGACCTTTGTCGAAATCGGGGAATCAAGGCTATTTTTCGCAACGTCCCAGTCAATAGCCGCTACTTGTAGACAATATATTTTTTCTTTGGGACCAGGCATTTCAGAGAGAGCGAAGACTTTTCGCACGGCTTCATCAATAATGGAATGCAATTGTGGAACTTGCGACGGGTCCAGCGCGACGGCCATGCCGCGAAGAGGGAGATCGTCATGTTGATGTTCTAATGTACGCTCTACCAACTGCAGAAATGATTTCATCATAACCTTACGTTGCTTGACTGAAATATTCGTAAATATCTGAGGGTTCGGTGCGATCTTGTTCAATAATAGATCGCCATCAGGTAAACTTACAACTTGAGCGAGACCAAGATCCGCAAGGGTTAAAATCATTTTTTTGGCTTTAGCGCGAGTAACGCCCATTTTTTTTGCAAACCAATCAATATTACGCATGTTTGCGTCGAGGAAAAGGGCTGCAGATGCGATTGGTAATTCACAACCTCGAAAAAACTCGTCCCATTGCTTTTGCTTTACAGAACCATAATTAGCCCGAACGTCAATCTCGCAATCCGTCTCAATGTGGATTTTTGATGCCAAATACATCGAGGACGGAAGCATTGAACCATCGACTCCTTTGTCCAATCGCGCTCGTTGTCCAGCCGCTAATAATCGTGAGACTGTTGACTCACGGAGTTTCAAGACCTCACTGATCTTTAGGATCACCGCGTCTGATGGGATTTTTTGACCCTTGATCATTTTGCTTATATAGCCACTGCTGACCGATATGCGTTTTGCGAGCCCTCTTTGACTCAATTTTGAATGCTGCGTGATCACACGACTCAATAGCGATCCCAGCTGTGAGTCAATTTTTTTGGCGGAATTCTTCACTTTTTGTTTTGTCATTGGCATCGAGCTTTGCACCTTATAAATCTTGCGTAAAGACTGTCTAATATTTTAGCTAGCTTGACGGTCTTCTGAAATTCACACTTAAAAGTCCGACCCGATTGTAAAGAAAATGCTTCCTCAGAGTCATCACTTTTTCGCGTCCGATCACATTACTCTTGAAATGAGAATCACTGCTTGGAATCATTCATGATAGACCCAGCACATTTTAGATATGTGTCGTTCAGGTTTAATCACTTTCAGGAGGTCCGTCGATGATTCATTTTGTTAGGTATCACTTGGTGCTGCTAGGATTCACGCTAAGTGTTTCCGCGTTCGGTCAAGGCCATGCTCAGTCTCTCGGACACCCAGATGAGGATGTCGTAGTGAAAAATCTACGCCAGGCGTTTACTTCGGAGGCAGTGATACCCACAGCAGACGAGGTGGTGGGAGCATGGGAATGCCTCGTGCATTCCGCGAAACGCGGTAGGACCAGCGTAGATAACGATCACTTTGAAATATCTCATGTCACCAATAATATTTTTAGTTTAGGTGCAGCGTCACGACTAGTTAGGGATAGTGTATTTCGCCTATATAGTGACGGATTTAGTTCGACGTCAGACCGCAATTCACTGTTAACTTTTCGGATCATTCGATCATCGGGTAACCTGATTGGCGAACGATCCTTTATGCCGGCGGCTACGACCCAAGAAAATCCACCATCGATTTCAGTTCCCGGGTTTGTTTCCAGCTATTACTATAATTGCAGGAAATGACATCGCTCAATCATGTTGATCATCAGCTTTTTTATAAACTAGACTCAATAGAGGATCGCATATGACACGCCAAAAAATATTTAAATCAATTATATTGTATTTCGGGTTCACTTTGCTCACATCACCAATGATCGCGACAGCGGGACATCCCGACCAGGATTCCACCGTTCGAAGTTTACGAAATTTATTTATTTCCCTACCTGCCGAAGCCGACATTGCCAATCTCGGTGGACGTTGGCAGTGTCAATCATATCCGTCATGTGGCTCAGAGGTGGCAGACCCGTCAGATCAGCAAAAAATTTGGACTGTAACGAACCATGCTGGAAAAGTCGTAGAATTTACGCACAAGGACAGCCCAATTTCCACCACAATTAAGTACGCTTTTCGAAAGTTCAGCACCGATTTGATCGAGGACGAAATCTTCCATAATTATGAGTCTAATATCTTAAGAATATTTACAAGACATGCTCGCATGGATCCTCAAACCGGAAATCTGATGATTGAACATTCCTATAATTTACCAAGGGATCCTGCTTCATGTCCGGCATCAACAACAGACTCTGAGCTCAAAGCGATTGCTTATGATCACTGTATGAAAGTGCCTTAAGGGTTTACGGATCAGGGCAATGGAAAATGGGGCCAGGAAAATGGGGACAGGAAAATGGGGACAGGAAAATGGGGACAGTCGGGTGTCCCTCTCAAAACGCGAAATATCGCGCGCGGCGCAGGTGCTCTTGCGCTAAAAGCTTGGACTCACCGGTGGACCGCGATGCGAGTTGCTCAAACAACTCTGCGGCCTGTGTGAATTGATCAAAACGCAGAAGCTGTATTGCTGCCATGCGCAGCCACTCCCGGTCGATGCCGGGAGCGTTTCTGAGGGTCATCCCGTGCTCATGGCGCTGGTTCAACCATTCATCAACCTGTTGACGTGTCGGATACAACACTCTACGTGCGCGCAGGTAGGAGGCAATCCAGGGTTCTGGCGCATGAGATGGGGGCAATCCCGTCCATTCTGCGAGATAACTGCGCCATGCATCACGTTCCGGTCCGTCGAAAGAATTTTCAACCTGCACCCGCGCCTCCCAGCTGCGGCGAAAATCGGAGCCTGGGTTTTTTTCTTTGAAAATCTGCGCCAGATCGTCCAAAGCCTTGCGGCGATCGTTGGCAAGATGGTTGACCGCCTCAAAATCAGCCAGCAACAAGGCTGCTTCCAAATCTTCTGCAACCTTC
>JBILMN010000105.1:0-10370 GCA_044375465.1 Oligoflexales bacterium | reverse complement strand
TTGGGCCAGATTTCAGAACCTTAGAAAAACCTTGGCGTCTTTGGCCGTCTTGATCACCACGGTGAGCTATCTGTTTATTTATCTTTGTCCGTTCGATGCGCCTTGGTTTTGGCCCGTTTTTATCTTGAATCTCTGGACGCCGTTGGCTCTCTTCAGCGCCGCTCAATCATTTTTTAGCCCCGGAGAATCGCCATATCCCTGGCTGGTTTTAGCCATGACACAAGTTTGTCTCTGCATTTGGGCGGTCGTGGTAGGCCTCCCTCTTCCCACTCCTTTAGTGACTTTGATCATGAGCGTGAATAGTCTTACCGCGATCATGATCGGTCGCACACTGTGGCGGCAGTCCCGCGATGACCTGATCTCGGTTCGCCGCGACCTCCGCATGATCATGACCATCATGCTGGGCATCTATATCATTGGTGTCGGAGTCTTCACGTCGATCGCCTCCAGTGATGATTCTTACCGGATGCCCCTCCGGGCCCTTGAGGCCATGATTTTGATGGCGATGGTCTTCACCCTCAACGCCAGCCTGGTCCGCCGGGAGTTTTGGGACGTCATATGGGGTCTTGAAGCGATGCCCCAAGTTGCCGAACAAGCACAGGAAAGACTGGAAAGGCAAAAGCGTCAAATCGCGATGATCGCCCTGAAAGATCAGCAGGTTCAGGCGATCAAAGATCTTTTTGAAAAAGAAAAACTCTATCTTTCCCAAAAGTTAACCATTGCCGATGTCGCTGTAAAAATCGGAATTCCCGAGCACCAGTTGCGATCATTGATCAATCAGCATTTGGGGTTTGAAAACTTCAATCATTTCGTCAATCAATACCGCATTGACCACGTCACTAGACTTCTCAGGGACCCCACACGAGTCAAAGACAAGGTGTTCGCCTTAGCCCTCGAATCGGGATTTTCCTCCCTCGCCCCTTTCAACCGGGCATTTATGGAGACCCACAAAATCACCCCTTCGGCCTATCGAAACCAAAATATTCCAGCATCTGAAAAACCATCAGCACCATCTAAGTCCCTGTAAATAGAAGCATGCCACCCCAGCTGCGACCCATTCGCTCCTTGAATTTGAAAATCCATCAAAAATTTCAGATTCCATAGGAGTTTTAACCTTAAATACCCGATGACCACCATGATTCTTCGCAAGCCAAAACCATCCACCCGGTGAAAGGAAGTCTTCATGAGAGCACAGCTTCGACCATATTCCTTGGGCCCATCACTGCTCTGGCCTTTGACCTTGACCCTCAAATTCTGGGTAGCCTGTGCCCCGGCAAATTTCGATGGCGGGGCCGGCATGCAGCCTATGACTAAAAAAATCGACCCACCCACTGATAACCCAGACAACACGGCAGACCCCGACAGCGATCCCACACCACCGGCCATTCCCCCTGAGAAATTGCAAGTTTTGACCGACTGCGCAAAAAAAGCGGGACTGAACCTGCTTGATCAGAGCACCTATACGGTTGAAACCGCAGACATCAATATCAGTATCGCTAACCGCGCCACGTGGAAAGATACCCTTGCCGCCACCGCCAAGTCGAGGGTGCTTATTCTGAATATTCAGGGCCAAATTGCCAATCGTATCGCTATTGAACTCGGAAATCCCAAAACCATCTACTGCCTCAACCTTAAATCGCAGATCGTGAACCGACTCGATGTTGCCGTCAGCAAAACAGCCCAATTGATCGACGTCTACCAGACGCAGATCACCAATCGTGTTAGCAGACACCAGATCTAGGGAGGACGACACATGTTACGCCTAAAAACAAAACTGAGGATACTCCCGAAGACTGCAATCCCTCGCCCATGTTTCATGGCTATGACACTTGCATGCGTCTTCATATTGCAAACAGGTTGCGCTGGAACCGACAAACTCAATCCGCACTCAGCCGGACGTCGCCAGTGTTTAAAGCCTCAACAATCAATGAGCATTGTCGGTGGCCAAAGCTCCGGGGACCGCGGCGTCAAAAAAATCCTACTTTATACGAAAACAGGAGAATTTTTAGATCGATGCACGGGAGTCTTTATCAGCTCAACCGCACTTTTAACTGCCGGACACTGCGTTCTTAATAAAGCGAATATCGTCCGCGCTGTGCTTGAAGACACAGGCGAACAAAGCACAGCGCTAATCACCCACCCGCAATACACAATGGCAAACGGCTTATCAGGACTATTACAAAACGGGATGGACGTGGCGAAAGCCTCACACTCTGAATACGACCTCGCGGTGATTAAATTCCAAAGCCGTCCTCGCGACATCTTTAAAATCGGCACCCAGGGGCGTATCGGGGACACCGTCACCATCATCGGCTATGGCGATACAGAAAACATCACCACAGCCGTTCGCGCCAACTATAAAAAAATGCCTTCTGCTGAACGCGAGGCCTACATGCGGCGCACTTTCACACAAAAATCCGCAAAAACCACTATCGCCTCGCACCACCCGTCTGGTTATTATTACCTTGCCTACGGCAAAGAAGGCGGGCAACCCTTTGCAGCTTTTGGTGATTCCGGGGGTCCGCTCTTGAACGCAAAACGAGAAACGATCGGTGTCACCTCATGCGGCGACCCAAAAAATCTGATTGCAGGCGCCAACCGCGATATCCTCACGGGAGAATGGCGTAATGTCTACACCGACCTCAATTCCGCGACCTCAAAAGCATTTCTCGAAAACTATCTTGACGCTGCCGACCTTGATCAGGATGCTGATGTGCCAAACGACGACTCAGACCAAAACCAGGATCAATCAAAGACAGATTCAACCACAGGGGAATGCTGAATCTGGACATTTTGGCCAAGAATTTTACGGATTGTCCTTTAGCCTCCTTCGGTATATACTAGTATATACCGAAGGAGGCTTGTAAATGTCTTTGATCGAGCGGGTCGTTATCGCCTTAAATAACAACAAAATCCCCTACGCGATCGTCGGTGGTGTTGCCGTTGCCATTCATGGTGCCCCCAGAGGGACGATCGATCTCGATATTGTGATTCGTCATAAATTGAATTTTTTTATATCAATAGAAAAATGCCTGAAGGATTTGGGTTTCATTCCGCGCCTTCCGGTGACTGCTGGCGAGATTTTTAACTTCAAAGATGAATACATCTCGCGACGAAATCTCATCGCCTGGAGCTTCTACAACCCTACAAACCCGCTTGAGGTGATTGATATTATTTTGACTGAAGATCTTCATGATTTGAAAACAGTCAAAAAGAAAATAGGGCTTTCCACGCTCACCGTCGTTGCGGTTGAGGATCTGATTCAGATGAAGAAAAAATCAGGGCGCCCTCAGGATCTTGAGGACATCAAGGTTTTGAAGGAGATTAACAAATGACAAAACCAAAAGAAAAACGGCACCGAAAAGTAAAGACCCGCAAGCCAGACTCCCGCATGGAGAGACCCATCCAGCTAGCAAGTAAATCCCAACTGCTGGATCAAGATATGGAGGATGTCACTCCTATCATTCAATTCCTTGAGGACTTCCGCGCCATGACGGATCCTCGGGCGCAACAAAAAAGCAAATTAATCAGTATTAAAATACCTGAACCAATGCTTGCCGCATTTAAATATAAAGCTGACCGGACAAAGACCCCATATCAGACCAAGATCAAACAACTCATGGCCGCGTGGCTTGCCAATCTGTGAGGCCCCACTTTGAACCACACGTCAGATCGATGCCACCATGCCAATGATCGGGTATTGCTTAACAAGCAAAATACAACTACAATTGTAATTGTGGGAGGTAGACGGAGTATGGGCGCCATTAAAAAAAATTTTACATCAAAAGTTGCATCCAACGGGCAGGTCGTTGTCCCTCTTGAATTGCGGGTATTGTTGTCATTAAAGGGTGGGGATTCAATTGTATTTTTGGCCGAGCAGGATGAAAGCGGGCTCATTAAAGTCATGCTTCGAAAGCCCAATCCTAGCTTTAAGAACATGGTAGGATCGTTGAAATCTCTGAGCGGTAGGCCTGTGAAGAATATTTTAAAGGAGATTGATGACGAGGATATGCAGTGATTTTTTTAGATTCTTGCGCGGTTCTTGAAATATTATTTGACGGTACAGATGCTTCAGATCTGTCGAAATACCTCGATGAGCAGAATGCGCTTGGAGTCGAGATCGTTTTTCTGCCTTTGACGCTTCTTGAAAGCTCTACGGTGGTGGCTGTACGGTACAAAGAAAAGAAAATTAAAGAACACTCTGTGAGCCATTATATTAAGATTTTGCAAGAGTTTAGTCAGGCTGTAAGCGTTGGAGACATGAGTCAAGACATCATACTGAGTGCTGCTCAGATAAAATCTGAGCATGCAGCAAGCATGGTGGATTGTTACTTGATAGCGAATGCGATAGCCAAGGACGCTGAGATCGTCACTTGTGCTTCTGAAATTCTAAAATACTGGCCCCAGCGAGCCAAATTGAATAAGGTCACCAAACGATTTTCGAAGATTCGTTGGAAGTCCTAATTCGTCTGGCTGCTGGGTCCCGGCTACAAATCATCAGGCAAGATTAAAGCTTGCAAACTCGACTCACTGACTGGGACCAGCGGTTATCACTTCTGAGCCGCAATATCAGCTTCACACTCTTTTTTTCCTAACGGTCCATAGGTCTTGATGGTCTCTTGGCCAAGTTTTTTACCCTCGGGGGAGGTGGTGATCACCACGTGAGCCCAGCCTTTGAGATTGGCGTCAGCCTCATCCTGGATCCCGTTTTTGCAGACGTGGGTTTGCTTGTTCGAAGCCGTCCCAGGAGTTGTCGCGCTATCACTTTTTGCCGCACACACCTGCTGCCCTCCGACAATAATACAGTGTCCAGGCTGCAACCAGATGGTTCGATCCTCGCTCGCCCGGCTACCACCAGATGCAAGCATAACCAACAACAACGCCAATCCATTCGCAAGTTTCATGGAACATCCCCTTTCATTGGGTCTAGCGAAACATTAGAGCTCAACCACCGCGCGACATCAGCAAAGGACATCCCTTTTCGTGTCGCGTAGGATTCTAACTGATCTTTTTTGATCTCTCCAACCCTGAAATAGGTCGCCTCTGGGTGCGCCAGATAAAACCCGCTTACCGAGCTTGGCGGTGTCATGGCAAAACTCTCCGTCAAACGAGCTCCCGTATGGCGTTCGGCGTCGAGCAGCCGCCAAATCTTGGATTTCTCTGAGTGGTCGGGGCAAGCCGGGTATCCTGGAGCTGGCCTGATGCCCCGATATTTTTCCCGGATCAGATCATCGATGGATACCTCCTGTTGGGCCGGCTCATAGCCCCACATCTCGCGGACCCGTTGGTGCATCAATTCAGCCATAGCTTCGGCGATTCGATCTCCAAGGGCCTTAGCCATAATTGCGGAGTAATCATCGTGACGTTCCTCAAAACCTTTTGCGTAGCGTTCGACACCGTCACCAGCAGTGACAACAAACGCCCCCATCCAGTCGCGTCGTCCTGAGGACAAAGGCGCGACAAAATCCGCAAGGCTCATATAGGCACCAGACTCGGACTTTTCACGCTGCTGCCGCAGGAAGCAAAGAGTTTCAATCACGACGGAACGGCTCTCATCTTTGTATAACCGCACATCATCGCCATCGGCGTTGGCAGGCCAAATACCGATCACGGCCTTTGGCTTAAACCGCTTATGCGCCACAATGTCTCGTAGCATTTTTTGAGCATCATCAAAAAGTTTGCGCGCCTCGGTTCCGTACTTGTCGCTGGCAAAAATTTTGGGGTACATCCCCTGAATATCCCACGTCCAAAAGAACGGCGACCAATCGATGTAGGGAATGATCTTTTCTAACGGCAGGTCATCAAAGACAAAAACACCTTTTTTTGAGGGCTCATCGATGCGGGTCTGAGTCCAATCACCACCAAATTTGGCGCGACGGGCGTCCTCGTAGGTGACAAAGTTCGCAGCAGCTTGAGACAACTGCCAACGCTTGCGAAGCTCCTCTTGAGCCGCAAGATGATCACGCACATAGGCGTCCCGCTGATTTACGCTGAGTAAAGCCGAACACACATTCACAACCAGCGAGGCATCGGATACGTGCACCACTGGATGGCTGTATGCCGGAGCAATCTTGATGGCGGTGTGAGCCTTACTGGTCGTAGCCCCTCCGATCAAGAGCGGAACCTTAAACCCCTGACGCTCCATCTCGCCCGCGATAGAGATCATCTCGTCAAGCGATGGAGTGATCAAACCTGACAAACCAATCATATCGGCATTGATTTCCTTGGCCTTGGCGAGAATATCCTCACACCGCACCATGACACCCATATCGTGCACTTCGTAGTTGTTACAAGCCAGCACAACACCCACGATGTTCTTGCCAATGTCGTGAACGTCGCCTTTGACGGTAGCGATCAAAAACTTTCCTTGAGTTGACGCGGCCGACTTGTTGGCTTTTTCTTTTTCCATAAATGGCTCAAGCCATGCCACAGCTCTTTTCATGACCCGAGCGGATTTCACCACCTGCGGAAGAAACATTTTACCAGCGCCAAAGAGCTCTCCCACAACTTTCATGCCATCCATCAGCGGACCTTCAATAACGTCCAATGGACGTTTGAGCTCCTTCAAAGCCTCTTCTGTGTCACGCTCAATGAAATCCGTAACACCATTGACCAACGCATGCACCATGCGCTCACGATATGGTGCTTTGCGCCATGCATCAGCGTCTTTCTTAGCTGCCTTGGCTTCACCCTTAAATCGCTCTCCGTATGACACCAATCGGTCCGTGGCGTCGCTTCGTCGATTGAGCAACACGTCTTCCACATGAGTCAAAAGCTCTTTATCGATTTCTTCATAAACCTCAAGCATCCCTGCATTGACGATACCCATGTCAAGACCGGCATTGATGGCGTGGTAGAGGAATGCCGCATGCATCGCCTCACGCACACGATTATTGCCGCGAAACGAGAAGCTCACATTGGAGATACCGCCAGACGTGCGGACACCAGGACAAAGAAGTTTGATCTCACGGACGGCCTCGATAAAGTCCACTGCGTAATGATTGTGCTCATCAATACCGGTACCCACGGTTAAAACATTGGGGTCAAAAATAATGTCTTGGGGATCCATGCCGATGCGTTCCGTTAAAAGCTTATATGCCCGGACACAGATACGAATCTTATCCGCTTTGGTGGCAGCCTGACCTTTTTCGTCAAATGCCATCACCACAACTGCGGCCCCGTACTGCATGCAAAGACGCGCCTGACGCAGGAACGCTTCCTCGCCCTCTTTTAGCGAGATGGAATTAACAATGCATTTCCCTTGAACGCATTGTAAACCAGCTTCAAGAACTGACCACTTGGAACTATCAATCATGATCGGCACGCGTGAGATATCTGGCTCAGAAGCAATCAGATTCAAAAACCTGCGCATGCAGGCCTCGCTTTCCAAAAGTCCCTCATCAAAATTCACATCAATGATATTAGCGCCGTTTTCCACCTGTTGCCGCGCCACAGATAAAGCCGCGTCAAATTGTCCGTCTTTAATCATGGCCGCGAATTTAGGCGATCCGGTCACATTCGTTCGCTCGCCCACCATCACAAATGGAGCCCGAGCCTCGATCCATTTAAAACCTTCCAGACCACTCACGCGGGTACCCACAAGTGGACTCTTGGGTGCACGAGGTCTGACATCCCTTATGGCATCTGCCACTGCCCGAATGTGATCCGGAGTGGTACCGCAACATCCGCCGCCGATATTAAAATAACCGAGCTCAGCATATTCACGCATGATCTTGGCCATATCACGTGGCTTTTCATCGTAACCTGTTGGGCTCAAGGGATTCGGCAAACCCGCATTCGGGTAGCAACTCACGTAACAGTCTGCGAGTTCTGATAATTCTTTCAGGTATGGACGCATGTCCTGAGCGCCGAGGGCGCAGTTGATGCCCACACTGAGGGGTCTGGCATGACGCACCGAATACCAGAATGCCTCAACCGTCTGCCCAGACAGGGTGCGACCGGAGGCATCTGTGATCGTCACCGATAGCATCACCGGCCAGCGTTGACCTTTGGCGACAAAAAACTTTTCCATGGCAAAAATCGCTGCTTTCAGATTTAGCGTGTCAAAAACCGTCTCCGCCAAAAGCACATCCACACCGCCAGCGATCAACGCGTCGATTTGCTCATAGTAGGCATCCACAAGTTCATGAAATGTGACAGCACGAAAGGCAGGATTATTCACATCCGGCGAGAGGGATGCCGTCTTGTTTGTTGGACCAATAGCGCCCGCGACAAAACATCGTCTTCCAGGATTTTCCGCCTCCACTTCGCGGCAGGCCTCACGTGCCACCTTCGCAGCCGCCATATTGATATCGCGCACTGCCGACTGCAGGTGATAATCGGCCTGGGCAATGGACGTCCCATTGAAGGTATTGGTCTCAATAATGTCGGCACCGCTGTTGAGATAGTTCTTGTGGATCGCTTTCACCACATCAGGACGCGTCAGTGCCAGAAGATCATTGTTGCCCTTGAGATCATGAGCATGGTCTTTGAAACGTAAACCGCGAAAGTCCGCCTCACTCAACTTATATTGCTGAATCATGGTCCCCATACCACCATCGAGCATGATGACACGTTGGGATAAAATCGACTTTAGTTCCTTCATGGAGGGAACAAAGGGCAGTTCATGCATACTAGGAGACCTCATAACTCTGGGCTATGCCCCTGAAATAATAGCTACTTTGAGCCGGCAACCATAACACCGATTGCCACGCGACAAAAGCGCATACAGGTGACTAGAATTCTGACATGAGCCAAAGATATAACTATCTAATTTCACTAGCTAACACCATTGGCCACCTTCTTGCTAGAATATGAAAGACCCAATTTGTTCAGGAGGCATCTATGTTAAGCAAAGCCATTCTTGCCCTTGCCATCATGACCGTGGCGTCATGTGAACGCAGCAACCGGTCGGTTGATATCCAGCAACCGATCAATAACGGCGTCAAGCCAGATACCGGTGATGCTGGCGACTCCACGTCAAAGACTGGAACTCTATCACTGCAGGTGAGCGGCTTGCCAGCATCTGCAAGCACAGCCGATCTCATGATCTCCATCGACGGCGACCTTGATTCCAGAACCGTCAGCCTTAGCGGCGGCAGTGGCGTTGTCAAAGTGACTGGACTCACCCCTGGCTCATCAATCCTGAAAGTCACTGCGATTGTGAATCAGGTCGCTTACCTTGGCGCATCATCGGCCATCATCCGCAAAGGTGAGATCTCCAGCGCATCCGTCGTGTTATCAGCCGGGTCGAATCCAACACCGCCCGGACCAACACCGCCCGGACCAACACCGCCCGGACCAACACCGCCCGGACCAACACCGCCCGGACCAACACCGCCCGGACCAACACCGCCCGGACCAACACCGCCTGGACCAACACCACCAAACAATGACACCAGCATCGACATCAACATCGACATTGGCCCTGCTCCCGGCCCAAACCCTCAGCCACAAAATCTGTGGGATGGGAAATCTTTCAAAGGCAACAGCATGTTCAACGTGGAACCCATCAAATAACTGACGACCAACGTATCCAAATGGCTTCATCAGGGCGTCGTGAATATCCCGCGGCTGGTTCGACCAACGCGGGATGTTTTTTTGTATGCGGACGACACCGCATACAGTGTCAAAAAAATTGACACCCTTTCACCATGCCTCACAACCGTAACTGCCCATAAAGATTCTCTTCCATCTTTGGCACCAAGCTTGCTTCGAAGAGCGGAGCGACTCTCGCACAACCTGCGATGGTTCCTTGGGTGCTGTTGTTGATGAATCTTAAGCTGATTGGAGTGGAAACATGGTAGGTAGCGCATTTACAACAAAGAAGATGAAACTTGAACGTAAGAACTGGCTGCGAAAAACCATGCTCGGTACTGCCATCGTGGCGATGCTATCCGGTATTGGATTCGGCGCATATAAGTTGATGGATGACGAACAAGGCTCCGAACGTTCAAGCCGCCAGACATCAAATCACTTCAATCGCCAGTCCAATCCAAATACGGCTCTCCCGCGATTTGCCGAAAACGGTGCGAAAAGCGTGCGCAAAGCAGTGGATGGCAAACGCCACCTCGTGGCCCAACAAAAATCGTCCAAATCGTCCAAGGCTGGCAAAAAATCCAAAATCAAAAAAATCGCTCATCATGGCAAGCACAAGGGCCATAAATGGGCCAAGAACCAAAAACATAAAGGTCACAAGCTTGCAAAGCACAAAAAACATGGTAAGCATCAACTGGCCCACAACAAGCATAAGCATAAACAGAAGCAGTTGAGCGCACATCATAAGCGCTCGCAACAGGCGCGCCACCTCGCCGCTGACTAACCGATCGGGCCGACCACAAAATGCGTTCTGAGGACCCTAAATGGGGGTC
>JBILMN010000016.1:0-33894 GCA_044375465.1 Oligoflexales bacterium | reverse complement strand
AACACTTTAGATGAGACCCTTTCAAGAATTGGGGCCATTTTAAGTATCGGGGAAGAGCACCTGACTTAATTTCTTTCCCGCGATATAACTGCTTTCAAAAATGACTAACTTCTTTGACGTATGGCCAACTAATCGCGTCATACCGGTCGCAGCGAAGAATCTTTTTGAATACATTGAGATGTTTCGCTTCGCTCAACATGACGCGCGTGATATCGACCATTCTATCGCGTCGCTCTGAGTAAATCCAAGCATCGATTTAATGCGTGACTGCCGCGATGGGGCGGAGTCGCAGTCGCAGTCGCAGTCGCTGGTTCCTGATGAGGGGGAAATGGGTTGTGTCTCAGAGCGGCCTAAAAAACTGTTCATTATACCTTGCCGGGTACCATTCTTCGCGAAACGACCGCATCCAGTCGCTCAGCCTTCCCTGATGTTCGGCGCGGTAATGGATGACATCCTTGGCTTTTTTGTGGGGCTTGGTGCGTGACCACCCGGCGACAACCATGTGAGGCTTCGCCTCAGGGTGGTCTTTAACCACATAATGATGGGTTTGATGAAGGCCAGAACGCATGCCAAGATCCATCCACAATGCAGTGCTATCTTCAGGAAACGATAATCATGCAGAAGCATGGGGATAGGAAGAATGATGCTTAGTCGGGTCATTGCTAGGTAGCTTGGCCACTGTTCTATTCATTTCTGCCGCTGTTAACATATGAGGCTGTAAATCCTAGCCTTCAGTTGACCGCTGGCCTTAAGAGCGCGCTTCTTAACAAGACCGGCAACGTCGCGCTCCAGGGTCCGTCGCGGTATATCGGGTAACCAGCCAACGACATCTTGCATGGAGAACGTCTCCGCCTTTTTGGCGTGAACCAAAATTTTTCTCTGCCGCGCCTCTGGAGTTTTTCCGGCACTCTCGCGCAGTAGCTTGCGACCCTCCTCAACCACGGATTCTGCCGAAACGGCAAAACACTCTGCCAGAAACTCTAAAATTGGGTGCAGCGATCCTAACGACCGGCTTTGCCGAATGACGGTGTAGTAGCGATCACGTTTTTGCATGATAGTAGTTTCGCTCGGCACGAACCTAGCCAGGCGTTGTCCACCGAGCAACAGAAGTAGGTGCTGCATCAGTCTCATCGTGCGCCCGTTGCCGTCGGCAAAAGGGTGTATAGACACCGCAATGAAGTGGAATGCGAAAGCTCTGGTGTAGGGGTTCATGTTCTTCGTGTCCTCTAGCCAGCGCCATAGATCGTCTAACAAGTCCTTCAGTTCATGCGGGTGCGGGCATTGATCTATTTTCTCGCCGGTAGCTGCATTGACTATGCTAACTGGAATCGTGCGCACACGACCGCATTGACGGTCTTCAATAAGTCCCTCGGTGACCAAGCGTTGTAGATCACACATGTCTGCAAGCCTTATGAGTCTTGAGTCCTCAATCAGCCGCTCTACGTAATCCAAAGCCTCATGGTAATTTTGAACTTCTTTGATGTCTTTCCTAGACCCTGCCACTCTTTTGCCCTGAAGGACGGCTGTAACCTCAGTTTCGCCTAGTTGGTTTCCTTCAATTTGATTGGAATACGTAATAGCCCGTACTTTGGCTTTCCTGAGCAACTTTACTTCCTGCGGTGTGCCCAGATACTCATCCAAAAACGGCTTGGTTTCGGCGATTCGCATGAGCCAAGCCACCAGGGCATCTGTATTGATGACCTCATGAGGAATTTTTAGACGGCGCAAATGGGGGTATCTGTTGTCCATGGGGCTGATTATCCGCCATTTATCCGCCATTGTCAATGTGGCGGATAAACCGAAACCAGCCTTTCCGTCACTTATCCGCCATCCGCCGGATTGGCGGAAAGCTGAGGCTCTGAGGGAGAGGACGTTCAATGCGGCTCTAGCCCGCTGGCTGCCACCCGCTCCCTCCAATTCGATCGCCGAAAGGCTGTTCGCTTGCAGAAGTCAGGGCACCAAGCGAAGATTTCGAAGCTTTACTGCCGTCGCTCCACTCCGAAACAAGTGCCCAGGCTCAATCGAAGCGGGCGCCTGTCTTTTCAATTACAGCGCGATGAGAAACAATCCGCCACAAAATTCCTGCACTATCATGGGGTAAGCCAATTATTAGCCGGTTAAGTGGCCATTATATTGCCTAACAAGAATTATGCAGCGTCGCGCTTCTTCCGCGCTTGATAAAGATCGAACTCTGCCTGGAATGTGAAGGCAGCTGGGCGGCAAGACACCGAGAAATCAATCAGGATTAAGCACTACGTTTCAGATATCTTCACTGGTGACAGGGGTGTCGCCGATAAGATTCATCATAATATCAATATTCAGTGGGAAATCTTGAGTTTCTGAAGTGCCACAATTTGTGTCTTGGAAGAGCGCGGACTTCGGGCCATGCTGATCAGCGCCGTGGGGACAGCGACGGTGCGTTCAAAGAGGCTTCGACAGCGCTGACTGTGTGACATGTCGCAGCATGGATTCTGCGACATGTTGGACTGATCGTTTGGAGCCGAGCACTGATGGATTCTGGTTTTCAATCCTCTAAAGAAAACCCGATCGTCTGAGGCCCCCATCGCTTGAGGCATGTGCCAAAATCCCCGACTTTGGCGGCCGCTTTGGAGACACAGCATCTTGATGCCGTCATCATGCCGTCACCCGCTTCGAACCCTAAATGGTCTGTCTCCGTCATGGTCTGCGCGATGAAGACGGTTTTTGACTCCTCCAAGGCCCTAAAGCTTGCACCGCGGTCCGCCATCACACGACTCAGATACGGTGCCCCATCTAAGGTCACGTCGACGGTATCATTGACGCATGCTAAATCGATGGGGGGCGCTGTTTTCACCAGCATATTCACGACATCATAGATCAGGTTTGTTGCTGCAAACGGCCAGGGGATTAAACCGCCGCGATTGGCTAACAAAGGTTCGGCAAGAAACACGCTTTCAAGAATCTTAGCCATCTGCGCCTGTCCCGATGCAAATCCGCTGCAACCGTAGCCTGTTGATGGGCTCGAATAAAATAGTTTGAAGTTACGCTGCTGCGCATCGGTCAAAAGTCCAAGATCATTGGTCAAGGGACCGAGTGTGCAGTCTTTGGTTGAGGCACCATGGTGTCCAGGCTGGTCGGTCACAACCATTACGATCTTCACAGCATCAGGACGATCGTCACCATCGCGTAAGGCGTGAACAGCAGCTTTAATGGCGCCCAGTGCGGCTTCGTTGGCATCACCTCCGCCCAAAGCTCGCAAAGTTTGGACGAAATCTTTCACCCGATTCACATCGTCCGTAAGCTCAAGGCGTCCCTCAGAAACATCCCCGTTATTGCCTGGGTAGGGAACTTTATCCCGGAATGGAATCACACCCAGTCGCGGATGAAAGCCCCGACTGACTAGTTGTGAGACAAAATCACGAACTCCTGATTTAACAGTTTCAATTTGTCCCTGCATGCTGCCGGTGACATCAAGTGCGAACACAATCGATACCGGTCGCTGTACCGATGTGCCGGGAATTTGCTCGTAGTGGCCAGGAGCAAAGACCAGGCGACTCTCAAATTCAACCGCAATGGCGATAAAATCGTCAGTTTTGTTGCCAGCAGTATCATCACAGAGAGCCTCGATTTTTCGTGATCGATCTGCGGTGACGATCATCGAGCCAGATAACGCACTGGCCACAACGCGGCTACCATCGCGGATATCGCAGGATTTGGCATCAGCGCTGGTCCAGGTGACGACCACGGGCGTGCCTCGCTTTGCTGTAATGATTTTCAATGATTCACTGCCGGTGATCCAAACTTTTGGACGGGTTACGGTGACGGCGACCGTCTCCTGGACCGTTTCGCCAGTCAGTGTCCGACAACGAAACGCGACAGTTGTTGACTGGGAAAACTTCACAACGCTTGCACCCATCAACTTGCGCTCAATCTCAAGATCACCCACAAGTAAACTGCAAGACGCCACGTCTTTGGAGGTCCACACGACCTCGCTCGCTAGACCCTCTGCAAGCGTCACCCTCTCGGTGACACCTGCGACGGTCAATCCCACTGATGGTTCTGGAACAGGTGCTGGTGTTTTGATGGATACAACCGCAGACGCTGAAGCATTGAGATATGAGGCATCAACCTTGGCGTCACCGGGCTCAAGAGCCTTCACGATGGCGCCAGCTCTCAGCTCCAATCGCTTGCTGTCATCGATGGCCCAAGTTGTATCAGTGGTGACGTCCACTCTTTTGCCGCTGGCACTGAGCAGATAGGCCTTCAAAGGCAGACTTTCTCCAACCATCAAACTTGCCTCTGAAGGCTCAACCAGAAGCTGCGCCCGCGGCGCAACGCAGGTTAAATTCGACGCAGAACCTGCCTGTAATTCATCACCGACGGCGCAACTCCCAATGACCGCATCCGCGTCAAGCGATGCGTCGCCCAAACTACGATTGATAAATCTTGCGTCTTCCGAACATCCGCTCAAACAGAGAAGAATCATGAATGCTATGTCTCTGAAACAAAGCCCCGCCGTTCGCGGCAATCCTCTAAATATGCCTCGCATAAATCCTCCTGTGGCCAGTTGTCTCTCCAGCCATCAATAGAGTCGCTCGACCAACAGTGTAGGGGAGTTGAGGATTTTCTAGGGGGTCATGCAACTATCTAAATTTAAGGGATAAATGATGACTCATCCGGACGGAATTGACTGAGGGAGTCGTGGTGCCATGAGTCAATTCGTGACGAAAGAGTAGATGACGAAAGATCCCCTCATAACGATGCACAGCGGCTCAGGGCGTTCATGTAGAGGCTGATGATGAGACCACAATCCAATCACAATCCAATCACAATCCAATCACAATCCAATCACAATCCAATTTGGTGATCTCACAAACAAGCATTGCTAGCGCCCGATTTGCGGCTTTTGTGTGACCGGTAGATTTTGCCTACATCGTGCATCACTAAGTCAGACCCGGTGATCTGCCGAATCCCTAAGCGAATGCAAGAGAAGTGGGGCAGGAGATTTGGGATGAGAGCCGTATATTTCGGAGGTGGGAGATGTTGATGCGCGTCTTTTTATCATCATTGGCAATGGTGCTGACATCCTGTGGTGTCACGACAACGTCGAAATCATCATTGAAGGTGCGCATGCATGGTATCTATTCGCCACCGACTGGCGCCGTGGGCGACAGCACACCGCGCAGTCAAACGTATCTTTTCAAGGGTATCACCATCACCAAGTCTGACGGCACAGCGGTGCCATTGTATACCGGCGATCCGCAGTCTCTTAAGATCATCGACCGCGGTCAAATCGTGTATGAAAATAACGATATGTCGACCTATGATGGTGCCGCATTTTCATCGGTTCTCGTGCAGTTTGACCCGACCGTCGTGGTGACGTCCAAGGGGGGCAAGGATTCCTTGATATCCCTGTCATCTGGTGACTTGCAGTTGGATGAAGCCTTTGAGGTGGTCAAAGAAAAAGAGCGCGTTCTAACGATTAAAATCGCCTGGGGTGATACCATCACTGTGAATGATGATGGTACTGAGACCGTGACCGCTCCAACGTTTACCATGAAATACGAGGATGGTGATTGATGAATCGATTCGAGACGATCAAAGAAACTTTGAAAGTGCGTGTCTTCGGGTTTTTGAAGATTCCCCTGATTTGGTACGTCAACCCCTCGGTCGTGACCGTGGGGATTGAACGCACGGAAATTGTCATTCCACTGCATCGGCGAACCCGTAATCATCTCAATAGTATGTATTTTGGTGCCCTAGCGATTGGCGCGGATTTGGCCGGAGGTTTGCTGTTCATGAATCTGATGCAGCAATCAAAGCTTAAAGCATCGTTTGTGTTTAAGGATATGACGGCCCAGTTTCTGAAGCGGGCGGACGGTGACGTGCATTTCGTGTCAGAAAGCGGGCGTCACGTGCAGGCGCTCGTGGAACGTGTGTTATTATCCCCGGATCGGCAGGAAACCACCGTCGAGATCAAAGCGCTGGTGCCAAAAAAATACGGTGACGAGCCCGTGGCGACATTCAAGCTGACGCTTTCCGTCAAACGTAAGGGCTGATGTCCAAAAAAAACAGAATCTGCTTAATTTGGTAACACAACCAAGAGCCCAGGTCCCGACACATCAATTTTTTTTCGCCCATCACGGCCCGCATTTTGGGACATGGTTCGCGTCAAACTTGCATGTGGCAAACGCTTCGAAACACATGCCTATCAAAATGTTGACGGCGAACTGTCGACGTCTCTGAGAATAAAATTCAATAAAACGACTCTGTGCTTTTTTTGTACATTCATGCTTATCCCCCCGTGACCATGAATGGAAATTCTGGACTTTTGTTTTTTGTTGCTGTTACAATTTCTATCAAGGTTTCAAACCACACCTTTATCGGAGGATAATTTCATGATCGTTAAGAATTTATTAGTTGTAGGCGTTGTTGCTGGTTTCGCGACTGCGGCCGCTGCTGCAGACGAGAAAGCAAATTGGGCTGTGAGTGGAAAAGTTCGTGTGGATGCGACTCAGTCCAGCGTCGATACCACAAAGGGTTCAGAACCTAAGAAAACGGCTAAGTCCTCTTCTATCGGAATCAACCGCGCTCAGTTCAACCTGATCGGCACCCGTGGCAGCGATACCATGACGATGAAATACATCGCTGACACGAACACGCTCGACACGGCAACCATCACCCACAAGTTCTCAGATATGGTCTCTGCGACTTTCGGCCGCATGGCGATGCTGGCTCAAAGCTGGGAGAATGACTACAGCTATACAGACCAGTACCTTGTGTCCATGACCGGTCTCATGGCCCCATCCAATAGCGATGGTGCTCAGATCGACCTTGGCTTTGGCGATCACAGCCTGAGCATCCAGGCGCTCCAAGGTGTTTCTTCTGCTAAAGGGTACACTTTTGATTCTAAAGGCGGGTTGTCCACATCGCTGCAATACCGCGGCAACATCAACAACATGATCCGTCCGTTGATCACCTACACGATAGTCAAGGCTGCTGGGTCTGCCGGTTATGTTGATGCAAATGGCAACGCCAGTTTCGACGAAGGCGAAGACACGATTAACATGGGCAATGGCCTCCAAAACCAACTCGGTGCTGGTGTGCAAGTGTCTGCTGGTGGCGCAACAATTGATCTTGAGTACGATACGATCACCAGTTTGAAGGCTAAAGCTCCTACGGGTGGCAAGGACGAAAAATATACATCCATCGTTGCTCAGGTGAAATACCCAGTTGGCAGCACGACTCCATTCCTGAAAATCGCTTCCAACAGCTCCAAGCTTGGTGCGGACAAGGATGTCGGCGACGTGACCGGTATGGGTCTTGCTTTGGGTGTTGAGCATGCGCTTGATGGCAACTGCCGTCTCCACGCGGTTTACACCAACTCAAACTCCACGACTAAGGGTGACGGTTCTGGCAAAGACACCAAAGAAACAGGCACTGGCTTTAACTTCGGTGTGACAGCATCCATGTAATCACTTGGCTTCGGCCATCTGGTTTCAACAAAAAAATCCCCGGGATCATGCGATCTCGGGGATTTTGTCTTTTGCGTGCAAATTCATTAGACTAATGAGAGTTCGTTGTCTCTTCCATTTCCACTGCCTGGATTTTTAGAGGGTCTGTTTCATGGATAGCATCACGTCAGATGGCGGTATCATGTCCCTCACCCAGGCGGCCATCCTGGGGCTTGTGGAGGGCGTGACTGAGTACCTGCCGGTATCTTCGACCGGACATCTGATTTTAGTGGATCAATGGCTTGGTCTGCGCGGTAATGGCGCTTTGACGCCGGAGCAAATGGATGCCATTGAGGCGTTTGAGATTGTGATCCAAAGCGGTGCGATCATCGCTGTGCTTTATGCCTATGTGGGTCGGGTGAAGTCCATGGTGCGTGGGCTAATGGGTCATGACGCTGCGGGGCGAAAGCTTTTGATTCATGTCACCGCTGCGTTTATTCCGGCCATGGTGATTGGATTGATGCTGCATAAAATCATCAAGACATACCTGCAGCAGGAGTGGCCCACGGTATTTGCTCTGGCTGCCGGTGGTGTGGTCATGATTCTTTGGGATCGCTCAAAACTAGCCAGTAAACGGCGTCATCACGGTCGCAGTATTGAGCATTTGGACGTGATTGATGCCGTCAAGATTGGTCTCTTGCAGTGTGTGGCCATGTGGCCTGGGACATCGCGCTCGATGATGACGATTTTGGGCGGGCAGTGGGTCGGTCTGTCGCCGGTGGCAGCGGCAGAGTTTTCATTTTTGTTGGGGCTTCCCACGCTACTGGCAGCCACAGCATTTAAGGCATTCAAGGACGGGCATCATCTGGTGCATCATATCGGCTTTGATGCCATGGGAGTCGGATTGTCTGTTGCTGCGGTCTCCGCATTTATTTGTGTCAAAGGACTCATTGCCTGGCTCAGCAAGCATGGATTGCAGCCATTTGGTTGGTATCGGCTAGCCTTGGCATCCCTTGTGGCGTGGCAGCTATCATCCTAGGGCGGAGGAAGAGGTCTTGCGGCGCCTAAGACGGCTTTGACCGCAATGATTGCATTGCTGCGCTCACGCCGCTACCGAGTGTGAATGGGTAGCCTTCATCAGCGAGCGCAAACTCAAGACAAGCCAGGCCATCGATGATCATCATGGGGCTGACAAATCCCAAATGACTGAAGCGGATGATCTTGCCTTTCAGTTCATCTTGCCCACCGGAAATGATCGCCCCGTATTTTGCTTTGGCTGTGGCCAACACTCGCACGCCATCAATGCCTTGAGGCACGCGGATGGCAGTCAGTGCATGGGACCGGGCATGATCCGCTACAAAAAGCTCAAGTCCCAGGGCTTTGGCGGCCTCCTGACAGGCATTGGCCAGACGCTCGTGGTGTTTGAAAATATTCGGGATACCGATCGCATGCATCTCTTTGAGAGAGGCATGTAGACTCTGGATCAGGCTGATCCCCGGAGTCCATGCGGTACGACCAGTTTCTTGACCTTTGCGTTCGCGTTCCAAATCAAAATAAAATTTCGGGCGATGAGACCGCAGCTTCCAGGCTCTGGGAGAGAGCGCCACAAAACTTAATCCTGGCGCGACCCCAAAACCTTTTTGAGAGCCCGAGACCACGGCATCAAGACCGAGCTGGTCCATATCCATCGGATGGGCCCCAAGGGATGAAATGGCATCAACAGCAATCAATGTTTCCGGAGACAGAGCTTTGATTTGCTGACTCATGCTGTGAATATTGTAGCGGGCCCCTGTGGAGGTTTCATTGGCCTGGATAAAAAATACTTTTGGACGGCGCATGGCCTTAAAGGCTTTTTCGATGTCTACCGCCAACGGAGCTTGGCCTAGCGGTACTGAAATCTCGTGGACTTGATTGCCGTAAGTCTCATTCAGTTTTTTCCATCGTTCGCCGAATTTTCCGCCGACGACCACCATCACCGGATCCGCAGGGTCCGTGAGATGGGTCACCACAGCTTCCATGGCTCCAGTCCCGGAACAGGTCAACAGGACTGGTTGAGTGTCTGTCCCGAAGATGGGCTTGAGCATTCTTTGACATGCGAGGACGAGTGTCTCAAACTCCTGGCTACGGTGATAGATGTCGCTGTCCAAGGCAGCCTGCTTGACGATCCAAGGCGACGGCGTTGGTCCAGGGCAAAACAAACGATTGGGGGTGAATAACTCGCGGTCGGTCATGGACGGAACACCTCAGGAATCTGCGCCAAAACACAGCAGAAAGAAAACTCCATCTCAATTGAAATGGAGTTTTCTGGATCCGTCAATTTATTTCACGGTTTATTTCACGGTTTATTTCACGGTTTATTTCACGGTTTATTTCACGGTTTATTTTACAGCGAACCTTTCAGTTGATGTTTCAGCTGATATTCTAGTGGCACCACGCAAATTACAGTGACTGAACTGCCAATTTGGTGATCCGAGGTCCCTTGAGATGCCAGTTCTCATCACTCATGAATTCAAACACAATCTCAAGCTGCTTAGCCCCATTGACAGGAATCTGGATCTTGCTGGTTGGTGCGATGTTCAAGGTTCCTGATGCCGACAACAGGTACTGCTCCTGGCCATTGTTTGGGTCACGGACAATGATATTGACAAAGTCCATGTCTTCTTCAGTCTCCATGCTCATGGCTAGATCCAAAGTGACGACCCGTTTGCCAGTGGTTTCGAGGGTCGCAAACACCTGCGAAATGACATTGGGGCTGTAGTGGCCATTGGAGCCGATCACAAGGGCGTTGTCACGCACCTGCCAGCCCTCGCCTGACGCACCGGAAGATTGGTTGATATGGAAGAATTTCAGGGAATCGCCGGCGAAGCTTTCTTTTGCCATGGTGGTGGCAGGAATCGGAGTCCCACGCCAACGCACCTCGCGTACAACGCGAAACTGCGTCGCGTTCTTGAGCTTGCCAACAACGTGCAAAGGCATTTCGGTCCATTCGCCTTTGAGATCTGATAGCGCGATGTTGAGTGTTTGGTTATCGCCTTGAACATCGAATTGCTCAATGACTTTGCCCTTGGCATCAACGATCTCCACAGAATCAACGCCACTCACGATTTCAGACCACTGGGCTGGGGAGCCGTTCTTCATCATCAGGCTTGAGGATAGAGCGATGTTGCTTTTGTACCGGGGGATAATCTTGGAGATGGCCTTGTGGACTTCGCTCATCAAAATTCGCGATTCACCGCCGACAATATCCTCCGTGCGGTAGCGTACGACGATGTCGGATTTTACGCCCGCGTCTTCGATCAAAGCGCCTTTGTTCTTGCCAACGCGAATGGTCTGTCTCCAGGACACGCGCATTCCTTGTTTGCCGGGAAGATCCAGGAAAGGATTGTTGGCAGGAGATGCCATATCAAAAATCTGACGGAATATGTCGTAATCCATGACGTTGGCGCCACCAGCCCCAGTGGTTTCGTGAGTGCCGATGATGGTCGCAGCGGCGTGATCTTGCATGGACGCTGCAAACAGATCGCACGCAGAGTAGCAATGGGCATCGGTCAATATAACCACGGGCTTAAACCACACCTGACCATAGCGGTTAGCGGCATCGGCGCTGGTGATCACGCGCGGGCTCGTATAGCGGGCATTGTTTTTAATGCCGTCACGGGTGTCTTGAGACCAACCGTTTTCGTGACCCTGGTTGGAGTTCAGGAACATCGACAGGTTGAGATCGTTTGGCAGAAAGCGAACCGGCATGGTCTCAATTTGCGCCGGCGTAAATAGTTGTGTGAGTCCCTCGGCCAGAAGAATCAATCCACCGCCGTTGCCGCGCATGTCAATGATCAGGGCGTCGGTCGTCGGTTGGGCATTTTCAAGCACTTTACGGACCTGGTGAATGACATCGTCAGCGGAAGCGCGTCCGTCAGGGACGAAGGTTTCGAGGTCAAATTTTGCCAATGTTCCAGCAGGAGTCGAGATGGTATAAAACTTTCCGACCGGTAGTGATTCTTCATCTGCGAAGGGTGCGATGTTTGGCGCAACCAGGTCCTTATAAACACGGATATGCGGATTTTCAGCGCGCAGGAATGTGTCAGGGGACAGCTTCTTGCGAGATTCCTCACCTGTCAGCTCTTCGATACAGCCAGGAAGATTCAATGCGGCAAAATACTGCGAGTTAATGGTGATGGTCTCGCTGCCACGCTTTAGGGTGTATTTGATGTTGTCGACAGCTGGTACGGGAGTCTCGGCAAGCGGCATGAACGCAAGACTCATGACGGCGCCAGCCACCATGGCATCGTCGTTGGCTCCACCGCTCCATTTTTTGAGATCTTCAAGAACTTCTTTGATCGGTTTGTCGTTGACTGCGATCAGCTCGTCGCCGGGTTTGGCGCTTGCTGCTTCTGGCGCAAATTTCTCGAGAATGCTCGTCCGCGATCTTACGATCACCTTGAGGGATCCGCCTTCGTAAACATCAGCGAAATCAAGTGGCGCAATACCGTAGCTGCAACGCAGAGGCATCGGTGCCATGTAGTTTGTGTGATGATCATGAAGATCAATAAAGATCTTTTGCATTGCCAGGTGAAAATCCTGGTCAGACATGCCGGCAGCACGACGCACCATGTCTTCAAGCCGCGGTACAGGGTCAGCGCCCGCTCCGAAATCTTTGATTTTCAGTTCGCGGTGAACATAAAGGTCTTTGATGAACATCAAAGCTTGACGGGCCACAAGCTCTCGCTGCTCAGCGGTGTAGGTCTCCGGTTTGAGATCGGCACGAGCCTTGGCCAGGGGGCGAATATCAAGTGCCATACGTGCAGCCGCCGGTGATGACGCCAGCGCGAGAGATGACAAGACCACTGATGCAGTGAGGGACTTCAGGAATGATCTTCTGGCTGATGGGCTGGCTAATTGCTGGAGAGAATGACGCATGTCAAAGAGATCCTTATCAAAGAGGGCCAAAGCGGCATGGGGCCTACATTGGGCGATGTTTACCCCTAATTTGGCCACACGTCCAATGGATTTTAATTAAATTTTAAAGTTCCGGCATTCAAGGATAACAATACTGGAGGGATTGCATTAACTATCCGTAACTTCGAGGGAATTTTAAATTTAAATGGTTTAAATGGGGACACCCGACTGTCCCCATTTAAACGGTTAAATAGGGACAGTCGGGTGTCCCCATTTAAATCGGGTGTCCCCATTTAAAAAACCCATTTAAACCCCAATTAAAACCCCAACTGAACAAACTGTGGGTGTCCAGCTATGGCCGCCTCCCACGAGTGATCGTCAGATGTAACGCCGAAGGGAGCCTTGGCATCGCTGCGCTGCCAGCGGGTATACCAGGCTTCGCCGAGTAGCATCCATTCAGGTTCTGCACGGACCGCTTTCTGAGTGAGTGCGACGGTGGTTTCACTTTTAGGGCCGGTGGCTTGGCCGTGAGCCACATGAAATCCGGCTGCCAGCATGGCGGCACGAACAGCGGTCGAGTTGGTGTAGGTGAAGATCAGGCAGGCTTCATCCTTGAGGATGTCATGCATTTCACGAAATGATTGGAGCGTCCAAAGGTCACTGTCCGTTTTGGAAGAAAATGGATCAAAGAAAACAATGTTTGCTGGCTCTGCCTCGTATTTGCGTTTGGCAAAGTCACCCTCCAGGAGTGTCCACTCAATCAGGCCGCATTTGCTGATCCAATGACCGTCTTTCACCAGCGTTTCCGGTCCTCCATGGCGCAGATGTCTGAAAAGTCCTCGGTGTCCCAAAGCCAGACGAAGGGCATCCATGTCATTTTCGAAACTGATGATCTTGACTTTGCGCGGTCGCACGTCGGCAGGAATGCTTTCGATAGCGTGAATGGCAGCCATGGCGTTGGCCGCAGACCCAAGTCCCACATCCCAGATGATCAGTGGTTTGTCCTCAGCATTGCCGATGCGTTCTAGAAGTTTTGACTGTTCGACGTAGAGCTCACGAGCCTCGACTTCAGGATGATTGACCGAGTGCATCACCTCACCGGATCTCTGGCATTTAATACGACCAATGCCATCTTGCTCAATAATTTCGTAACGACCACGAGTGAACTTTTGCAGTTGACGATGGTGCTTGGCTTTGATGGCTGACTTTGGGCCGTAGCTGTCATTGCGGGCAAGAATCTCGCGTTGCTCGTGATAAAATGGCATCCAGGTGTCCGCCAATATGTGCTCACGCATTTGCCTCGTCAGCTTCATGTAGAAGTGAATATTGTGAATCGCCAGCAGCTGCCAGGCTCGCGTGTCGCGAACGCGGTTGATGTGATAGAGATAGGCTAGAGAGTAGGTTTGACAGGTGTAACATGAACACCCTGGATCCAGAGGTCCTTCCATCGTGCGGTAGATGCCGCGTCTGAGGTCGCGTTTGCCCAAGGTCGTGAATGTGACACCCTGCTGCGCAAGGCTATTGGGTAAAATACAGTCAAACATATCGACGCCGCGATGCACGGCTTCCAGCAAATCCAGGGGAGTCCCCACACCCATCAGGTAGCGTGGCCGGTCTTGGGGTAATAGATCTGTAACCGTGGCAGTGCAGTCTTCGCGTTCGGATTTTGTCTCGCCAACCGCCAGTCCGCCGATGGCAAATCCGTCAAAGGGCATATCGGTTAAAATTTTCGCGCTTTCGATGCGCAGATCCTCATAGCAGGCACCCTGTACGATCCCAAAGAGAGACTGAGGTGAATCACCACGGGCCGCCAGGCTTCGCAAGGCCCATCGATGGGTGAGATCCATCGCAGCTTTGGCGACGTTCTTTTCGACGGTTGAAGGGACGCATTGATCCAAGACCATCATAATGTCAGATCCAATAAACTTCTGCGTCTCAATCGATTTTTCGGGGCTCAGGCATATGGTCTGGTTATCTACGTAGGATTTAAAGAATGCGCCTTCTTCCTTCATCACGCGGGAATTGGGAAGGCAGAAAATCTGAAATCCACCTGAGTCGGTGAGCACTGACTTCGGCCATTTCATAAATTGATGAATGCCGCCAAACTGCTGAAAAATCTCAACTCCAGGTCTGAGGAGCAGATGGTATGTGTTGGCTAGAAGTACTTGCGCGCCTGACTCCAAGAGGTCTTCGCGGCTTTGACTGCGAACCGATGCATGAGTGCCAACGGGCATAAACGTCGGGGTCAAAACCTCATTGTGGAGGGTTTGAAATCTGGCGGCCCGCGCGCGGGATCCTGACGCTGTTTTTTCTAGCTGAAATGACAATCGACTCATAAGGAGTCGGTGAGTATCAGGGGACACCGTCCTTCGGCAAGCGAGACTCGCTTTTTTTGTGAAATAGGGGATATATTTTTGTCATGCGTTGTATTAACAATGAATTTAGAGTGCGGATATAATAATGCGTATTTATTGATTTTTTTGGATGTCCTCAGCCTTGAGAGCGCAGCCTCCGAACTCCTTATTCGGGAGAACAGGGCGTTTTGGTTTTGAGGTGGGATGTCCATGAAGTTCAGACGTTGGCTCAATCGTATGCTCATCGCATCACTGGCACTGCTTGTCGTGCTGGAGCTTTTTGTGATCCTCAATCTTTCGCGCATTAACACGGAACAGGCGGCATTGCTGCAAACTGCGCGGAATCCACACCAGCGCCCGGCCACGGGTGAAGTCCAACTCTATCAAATCAAACGCGAGGCTCTCTCGCGCGCAGCTCTCTATGAGTCTTTGATTCAACGCAGCATGCTGGTGGATGGTATGGTGATTCACCGCGGTGTCAACGGGGAGCCAGAGGGTTTATGTGATAGTTTGTTATTTTCATCGCTGCGATTTTATGCGCTCAAAAATCTTGGCTTTACACGTGAGGCCGACGAGGCGTGGGCTGCGATTGTGGGCAGCCGGGACGGCGCGCAATGGCGGAGGCATCCACGGTGTGGCAAAAGCTTATCGCGCGATATGATCATGGGTATTTTGGTCGCCCTGCGTGCGGATCCCGTCGGAGGTGACGGGGTGTTTCGGGACATGTTGGCTGAAATTGACCGCCGTTGGGGTTTTGTGGGTAACGGACCATTTTATGTGAGCTGGCTATCCCCTGGCATCGCAGGTCTGCTGCGCATGGAGGCCGAACGGCGGGAAGTACCCTTTGATGAGTGGCCGTGGATCATGAAACAGTCGTTCTCGTCGATCGAGTACGATGCCATGTTTCTTGGGGAGGGTTATGTGAGCCACCTGGCGGCGCTGGGAATCATGCTTGAGATGTCATTTACGGATGAGAATCTTGGATTTAATCCTCGGAGTCTGCTGGGTCAATTGCAGCGGGTACTTACCGGAGCCTCTGATTTGGATACCCAGCTTGATGCCCAGCGCCGGCAGTGGATCACTGGTAAACTCCGGCACATCGCCGGCGCAAATTTATTCTACGAATGGCTGGATCAGAAGGCCTACGGCGTTGCCTCGCCGCAATCAGAGGGAGCCTTGCTGGCCCAATTACTGGCCATGCCTCAATTCCCGGCAGATCGTCTTCCCATGGACTGCGATCGGGACGCTGACTACATTTGGCAGCGCCGTCAGGCTGAGGCGATTCCCGTGGCGCAAAACTGTCGGCGCGTCTGGAGCGGCGTCGATTTTCTTTGGATGGCCGCGGTCCTTGGCGCAGGATCCGGTGCTGTCGGGGCTGGTGATGAAACGATCCAGCATCTGCCGTTAAGTCACTGACGAATGTGTTTTGTCGACCGCGTTAGTTTGGCAGAAAATTCTCCGGAATCCATATTTCTCGCAAGACGATTTCGGCTTTGGTGGGTTATGTTGACCGGTGTCAGTTATTGCCTAAATTTCATGTGCGCGAGAGTAGCCTGATGAATTGCAGAGTCTGTGATCAAGTTCTTGAGCAGAAAACGTTGACGGTGCGTGAGCGCATGTATGCGACTAAGGAGTCTTTTGATTATGTTCACTGCTCCGGTTGCGGTTGCCTGCAGATCGCGGAAATACCAGCAAACATGGGCCGCTTTTATCCACAAGAAGGCTACTATTCGCTTCGTCCAAAGAATTGGTTAAAGCAGTTCACTCGCAGAGCCGTGGTCTATGCGCAGTCTCACTATCATCACGCTTGGAATCTGCCGCTCTATGCGGCTGGCAAATTATTCGCGCGGTTGAAGGGGGACTCTGCGGTTATGGGGTGGCTTTTGGATGGCTCGGTGCCATCAGATGCCAGAATTCTTGATGTGGGATGCGGATCGGGTGTTTTTCTGCGAGATCTCGCCAAAGAACCATTTCAGCGTCTGGATGGTGTTGATCCGTTTATTGAGCGAACCATCCAGTATTCTCCGCGCAGTACAGTCTACAAGGCTCAGCTATCTGACTGTCCGGATGGGTATGACTTTGTTATGCTGAATCACTCTCTTGAGCATATGATGGATCAAAAGGAAACATTTCATCAACTGCGGCGCGTCACGCGGCCAGGCGGTCGACTGATGGTACGCATCCCATTGATTGATTCGGCGGCGTGGGAGACGTTTGGTGAGCATTGGGTGGGGCTTGACGCGCCCAGGCATTTGTTTTTGCACTCGCGCAAGAGTGTCACTCTTCTTGCTGAGCGGTCCGGGTTTAGACTTGAAAAAGTTCACGATGACTCCAATGCCTTCGGGTATTGGGCGAGTGAGGTCTATCGCCAAGACAAAACCCCCTTCGACCAAGCAACGGGTGTGCTGAGGCCAGCACGTCACTGGTTTTCAAAGGCGCAAATCGCCGATTATCATCGGATCGCTGCGGCAAATAACCGGTCTGGGCGTGGTGATCAGGCCTGTTTCTATTTTAAGGGATAAGATCATTGGCTTTTTTTATGCGGAGATCAATCAATCAATCAATCAATCAATCAATCAATTCAGCCTAAGCCAATTCGTTTAAGCCCATCTTGCCAATGAACAAATAGCACTCCTCGATCTAGTCGAGGAATGGGATCATTCGAAAAACAATAGGCATCACACGGTTCAAATTCGGATTTCAATCGCACAAGGTGATCAATCTCCTCACCTGCCGGATTTTTTGACGACTTGATCTCGATGAGCGCAAGCGGTGCCCCGGGCCTGTCAACAATCATGTCAATTTCAATGCCTTCTTTTGTGCGAAAATATGAAAAACGGTAGTCCTTGCGGAGGTAGTCATTGAGCCGCATGCTCTCTGCGATCACAAATTGCTCAAACGCTTGGCCGTAGGGTTTAGACATAGGTACGATATGCTGCCCCAGAAAACGGGCTAATGCACGAGTGACGCCGGTGTCAAAGAGATAAAATTTAGGGCTACGCGATTGACGTTTTCGAATAGATCGAGAAAATGCACTTAAATGAAATCCGATCAGAGTTTCTTCCAGGATCTCAAAGTATCTCTTCACTGTTTTCTCATCAATTCCAACATCTCGCGCGAGCTTTGCATAATTGACAATGGTTCCATTAGTTTGCGCCACCACTTCAAGAAATGTCCTAAAGGGTTCAAGATCCTCAATGAGGTGCTCATTCCAAATCTCTTCTTTAAGGTATGTCAAACCGTAGGCGCGTAAAAATTCCCCCTTTTCCTGGGCGTTTGTGCAACTGTAAATCTTTGGAAGCGTCCCCCAGTTCAGCGCATCGTCGAGGTCAAAGCTCTGCCCCAACTCCACATGAGTTAGCGGAAAAAGATGATAGGTAAAAGCTCTGCCAGCGAGAAGATTCGCCGAGCCCCGTTTAAGTTTTCGAGCACTCGAACCAGTAAGAGCGAATTTTGGTGGCTTAAATTCAGAGGACTCCAAGGTTCGGTGTATCACATTTAAAAGACTCGGCACTTTTTGGATTTCGTCGATAAATACCCAGTCAATCTCACGACACCGCGCAGCAATCTGGTTGTACAACTGATCGGGATTGCGGGAGTAATGATCTTCTTGCTCGTTATCAAGCAAATCAATGGTCCATACCCGCGCAGAGTCTAGTCTCTCCCGAATCAGCGATGTTTTACCAACTCCGCGGGCACCAAATAGAAAAAAACTATTAGATAACAATGGGTTGCAGGTTCTTTGAAATTTCACCCTAGCATCCTCCGGAAAATCCCGCCATTTCCGGAGTCTATAGGAAGCACGCGAAAATATCCAGTATTAACTGAGTACTAAGACAAAAAATACAAAATCAACACCGTGCGAGTCAACGTCGTCCGACAAGTGGCGCATGGGTCGCTGCAGTCAGAGGATTTTTCATGGGGCTTGATCGTACCAGGCTGCTTAAATCATTTGGAAAGAAAGTCGCTTCTGACGTATTCCACAATAGACAAAGGAAGTTCCGGGGCCATCGATATGCATAAAACAGCGGATTGGCGCATGACATTTCGGTGGGATTAAAGTCATATCTCGGATGTAAAAATTGAAGATGATCATGAGGAGTTTTACGTGAGGAAATTTGCAAAACGAAGACCTGAACGTCGCCCGCCCCCTCCATGCCCCCTCCATGCCCTCTCAGCAGCGCCCCTGGTTTCTGCGCCGACTTACATGCTGCACTTTGAGGAAAATGCCATGCTCAACATGTTTCTGGCGCCTGCGATGACCTTTTATGGTTGATATTGATCGCCCGTCCACCTGGACCAAATTTAAGCCAAGTCTTTGTGCTGGCTGTCACGGCAACTGCTGTAAGTTGCATGTGGAGGCTCGAGTCCCGGATTTGGTGCGCATGGGTCTTTTGACCGAAGATGAAGCCTTGTGGTCAGCCAGAAAGATTGCCCGTAAGCTGGAGTCCCAAAAATTGATTCAATCATACCGCGCCAGTACCATGAAATTCACTTTGTCCCAAAGGGTGAATAACGACTGTATTTTTTTGGATGAGACCACCCGTCTTTGCACCATCTATGACAAGCGTCCAGATGTTTGCCGGCAATTCCCCGAAATCGGTCCTCGGCCAGGATGGTGTCCTGAAAGTCGCAAACAAAGCCCCTCATTCACGGGGCGGCGCTGATGAGCCGCGAGACGACTGGCATTCGTTCCCTTGGACTTTACGTGCACATTCCATTTTGTGCGAAGCTTTGTCATTACTGTGATTTTGCCAAGACGGCGAATTTCAACGACGATCATGTCGATCGCTACCTGCAGATTCTCCGGCAGCAATTTCAATGCTGGATTCAATATTGGAGGAATTCTGTTTCAGCCCGTCAGCCCCTGACCTCCGTCTATTTCGGAGGTGGGACGCCGGGGCTGCTCACCCATGCTTACGAGCCGTTCATGCGAGACATCATGGCCGTCACTGATTCTCAGGCGGAAGTGACGATCGAGGCAAACCCTCTCAATGTGTCTGAAGAGAGTCTTCAGATTTGGCGTGATCAGGGTTTCAATCGTTTGAGTTTGGGGGTGCAAACCTTTGATCCTGTCGGCTTAAAAGTGCTGACAAGAGATCATTCCGAGCATCAAGCCCGCAAATCTTTGGAGCTTGCCGCAAGCAGGTTTCCAAAATCAAACGGTGATCTGATTTATGGTTGGAACGGGCAAACAGAGCGATCCTGGCACTCTGATCTTGATGCCATGGCCGCGTCTGGGGTGAATCATATCAGCGCGTACGCCCTGACTTATGAGGGGCATACACCCCTCGCTCGCTCGAAGCAGCGTGGGATTTTGCAACCCATGGACGGCGATGATGTGGCGCATCGTTATGAATTAGCTCGTGAAATGCTTGGCGCTCAAGGTTTTTTACATGAAGAGATCAGTAACTGGTCAAAGCCTGGAGGCGAGGGGCGACATAATTGGCTTTATTGGCGTGGGCAGCATTATCTTGGTATCGGCGCCGGAGCGCACGGTTATGTGGATGATGGCAGCACGATCGGCTTGCGGTACCACTATCCCGGCGATTTGCGGGCATTTATCCGTCAGGGAGCGCCGCAGGTGACTGATCCATGCAGTTCTGTGGATGTGGTTCAGATGACGGGTGGAATCTTGGAGCAAGGCCGCACCCTGGAGGCTTGGCTCTACGAATACGTGGGATGCGGCATCCGCTCTCTTGAAGGGATTGATCTGCGATGGCTGCGACACGTCGGTTTTGAGTTTCGAGCGAGCGGGGTCGTGCAACGCGGGCTTGATGAAGGGCTTTTGCGGATCGAGGGGCATCAACTCAAAGCCGTTCCATCGGAATGGTTTCGGGAGACCGCTTGGAGTTATCATATTTGCAAGGGGTTAGCCCCGGTAACGCCTCCAACTTCTTGATGCCCTAAATGCCCGCTGTCCCAAGGGCAGGCCAGTTCATACTGTGACATTCATGGATTTTATGCTAGGGTCCGGCGCTTGATCTGGATAGGGTATTGGAGTCTTGGTGGCCGCCGGGGCGCAAGATGGGAAGGGTTTTCTTTGGGTATGCGCATACTGATTTTGGGCGGAGCCGGGTTTGTCGGTTCATCACTCGCCAATCTTTTTAAGCAATCCTACGCAAACTGCGCGGTCGTCGCTTTCGATAACCTGCGTCGTCGGGGTTCAGAGCTCAATCTTCGGCAGTTTAAGCAAAAAGGCATTGATTTTGTCCACGGCGATATCCGTTGCCCAGACGATCTCCAGGATCTCGACGGTGATTTTGATCTGGTGATTGAAGCCAGTGCAGAGCCCAGTGTTCACGCAGGTTCTTCCGGTAAAGGCATCCAGTACCTTACCAACACGAATTTGGGTGGTACGTTAAATTTTTTGGAATTTGTGCGTGAGCGTTCTGTGCCAAGTGTTTTTCTGTCCACATCCCGTGTCTATGCGATCAAAGCCCTGCGCGGAATTCCGCTGCGATCTGAGGGGCATCGATTCAAGGTGGTGCCTTCAGAGACGATCCTCGGTTTGACCGGTGATGGCATCAATGAGGCATTTCCGGTCACGGGTCATGGTTTTCGTTCATTATACGGAACCACTAAGCTTGCCGCTGAAATGTTTATCGAAGAATACGCGGAGACCTTTAAAACGCCTGTTGTGATCAATCGCTGCGGAGTGATTGCAGGTCCTGGGCAGTTTGGCAAGACAGATCAGGGAGTCTTCACCCTGTGGGTCGCTCGTCATGTTTTCGGAGGGGCACTGCAATATACGGGCTTTGGTGGGGACGGTCATCAGGTGCGAGATCTGCTTCATCCACGCGATCTGTTTGCGCTGATTGAAAAACAAGTTCCGATCATCGACAGACATCGTGGCAGTGTGTTTGTCGTTGGTGGTGGTATGAGTGGCTCGGTGAGTTTAAAGGAGTACACAGAGATTTGTCAGTCTCTGACTGGGGAGGTTTTGCGTATCGGATCGCAGCCACAAACGGCTGAGGTTGACGTGCCCTGGTATGTCAGTGACTCGAGCCGTGCACAGCAATGCTTTGATTGGCAACCCCGCATAGGCCCTGCCGCGATCGCCGCAGATATTCATGACTGGTTACAGCAAAACAAGGTTCAACTTCAGCCTCTTTTTACTTAGAGCGTCCGTGGGAGGGATTTAATGACTCTGGCAATTGTCACAGGTTCGTCAGGACTGATTGGAAGCGAAACGGTGCGTTTTTTGATCGATCGCGGACTCGAGGTCGTCGGCATCGATAACAATATGCGGTCTTACTTCTTTGGTGCCGACGGTTCCACAGACTGGAACGCGGAAAAAATGCAAAAAAACCTCAAAAACTATCGCCACGAAACCTTTGACATTCGCAATCAAGATGCGGTCGATCAACTATTTCGCAACTATAAATCACAGATCAGTATCGTGGTGCATTGCGCCGCGCAACCGTCACATGATTGGGCGGCTAAAGAACCAGTGACAGACTTCACAGTCAATGCGCTAGCGACATTATATCTACTCGAAGCCACGCGGCAGCATGCGCCTGAGGCCAGTTTCATCTTTACGTCTACCAATAAGGTTTACGGCGATACTCCAAACTTTTTGCCACTTGTAGAAGAAAAAACGCGATTTGAATGTGCCAAAGCCCATGAATTTGCGGCGCACGGCATCAATGAAAGTATGACCATCGATCAGTCCAAACATTCGGTGTTTGGAGCAAGTAAGGTGGCTGCAGATGTGATGGTGCAGGAGTATGGTCGTTATTTTGGCCTCAAAACGGGTGTGTTCCGCGGTGGTTGTTTGACTGGACCGGCCCATAGCGGTGCTGAGCTGCATGGGTTTTTGGCGTATTTAGTCAAATGTCAGCTGATAGGGCGTCCCTACACTATTTTTGGTTATAAGGGTAAGCAGGTGCGCGATAACATCCATAGCTACGATCTTGTGAACTCGTTCTGGGCGTTCCACCAGAGGCCACGTCCTGGAGAGGTTTATAATATGGGCGGCAGTCGCCACAGCAACTGCTCCATGCTGGAGGCGATCGACATGGTGCGCGATTTTTCGGGCAAGGAGTTGAATTATTCGTTGTCTGACCAGGCGAGAGCTGGTGATCATATTTGGTGGGTCTCTGATGTGAGCAAATTCAAGTCTCACTATCCGGAATGGTCGTACAAGTATTCCATGAAAGATATTTTGCGCGAGATCGTAGGCGCGACCGCTGAGCGGGAAAATATCAAACTTCATTGATCGCGGCATGAATCCCTATCGAATCATTTTTGCTGATTTTAGCTGATTTTAGCATCGGAGATCCATGAAGTTATCTGTCGTCATTCCAGCCCACAACGAAGAAGGATCCATCGTCTCAACACTGCTCGCGCTGCGAACAATTTTACGCGCAGAAAACATTGATCATGAGATTCTTGTGGTCAACGATAACTCGTCAGATCAGACCGAATCCTGCCTCAAAAATCTCAGTCAGGAATATGCCGAGCTGCGTTACATCAATAACGCACCGCCAAATGGCTTCGGTTTTGCGGTGAGGCGTGGTTTGGAACATTTTCAAGGCGATGCGGTGGCGATCTATATGGCAGATGCCTCCGATAGCCCAGAGGATCTCGTGCGTTTTTACCGCAAATTACTCGAGGGCTATGATTGCGTTTTTGGCACGCGCTGGTCCAAGGGCGGACGGACGATTGATTATCCCCTTCACAAGCGTGTGCTGAATCGCTTTGCAAATCATTTTATCAGTGTCCTCTTCCAAATCCGTTATAACGATACCACCAACGCTTTTAAGCTATACCGACGCTCAGTGATCGAGGGTCTGCAGCCGCTGCTGAGTTACCATTTCAATTTAACGGTGGAGCTGCCTTTGAAGGCGATTGTTCGTGGTTATCGCTATGCGGTCCTGCCAAATTCCTGGTTGAACCGCAAAGAGGGCGTATCTAAGCTCAAGATCAAAGAGATGGGCTCACGGTACCTCTTCATCGTATTGTATTGTCTGATTGAGAAGTGGCTCTCACGCAAGGATTATCACCGTTCAAAGCAACCTGGCGTTGCTGCTTAACCGGGGGTGAGTGGATCGTGAACAATAGACACGAGAAGCATCACGCAGGGCGGATCGCGATCACTCTGTTGATTTTGACCGGTGTTTTTTTTGTTTTAAAGACCGTATTCCGGTTTCCACTGATCGCGGACGACTACCATTATTTGGCTTTGCTGGAATCAGGGCGGCTGGATCCCGCCGCTTTTGGCAAATACATCACAAGACTACCGTTGTGGAGTCTTTTGACCTTTGGCGTGTTCAAGTCCCGTTTCGTCTACCTCGAAAACCTTAGCTATACGTTTATTTTTGCGGTTCATGGTCTATTTTTGATGCTGTTTGGTTTGCGGCTGCGGCAGCGCATATTTGGTGCGACTGACTCGTCTCTGACATTTTTGGTACTCGTGGGTGTTTTTTCGTTCTTCCCCAATCACTACGAAATCTTATTCTGGCCCACGTGCTGGGCCTATATCGGCGGATTGCCAGGTCTCTACCTGGGGTGGACCGCGCAGCGCCGATGGCTCAAGTTTTTGTGCTACACGGCGTCGTTTTGTTTCGGGGAGATGTATCTGCTTCCGGCGTTGGCGTTAGAGCTTCTGAATTTTATGTTTCCGCGCACCGGTACATCGGGGATCTCCAAGGAGTGGCGTCAAATGGTGTTGACGTTTGGAGCTTGGCTTGGTGCCGTTGTCGTGTTTTTGTTGATCCGTAAACTATTGACCCCAATTTTCGGTGCCTATGCGCATCCCATCAACTTAAGTCCAGGTCGCATTCCTCTGCAGCTTTGGAACATGCTGGATCACTATTTTGTCCTGTCGTTTTATAAGACTTTCTGGGTGCCTACCATGCTTTATTGGTGCGGGCTTGGTTTGATCTTCACCTATGGCCGAAGGCAGGGTGCGAGCGACGTTGCCCAGATCGTGAAAGCGATGGTTTTTGTCGTCATCAGCGGTAGCCTTGTTTTTGTGATGGGTTATTTCACGAAACGGGCTCTTTATGGAGCCGATGTCTGCGTCAATGCATTGCTGATCGCTTATCTGGAGCAGGCATTAAAGAGATCTCGACAGGGATTTAAGTTCGCGTCGGTGTCTTTGATCGCGGTGGCGTGTGTGGGCTTATCCCTGATGATCTATGATCTCAAAAGCACCAATGCTCGTATTATGGATCAGAAGGCAGCCACGATGGCGCAGTTCTTGCGGCAGTGTTCGGCACCATGCATCGTCGATTTATCCGATATCCCAAATGGTCTGGTGCGTGGGTGGGTCATGCATCCAGACTATGCAGCCTCTTTCGTTGATTGGATTAATGCCAAAGAGGGGATTCACAAGCCCATCGTCTTTGTTCCGTCTGCTCCCAAGTCCGATCGAGCCACATCACCTCACTAGAAAACTTGGATGCGCGCAACACGGAGCCCACCGGTCCCTGAATCGTAATCAGAGTTGTCATCAGATTCTGATTATGATGCAGGTTGGCGGGCTCCATGTTACCCTTTCGCGTCTTTGTCATTATGGACAGGGTGCAAGGTCGATTTCATAACCCTCACCAATATAAGTGTCACCGGTTTGGATATAGAGCTCACCATAGTGATTGTCTCGCTGTCCAGAAATGGCGGTGTTCAACTGCAGCATGGTTTCTTCGGATCGATCGCTCCGGCATTGCGCGCGCATATGGGCATCAGTCCCGACATCGTCGCGCCTCGTATCCAGTGCCACATCGCTGTAAAACTCCTCGCCATAGGGGAGGGTGACAATATAGGGACTTAACGTTAGTCCAGCCAGCGAAAGCCTCGTGGCAAGTGATGCCTGGGTATCTGCTGATTTTGCCACCGCATAAGCAAGCCGCTGTTCAATGGAGCGGACGTAAAATCCTCGCGGGATCGACACGGGAATCCGCACCGCGCAGGAACGGCGATCCGCCATGAGGGTTGATTGCGGTGAAAACGCCATCATCATGGCATCGTAGTGGATTTCGAGATCCCCGAACTCATTGACCTCGATGGTTGATCCCTCAGTCGAACAGCCATTACCACCTAAGATGGCTCGCTCCGGATGGTACGTGATCACGCCCGCCTGGGTGATGGTGGCTCCGAGGAGCCCGATGATGATCCCTAGAACTCTTAACGCATGTTCGCCTGTTCTCATATGACCCTCCTTAGTGTGGTGTGCGCCGCGGATTGTTCGCGTCTACGAGATCAGTTGCATAAATCATTCCAAGAGAAATGCCCGCCGAAATATGGTCATTTTGGCGGGGTTGGTAAACTATTGGCTACTATTAGCTACTGTGGGCTACTATGGGCTATCATGGGCGGCGAGTCTAACTGGCGTTGAATATCGAGTTTAAATCCACTCCATGATCAAAATGATCAAAGACGTCATCGTATTTAGATGTCCCAAAACACTCACGCCTTATCGGCGACCGATGTGCATTCGGTCGCTGATAAGGCGCGGGTTGATGTGTTTGATGATGCTGACTGGTTAGTGGGTCGTGTTGACGACAACTTTATCAAATTGGCCGTCAAAGGCACGTGCCGTCGTGTTGATTTGCGCCACACTGCGGCCTCCGATGGAGACAGTGACCGTTTGTGGACCAGGAGTGGTCACGCGGTGGGCGACACCATTGTTATAGCGCACGGCGCGGCGAGCCGTATTGACACTCAACTCGAATGATGGAACTGGCTTGCCGTCGGCATCGACGACCTCAAGGTGAATTCCGGTCAAAGCGCGCTCGTGGTAGGTGAGCATGGCTTCTTGGTTCTCATTCCATGCAGTGGCGAGATATGATGCTGCAGGCCATTTGACGTAGGACAATTCGACGGTGGCATGCATGCTCTGGCGATACCAGATGGACCAGTCTTGCATACCGCCATTCACCTCATACCATTCGTAACCGTACGTCAAGCCACGATCGAAGCTGGTGTTTGCTTCCATGGTCCGGTTGCTGTCAGCCCATGTCCGTCCCATGGCATGGAGCACGGCATCATCACCAAATTTATCCATAACGTCAGAATTTGGAGTGGTGTCCCAGGGGAGATTAAAACACACCTCGCCGCCGTGGAAGTTGATCGCTGCCGCAAAATGGTGGTTGGTATGCAAGTCCATGATCGCCTTGGTCTCAATGGCTCGGCCATTGGCGTCATCGTGATTGTCGTCGGTGAAATCCGGGAAGTCACGGTTCAGGTCAACGCCACGAGAGCTGTAGCGTTGGTGCATCTCGAAGCCATCTGGATTCATGGAGGCGATGATGTACATTTTTGATTGATTGACGAGGTTTGTGACCCGTGGGTTTTGACCATATTCATTCAGCAGTCGGCGGATGTGATAAATCGATAATTCGCGTCCGACCACCTCATCGCCGTGCATGTTCGCAATATATAGAAGCTCAGGCTCCCGTTCGTCGGCGTCGATCTGATCACTGATGGTCATCATCCAGATGTCGCGGCCCTGCGCTGACTTGCCGACACTGGCAACCCTGGCGATCTCAGGATGGGCATCCGCCAATCGCTTGAGTTCATCGGTCAGCGCCTGATAGTTGTGATAATCTTCCGCTGCCGCCGGCAAATCAGTGCTGCGAATCACGGGTTCCATGGTGAATGGATTGAGCTCGCCATCTGTGACAAGTCGCTCATCAATGCGTCGGACGTCGGTGCGGTCTTTTTGATTGAGTTGATCGAGGCGATCACCGGGAATCCAACCCAAAGCGTATTCTGGGTGCTTGGCGTGGTCGCGATTAAATCCCGTTGCCGCAACCCAGTCTTTAGTGAGCATACCAACGGGGACCCTCACATAAACTGGGGTCGTGCTGGTGCTGTCAAGCTGCAAAAGTTTTGAGTTTCTGGTTTCGCCGCAGCCTGAAATCGCCGCTGCACCCATGAATGCCGACATCAGGCAAAATAACCGTCCTAGCTGCACGCTCATACCGTGGTCTCCTTAATCCCTGGAAACAAATTAAATAAACTGAACGCCTTTGATTTGGAATATTGTACGGCGATGGCCAATCAATGTGCAATCACAAATTCATTCAGATATTCGCCTCATGCGATGCTTTGAGTCACTCGGCGCGGATCATATTGATTAAGGCTGACATGGCGATATCTTCGGCGGAGGCGCCGCGGGAGAGATCGCTGTATGGTTTCGCGAGTCCCTGCAGGATCGGTCCGTAAGCGCCAAAGCCAGCCAATCTCTGAGTGATCTTGTAGGCAATATTGCCGGCATTAAGATCCGGGAAAATAAAACAATTGGCTTTCCCGGGTACATGGCTTGAGGGCGCCTTGCGAAGACCGACCTCGGGGACGTAAGCTGCATCAAATTGCAATTCACCGTCCGATTTGACGGAAGGATACTTTTCCCGAAACAGCGCGGCCGCATGCTGCATCTTTTGGGCGGCAGGATGCACTGCCGAGCCTTTGGTCGAAAAACTGAGGAAAGCGACCACCGCTTCATCGCCTGTGAGCTTATTTAATGTCTCAGCCGAGCTCGCTGCGATGTCGACGAGTTGCTCCAAGGTTGGCTCAATAACCACCCCACAGTCCGCAAAAATATAGACTTCATGGCGGTCATTGGCTGGGCGATCCATGATAAAGCTACCGCTTACTGTTTTGATGCCAGCGGCGAGACCAACCGTACCGAGGGCGGCGCGAATGACGTCGGCGGTGGTTTCTACGCACCCGGCCACGGCACAATCAGCGTGATCTTCGCTCAGCAGTGCTCCAGCCTGGAACAATGGCTGACTGGCAAGCTGATTTAAAGAATGGTCGTCAAAAGTTTTGCCGCGCTTAGCCAGTGCGCTGGCGCAAACTTTGATTGTGAGCTGAAGTAGACCGGAGTCTTTGGCCGAAAGAATTTTAAGTCTAGTGTCATTTAGACTTTTGTGAACACTAGGCGTGGTAGATATGAGTGTGACTTCTTTGATCGCTCTCCAATCCAAAAGATATTGCGCGGCTTGAATCACCCGTGGGTCATCGCCCTCAGGGAAGACAACGCGCTTTGGACTGGTCGCACAGAGACTCAGAAGTTTTTTTTTAAATGGGCTCATTTGATTCATATAACCGCCAGATATCGCTGTCTAAATGACAATATTTTTATCATGTCTAAAAATGGGACAAAACGGTCAAAGTGCTGAGGCACACTGATTTGATCTAAACAGAAACAGGATTTATCCACATCCTTTGTGGATTTCTTCCATGGTTGAAAAAATACCAAAAAATTCCTCAAACGCCAACTTAAGGTCAGATGCTTTAGTGCCGAATCTGTCACGAATGGGGCGTGTGAGTTCATGATGATCAAAAATGACGATCTAACGAAGGTTAAAGTAGGACAAAAAATGATTTGCATCATCACTAGAAATGTGGACCTTCGCGTTGCGTTGTCAAAGCGCTTATCTGGTCAGCAGGTTGGTCACCGCGTTTTGGAGTCAAATTCTGATCTTGCGCTTGCAGCGATCTATGCGCCCGGTGTGTCAGCGGTCATCACTGATCCCTCGGTGCCAATGATGGCGACAGATGCTTGGCTTGATATGCTCACGAGCCTTGGTCATCGTGTGCCGGTCTTTTTAATTGGTCGTGCCCCGAGTGATGGTCCCTCGTCGATGATGAGCCGCGGTGAGTCATTGGCATGGATTGAGAATCCCACGGATGAAGGGATGATGTCTTTGCTTGAAGTTTGCGGAGCACTCGGTTCTGGTCGCCGCTCCTCGGCGGAAACGGGAATTCCTCTTTATAACTCTCAGGTCCCTTTTCATCTGCTGCGTGGCAACGGTGCTCTGAGCATGCTCACAATCAATGCGTCTGGCTTTCGAAAAATTGGCATTGAGTATGGTGTTGAAGCCTACCAAAAAATGCAAGACTGTTTGCATGGAATCCTTGCTGGGATGTGGGGCCAACCGGGAAACTTCCGCCGCAACGACGTGATCATGCGGCGATCCGCTCGCAGCAACACGTATTTTGTGTTTCTTGAGCAAAGCAGGATCTCAAAGGTAGTGCCGGCGCCGGGGGTATTAGAGAAATTAGCGGACCGTGTCGCTCTTAAACTTCAAGAATTACTGTGGAATGAAATTTTTAAGCCGAAAGCTTCGCGAACGATTCCTGACTGCATCAACCAATTACCGGAAATCTCTGTTGGTCATGCTACGGTGCTGCATAACCCTTGTGTCGACACTACAGAGATTCTTGAGCAATTGATCGAGCTTTCCGGTGAGGTGTCCAAGCTGCAGCTTCGCAGGATCAAGGATCGTGAGCGTGAAATCATGCAGAGTATCGTCCAGAGCCGCGAGATCTTGTATCCAAATTACCAGGCGGTTTTTCATTTGCAGCAGATCTCCCGGGATGATGCCATTGCCGTCAAAAATGCTCAGTCCATTGCGCCGATCAAGGACGCGCTCTACGGATTTGAATCATTGATTCGCGCCCGCAAGGATATCGTTGAAACCAAGCTTTCCGGTGAGCACCTGGTTGCTCTGGATGCCAGGCTTCTAAGGCCTGACATTCTGTTTGGTCTGGCGGCTCACAGTAAGGTTGCTTTGGAGCTTGATCAGGTGTGCCTGCTTCTTGGTATCAATGGTGCTGTCACTCTGCCGGGTAAGCTCATGGTGAACATTCTGCCGAGAAATTTGATGCATCTTGAGCGGCTATCACATTTGATTAGCGCCCGTGGCAAGATTGTATTTGAAATTAGCGAATCTGAAAGAGTTTCAAACCCGGAAAAGATGTTAAAGGTTCTGGATTACATCGCAAAAATCGGTGGCTCCATCGCAGCCGATGATTTTGGTAAGGGGCATGGCAGTATTGAACGTGTGATCAAACTGAGGCCGGAACTCATCAAACTCGATCGAAGTTTGGTCGAAAATATCCACAAGGATGCTACGAAGAAGATCTTTGCCGAAGGTGTGGTCAAAGCTGCGAATCTCGTGAACGCGAAAGTTCTTGCGGAGGGCGTTGAACTTTGGGAGGAGGCACAGTGCTTCAAAGATATGGGAGTCGACTTCATCCAAGGGTTTCTTCTGCATAAGCCCCAGCCATTAGAGGATATTCTGCCGCAGATCAGTGAAACCGACGTGGTAGAAGAGAAAGTGGACAGTGTCGCGTAGCGTGCCTCGCAAAAAAGTTCAGATCCATATAAAATAATCCTCGTGTAACCGTGAGAATGTTGCATACGGTTTTTGGGGGATTTTTATGTCATCGGTAACGAGTGTCATTTTTTTCGGCGGAACGAGCAGCGAACGTAAGGTGTCCGTGGCCTCCGCGCAGCATCTCAGTGTCATCATCCCCGAAGCAGAATTGTGGTTTTGGTCGCCAGAGAATCGGGTGTTGCGCGTATCGGCTGATGAGCTTGCGGCTCATGCACTCCCCTACGATGTGGATTTTGTGCCTCGGCATGGCCAATTAGTTGCAGATAGCGTGGAGCATGCGCTTGATCAGGCCGGTCAAAAGGTTTTTTACCTGGGGCTGCATGGTGGGCGTGGAGAAAATGGCTGGTTGCAGCAACATTTAGAACAGAGAAATATTGCGTTTACTGGATCTTCGGCTCAGGCAAGTGCCATTGCCATGGATAAATCCAAATCAAAAGAGGCGGTCAAATCGCGAGGCGTTTTGCTTGCAAGGCAGTTGGTGTTCACACCGTCTGATACCGGAGCTTTGGATTCTTTAAGATCATTTCAACGGGAGCTCGGAGATGTTGTGATCAAACCGGCGGCCGATGGATCGAGTGCGGGTCTGGCCTTTATTTCGAGTGCCGATGACTGCGCGCGTTGGAGTCAAGCCAATGAGTCGTCAAGGGATGCATGGATGGCTGAAGAATGGATCAAGGGTCGTGAGCTGACTGTGGGGGTGATCATGCACCAGCACTGTCTTACGGTCTTGCCCCCATCCGAGGTAGTGCTTGATCGCAACGCTCATTTTGATTACCAGGCAAAGTATCATGGCGTCGGCAACAAGGAGATCACCCCAGCAGAAATCACTCTCGCACAGGCAGCCGCTGCGCAAGAGGTGGCCGTGTTGGCCCATGCAGCAATTGGTTGTTTTGGCTACACAAGAACCGATATGATCATGACCCCAAAAGGGATTTTTTATCTTGAGACCAATACGCTTCCTGGTATGACCCGTGCGAGTTTTATTCCTCAACAGCTTCGTGCGGCGGGTATTGATCTGCGATTGTTTGTGGAGGGCCAGCTGCAGTTGGCCAAGCAGCGGTTAGTCAAATAAAATGTTTTCGACCACTCTTCTTAATCACAGTGCCGGCTAAGGTGCGCAAATAGGCAAGTAACCATCTGTTATTAAAGCTTAAATATTATTTTCTCAAATTTAGCCACAAACCGCCGATACGACCTGTCGGAGGGTTGCTATGCGTCATATCTTTGTAACATTGTCAGTGGTGGGAGCGACTTTTTTGTGGGTTGCTTGCAATAACGCTGAAATGGCTGCAAGCGGTCGAAAGGCCTTTAATGGTCCGCGTGACCCAGGGGAGCCTCCGACTGATGATCAGACGCTCCAGCCCGACGATGGCGATAAAGCGTTTTTAACAAAGCCAAAGTTTGCACTCATGGCGCGCGATCTTCGCTGCGGCCTCTGTCACATGAAAATTAATGGAGATATTGTATCCACGGGCGACGTGATGTCCTTTGAACCTGACAAAAGTATCCGGGCCCCTGGTAGTGATGATCATATCGTGAGCCCTTATCGTGGTCTGACTCTGACCGGCGAATATGATGAGAAAATTACCGGCACATGGTTTATCAAGGGGCGCTTTCCTCAAGATCGCAGCAAGACGAAAATGAAGCTATCGGTTAGTGGAGGGATCAAGGAAAACTATACTGGTGCAGAGATTCCGCCCAAAGGCTTTCCAACGCTTGATATCGCGAGTGCTGAAAGTGTTGCAAAGGGGACTTTGGAAGCAAAAAACGTAAAAATTTCCGGGGTGCATACTGGAAATGTCGTCTTGGACGGTGAAGCCTCTCCCATCAAGCTTGGCGGTGAGGTGCTGGTGAAGGGTGATGTGGTGATCATCGGCACATATATCGGTCGTGGGACGATTTATGCGACAGGTAATATTTATATTGCTGGCAACATTAAGCCAACCAAGTCAGCTTTCCCATTTCCGTCAGAGCGGTCTGCTGCGATGGAGTCAGGACGCACCAAAGCGGAAAACCGGGATACCGATGCTCTGGCACTTGCTGCCAAGAGTTCCATTATTGTGGGCAATCCAAGCGAGCCGGCCGTGACAGCAACGCCAACGAAAACCTCACCTCCTGTTACGGAAAAGAATGTCTATTCATGGTTCCCCGGCGGGCAAGGAGCTTATTTGGGATTTGTGAACCAAAGGTTTGGTCCGACAAAAACCACGCAGATTGAGGCGTTTCTTTACGCGGAACATGTGATTGCCGGTAGGATCGGCTCATACGTGATCAACGGCGGCATGATGTGTGATTCGTTCCATATTCTTGGGACTCGGGGGGCGTTCGTTCCGAACACCAACCAGATCAACTACGATTTCCGTTTTGCCGGCGGGCTTGAGGTCCTTCAGGCACTGAATGGCGCATTCACACCGTGATCACCAAACGGGCTCGGCAACAGGGTCTTGGCCTTGGTCTGCGGGGTTCACGGTGTCTAGCGATGCGACGTGAAGAATCTCGATAAGCCCGAGGGCAGACAGGATTTTGGTGACCGTCCAGCCAAAATCAAATTCAAACCACTTCATGGAGAATTTCGCGGATTTGGGAAACCGGTGGTGGTTATTTTGGTAGCCCTCACCGAAACAGGTCCATGCGACGAGGGTGTTGTTTCGCGAGTCGTCACTGGTCGTGAAATTTCGGTATCCCATTGCGTGACCAAAGGAGTTCACAAGCCAGCCCTGGATCGGGTGGCTCATCATGCCGAAATAGTAGCACAAGCCCATCAACCAAAAACCAAATCCGAAGGCCAAGATCAGGGACACAACAACATGAGCGGCATAGGGGCCATGCCATAGTGCGTTTTTATTGAGGACACTCACGTCAAATTCAAGATCTTTGACGAGGTTGGTGTAACTAGGGTTGTTCTTGATGAGGCCACGCATGGTGGTCTTGTAAGAATGAAGTTGACCCAAAAACGTCCCGAAAATGCCCCAGCGTTTAGGGCTGTGGGGGTCTTGCTGAGTGTCGGAGTACATGTGGTGCATCCTGTGCATGCAGGTCCAAGACTTGATATCGATGCCCGTGACCCAGCTACCG
>JBILMN010000015.1:0-34131 GCA_044375465.1 Oligoflexales bacterium | reverse complement strand
ACATAGGGCAAAAGCATCATACAAAACTGCGCAAACCGGAACGGCTAAAGCAATATCAAAAGTGATGCTTAGGATGATCAAAGATCTTTTGACGGCGTGGGACCGTATGATATTAGGAATGATCCATCGAGCCGCTTGTTCAGTTTTTTTAAAAGGGGCGCTGACATGGTGGAGGAATGTCTTACGTTGACTGATCAGCAGGATCGCAACGGCGGCTGCGTTGATTGCGGTATGAGTGATCGCAAAGATAGCTGCCGAACGCCAATCTCCATAGGCAAAAAGCGCAATGTAAGTGGACATTTCCAAAGTTTGCGACGCCGGACCTCCGCCGAGGATGGCGACAGCGCCAAATGTTCCCATGCTGACACTGAATGTGACGAGGCTGATCAGTAAAAGAGGAGTGCGGATGGCCGGAAAGCATATGGACTTTAGAGACTGAATCGGACGAAGGCCAAGCGTCGTGGCGCTCTCCCAAAGATGTTCAGGAATCGAGGCCATGGCTTGTGACAGCAGCACCGAAGCGAAGGGTAAATTCATGGAGGTATTCACAAGAATGAGACCCCAGGGAGAGTATAGCCAGTTCCAAATTGGCGCATTGATACCGAGCTTTGCGAGAGCGGCAGTGAATAGGCCGCTTTTGCCCCAAGCGATAATGTATGCCGTAGCAACGATTGTCGCTGGAAGAGTGTACGTTAAGGTTCTGAATACGATCGTCAACTGTTTGATTGGATATGACAGTGTGTGAAGGGCTACTGCTAGAACCGGACTTATCAAGATCACACCAAAGCATGTTATGGATGCCTGCCAAATGGTAAACCAAGTGACCCGCATCCATTCTGAGATGGCGATGTTTGACGGGGAGGCGTGGCTTTTCGTGATTAAAAGCAGCAAAGCAGCGATCAATGGAGTCAAGCCAAAAACAACCGGAAGAGCGGCAAAGATCCAGGTAAGGACAGGCGGACGCGGACGCCAAAACGCTATTTTGCGAAGGCACTGGTCCATTCACTCATCCATTTCACTCTGTGTTGACTGATATCGTGTTGCGATAACGAGAGAATTTTTTGCGGTTTGGGAATCTGAGCGTATGCCTTGGGCAGTCCGACGGCTATGGGGACTACAGGGTACATCCAGTTTGCCGACGCGATGGATGCCTGGGAATTGTCATTCAGCAGGAACTTCAAAAATCGGCGGGCTAATTCTTTGTTCCGGGCATTCCGGGGGATCGCGGCAGTTTCTACGGCAATATAATGCCCCTCTTTGAAGGGCAGCGCGACAAATTGATCTGTTTTTTCGACTTCGCGGTGATAGGCTTCACTGGTGGTATAGGATAAAACGATGGGCGCCTCTCCTTTGGTGAAAAAACCATACGCCTCGGACCATCCGCGGCTGATTGACAGGGTCTGTTGACGCAAAGCTTCTAACATCTTGGGAGTTTGTTCACCGTAGATGGACCTCATCCAGAAGAGAAGTCCGAGTCCAGGGGCCGAGGTTCGTGGATCCTGGATGAGCACGGACTTTTGAAATTCCGGGTTCGATAATAACGAGGCCATCGAATCTGGTTTCGTATAAAATTTCCCAGATGTGGTTTTCGCTTTGGTGTTGAACATGAAGGCCAGGTAACCGAAATCAAAGGGTAGGAATTTGGCAAATCTCTTGTTTGCTTCCGGCAGATTTGTGGCCTCCAAGCTCATCCCGAGGTCGTCAAACAAAGCATCAACATCCTGACTGCCCGTTAGTTGCTGATCAACCCCAACGACCACATCCGCCCTGGATGATCGACCTTCAATCGCCAACCTTGCTAAGATTCCCGCGCTGTCGGAGGCGCTGACCCATTGAACGTTACAGGCACAAAAACGCTCAAATTCTGTTTTCAGCTTGGATCCTGGTCCCCATTTAGAAATGAATGAATCATAGGTGTAGACCGTCAATTGCTGCCTGGATCCGGAGGCTGAAGCCTCCGTGGTCAGCTGCATCGTGACTAAAACCAATCCCATGATCATGCGGAAAATCAGCATATGGTGTGACCTCTCTAACTTCTAAATCTACCGTTTCTCTTGAATTTCCGCTTCGATCGATATCTTGACATCGTCTCCGACAACGACGCCTCCGCCATCGAGAGTCTTGTTCCAGGAGACACCAAAATCTTTACGGTTGATTTTGGTGGAGGCGCTAAATCCTTTTTTGACATTGCCCCATGGATCCTTTACGGAGGGACTGGGACCATCAACTTGGAGTTCTGCAGTTTTGGTGACTCCGCGAATGGTCAGGTCCCCTGAGACGCTTAACCTATCCTTCGTTTTCACGACCTTTTTGCTGACAAATTTAATCTGAGGAAATTTTTGCACATCAAAAAAATCAGCTCCTCGCAAATGTTCGTCTCGCTTTGCATTTTCGGTGTTAATCGTGGCGGCATCCAGCGTGACATCAATCTTGGTTTTTGTGAGATCCTTCTCATCCATCTCGATCGAGCCCTTGAGGCCCCCAACGCGACCTTTAACATTGGATACCATCATGTGACGCACAGAAAATTCGACCGTGGAATGTGACTCGTCAAAAACCCAGGTTGCCGCAAGTACCGGTGTGCTGCAAACGCTGATGAAACCAAACACTGCCGCTAGAATTCGCATCATGATCACTCCCTTGTTTAATGGTGTCCGATTCTCGGACTTTGTTGAAAATGCCGTTCATTATCAGCCATCTGCTGCCTTTCACGCAAGCCCACTTAGGGTCTGGCGGAGGCTGACGTTTTGGGTTTCGGGGCTCTGGTTATTGGCATTAATTCTTTGAAACCGGGTGCATTTATGCTACGATGCCGAGGGCGTGTCTGAAAATTAAGCAGATCATGCGCCGTCATCATTTTCATTCATTAGAGGAGTGTCTGTTTGCAAGTTATCAATCGTGCCGCGGCCCGCAGTTACACCAAGGTTCGCCTTGTTGGTGAGGAATCAAACGAAGTTGTTTCGGTACTAGAAGCACTTTCCAGGGCAGAAGAAGCTGGGCTCGATCTTGTTCTGATCAGCGACAAGGGCGACTTCCCTGTGATGCGCGTTCAGGACTTCAAGAAAGTCCAATACGAGCTCAAGAAGTCAAAAAAGAAGCAGATTGTTCAGGAGCTCAAAGAGATCCAGTTGAAATTGAACATCGCCGATCATGATTTTCAGACGAAGATGAATGCGATTGATAAGTTTCTCTCGCGTGGGGATAAAGTCAAGGTGGTCGTCCGGTTAAAGGGACGTGAACGCGAGAATCCCGAACGCGCGCGTCTGCTATTGGATAAGGTCATCACGGCTGCCAAATGTAAGTCAAGTATTGTCCCGGGCCCAATCACCATGGCGATTCTTGAACCGACAAAGTAAGATTTCGCCTCAGTACTGTATATATTGCGACCGTATGGGTTTGATATCCATACGGTTTCTTTGTTTTTTCGGGTGTCAAAAGCATCATCTCTTTGTGCGCCTAAAGAAAGGTTACAAAAACCCAGCTCCTCAGTCGGGATACCCCTCAGTTGACATAGCACCTCGAAGTGCTGTCTAATTTTGTATAGAGACTTTTCATCAACAAGTTTGAATTGCCCAAGCAGGACGCGAGGGGATCCATCATCTGATCGCTGGACGGCGTAGTCCGTTTTTGATGCCAAGGGAGGTAGTCGCGATGAAGAAAATTGCCGAGAATCGATATCCACATTCGGCCACACTGTTCAAGTTTTGCAAAGAGGCGTTGGAAATGCGCTATGAGGGTAACGTCAAAGTTATCGATCAGGATGTTGGCGCCATTCTTGGATATGATCCGGCTGATTGTAGCCATTGGAAAAAAGGGAAAAAGAATATTCGCGCGCTCGCGACCCTGCGAACGATCGCGGACCATCTATCTATCGATGAGAGACTATTGATCGATGTTGCCGCCGGTAAGGTTGGGTTCAACGAGGCGGTGTTTGAATACCGTGGATACGGTTCTTTTGGCTTGAATGGACGAACCAGCGAAAATCTGAAAAAAGAATTTTTCAAAAATCCAGCTCGCTATCAAAACGAGAACTCACGCCTGACGTTTGAGGAGCTTTTTGATGTCGATCGTCCTGGAGTCGCGAGGACTGTGGAAGCGGTATTGGCGGCAGGTAATTTCGAAGAGGCGCCGATTTACGTCCCGGAGATTTGCCAACTCTTCCCTAACTTTAATGTCATTGCTGATGAGACCCTTGCGTCGTCGACTGAGGTTAGAACAGAGGGTGAAGGGGCTGATTATCGGGTGACAGTCCGATACAACGGTAGCGATATGCGTCCATACATCCGCTTTTTGATCGCAAGGGAGCTTTACAAGTACCTTGTGACCAGCGGACACCAGTATGTTGGCCAAACGCGGGCATGCCCAGAAGAAGTATTGGATATTCGGGCAAACTTATTCGCCGGACTACTGCTCGTACCAGGAAAAATGCTGCGTCGGGAGGTTGAAAAGATTGATGCTTCTCATGATATCGTTCATCAGCTCTCGGAAGTATTTTGGGTCTCCAAGGCGATGATGAATCAAAGACTTCGCGACTATATGGAGAATTTGAACTGAATAGTGATGGATAACATCCCAGAGCCGAGGACGAAAATCCTCGGCTTTTTGTTTATGACCAAATGGCTTGTTACGTATAATCCGACCTCTGATTCAAGTTCGGTATGGTAATGCCGATGTCACACATAGAAGTGTCTCTCGTTTAACCCCGGTCATAAGTGGTGTGTGAGATGGGTCATTCATTCAAACTAAAAAATGGCAGTATACTCCTCTCAACTGAGGCTCCGGGCGGGATTTATAATGCATCACAATTAAAAAAAATCGCCTCACTTTGTGACGGCGAAGCTGTCGTCGTGAAGGCTACCGAGGATCAACGGCTGGCGTTATTGGTTCAGCCTGCGATGGCGTCGACTGTAGCTGAAGAATTGAAATCCATAGGTCTTGGAATTCGCCATTACCAAGATGGTCTTCATCAGCCGGTGTCGTGTGTGGGAGAGATGTGTGAGGACCATGAGCAAGACGCGCTTGGGAGCGCTTTGGATATTTCCGCTGAGATCGAAGGGCTGATGCTGACGTCTCCACTTAAGATTGGTATCAATGGCTGCGCTAAGTGCTGTGTGCCCTGTCATACATTGGATATCAGTATTGTTGGTGACACCTCTGGCTACCGAATCTCACTTGGCGGAAAAAATTCACAGCTCCCAGAAATTGCAAGTTTTGTCGCTGATGGCGTGCCGCCAGAAGAAATGCCAAGGCTGATTCGGTCCATCATTGATATTTACAAGCAAGAGGCTGTTGCAAACGAAACACTCCAAGAAGTCATCGAACGCGATGGCCCTGGGAAATTTATTCAAGCTCTTGCTCCTTGGAGTCAAGACGCGGCTGGCGGTGCGGACCCATTCGCATCAAGCCCACAGGAGCAAACAGATACCCAAGCTCCTGAACCTGAAATTGACGCGGACCTCACTATGGATGATACGCCTCTTGATACCGATAGATTAAATGAGGAACACGACTTTGCGCTTGCGGTCGCTGACGATAATGGGCTTGCAAATGAACTCCGCGACATACCCGTCGACGCCTTGGGATCCGACGATGCTGTGACGATTCCCATAGATCCGCCCGAGGACGTCGATGTGCCTGAAATCAGTATGCATGATATCGGGCTGGAGGAAGATTTAGGACAGGCAGCCGAAGATTTAATGCAAGCCACAGTTGTAACACCCGTGTTGTCCGATGATGCGGAGTCGCTTCATGAGACCTTTGATTCACCCAATGAATTAGGTGATCAATTAAGTGGTGAATCCATGAATTCGGTAGATGTCGATTCTAAAGCGTTGGATCTTGAAGAAGTGAAAATTGATGCTGGCGACGCGTTGCGCGGCGCCCCAAAGTTGGAAGTCGTTGGGGATGGCCTGGACGCGGAAGAGCATATGAAACAGCAGGTGAGGGCTGAAAGTGAAGACGCGATGGAAGCCGCTCTAGCCGCAGGCATTGACGCTCAAAAAGATCTTGTTGATGAGGACACGTCCGATGCCGTCCGCGACGAGGGCGTTGAGCTCATGGAAGCTGCGCAGCTATCTCTTTTGGATTCCGCTTCTGAAACCTTGATCAAAGATACGGATGCGAGCGATGTCCCAGACAGTGTGATTTCCAGTGAAGATCACATCGAGGACTCACATGAAGATGATTTTGATGTTCATGATCATCTGCCTTTATCTGAGGTCGTGGCGACAAGAAGGATTAGTCCAGAAATCATTAAAAAAACATTTACATCACCAAAATCATCCTGGTCGATTGCTGGTTTTGATCTGGATGAACACGGATCCCCGGTTATCTCCTGGACGAACGGTGCAGTCATGACCATTACAGCGGAGGCCGTGTCCCACGGTGTGATTTCTGTGGGCGGTCATGAGATCCTCGTTGCCGCAAGAGACGGTGGCCTGCAGGTCGAGGTTGATGGCGTTAAAATGTTTTTGCCTCGTGCCGCCTGACATTCCTTGCCATCAAAGCAGAGCTGCCGCTAATGTCGCCAGCTCGCTTCTTTCGCCGCGATTGAATGTGATATGAGCAGCGATGCGCTCAGATTTGAATTTTTCAATCACGTATGTCATTCCGTTGTTTTCGCTGTCGATATAAGGGTTGTCAATCTGGTATGGGTCACCCGTCAAAACGATTTTAGTCCCTTCTCCGGCACGAGTGAGAATGGTCTTGATCTCATGAGGTGTCAGGTTTTGGGCTTCATCCACCACAAAAAACTGATTGGGAAGTGATCGCCCACGGATATAGGTCAGAGGCTCGACGGCAAGCATCCCCTGATTGATGAGTTCTTGATAGCTTTTGCTGAATCTTTTGGTGCGACCTTGCTGTCCGCCACTCAAGAGCAGCTCCAAATTATCGAAAATCGGTTGCATCCAAGGGTTTAGTTTTTCGTCAAGATCGCCGGGCAGGAAACCGATGTCCTTACCTAGCGGGAATATAGGCCTTGCAACGAGGAGCTTGTGATACTCATCGTCGTCGGTTGTTTTAGATAGTCCAGCGGCAATGGCCATGAGTGTTTTGCCAGTTCCAGCTCCGCCGCTCAATGTCACAAGTTTTATATTGTCATCTAGAAGCGCTTCCAGAGCGAAAGTTTGCTCGATATTGCGCGGATAGATGCCCCAAACACCCTCGCTGTGCGGATCAAGCATCCGAAGAATCCGGTCCTGTCCATCAAACATGCCATACACAAATTGATTGGCATCAGATTCGTCCTCAAGGATTACAAATTGATTGGGGAATAGGCCTTTGTCATCCAGCTTAATTTCACGCCGGGAATAGAATTCATTGATCACATCCGATGTGACTCGCATCGTGGAGATGCCTTTGTAGAGATGGCTTATATCAACTTTATCGGCCTCAAAATCTTCCGCTGAGATGTTAAAAGCGTCAGCTTTTATTCTGAGGTTTGAGTCTTTCGTGATAATAACGACTTTACGGGAGTTACCGTGCTGTTTTTGTAATGTTAGCGCTACGGCCAAAATCTGATTATCGGTATTCTGAGCGAGTCGTCCGACCAACTCATAGTCAGCACCCAGATTCACAAACAACCGACCGCTATCATCGCGCCCCTCAAATAAAGGAATCCCTGCAGAGAGAGTCCCGCGTTCGCGCAGACGATCCAGAATACGACTGACCTCGCGGGCGTTTCGACCTGTTTCGCTGAGATCTTTCTTGAAGGTGTCAACCTCTTCAATGACCGAAATGGGAATAACGACATCATTATCGTCAAATTTAAAGATACTGGCGGGGTTGTTAAGAAGAATATTTGTATCCACAATAAAGGTCTTCTTCATCCGGAAAAGCCCCCTTTTATAAAAGTAAAAAATGTCCAAACTTGGCAACGTTTGCCATAGTTTAGCATGTGGTCTGGGTTGCAGGCAAATTTTGCGTAGATCGATGAAAAATTTGATTTGATCGGCCCGGATTTAGCGAAATCCACGCTTGCGGATACAATATAAAAGGGTTCATGAAATTTTTTTGGTGAGCTCGTTGATAAGATGCTTATGATGATGGATAAATTTTAGACATGACCAAGCAAGCCCGAATATTAGTTGTTGATGATGAACCCGAAATCGGGAACCTTCTGCGACTTTTTCTGGAGGATGATTTTGACGTTGTGACGTTCACTGATCCTCGTTTAGCATGCGACGAGATTCGTTCGACATCCTATGATCTTGTGCTGTCCGATATCAAGATGCCATTTCTCAGTGGCCTTGATGTGGTTAAGCACGTGAAGACCGTTCGTCCTTCAACCCATGTTGTTCTGATCACCGGTCACGCCCAGACGGAAAAAGACAAGGCTGAAGCGATTGGGTTAGGGGCTGCAGGAGTATTGTTCAAACCCTTCGGGGATCCGTCGAAAATGGTTGAATATATCCAGGGGGTGCTTGCGGGTGTCTCCGGTGGGACTTCCCACAATGGAAGTTTGCTAAAAACCGAGGGGCAGCCAACGGCATCAGCGCCCCCTCAAGCTGATTCTGTCGTAGGATCAAGCTTAGGATCCAAAAATCAATCAACCGCTAAAATCAAAGTGTTGATCATTGATGACGAGCCCGATCTAACGGATGTTTTGACATTAATGCTCGAGGATGATTACGACATCACTGTGTTTAACAACCCTGCTGAGGCTCTAAAAATCTTTGGGGCGGGAAATTTCCAGATCGTGTTGACCGATTTGAATATGCCACAAATGAGTGGTGTTGACGTGATTCGACAGATCCGGAAAACCCATCCGAAGATTCCTATTGTAGTGATGACAGGGCATGGCGAGGGTGAACCGGAAGTGGTGGAAGCACTGAGTGCGGGTGGGGGGATGGTTCTCGCAAAGCCCTTCCCGGATCCGGTATTCGTGTTGGAACAATTGAAAAAAATCTTGCCGTGAAGGTCCTATGAGCTTAAGTCACGATTTGATGGTTAATGTTTCTGCTGATTTGAAACGACAGTTCAAGGAACGTCAAAGTATCCTCTCGTTTGATCAGTTTCTCAGTCTCGTCAAAGAGAAGCCAAGGCGTTTGATGCGGAATTCATCCGAGTACTTGCGTGATTGCTTCCAGTTTTTCGGTGATGTTCGTCCAGATAATTTAGTTGGTGAAACCGGTGCAGAGCCCGCTCGATTCAAGTTGTTCGATATTGGCACTGAGCGAGGCGTTCCAATTGTCGGTGGGATTTCTGTTCAAAGGGAAATATTTCGGGTCCTACAGGCTTTTGTGAGACAGGGTATTGCGAACAAAGTGATCTTTTTGCATGGTCCCAATGGATCGGCTAAATCGTCGACCATTGAGGCTATCTCGTATGCAATGCAACGTTATAGCGAGTGCGATGATGGGGCTGTTTATCGTTTTAACTGGATTTTCCCTGTGGATAAGGGGGCGACGCCGAAGTCCGTCAGTGGCGAGTCGGGGCCCATTGGGTTTGCGGCCCGCCATGACGAAATGCGCGGGAGTGAAGGCAGCTATGCCTTGCTGGACGATAATCAGATCTCGAGCAAGCTTCAAAGTGAGTTCAAAGAAAATCCCCTGTTTTTGCTGCCTATGCCATACCGGGAAAAAATACTAAGGGATTTTACTGCGCGGGCCGAGGGGGTGGCGCCGGACAAAGTAGAGCTTCCTCCGCACATCCTGCTCTCAGGTCTTTCCAAACGAAATCAGTTAATATTTGAAAATCTTCTGGCCGCCTATGATGGCGAGATGGAGAAAGTATTTCGTCATATTCAGGTTGAGCGTTTTTTTTACTCAAGGCAGTACCGGGTCGGAATCTCGACCGTGGAACCCCAGATGTCGATGGATGCCCAGGAAAAACAACTCACAATGGATCGAAATATCGCGAATCTTCCAGCTGTATTGCATAACATTCGCTTTACGGAATCTATGGGTGAACTTGTTGAGGCAAATCGGGGTATTCTTGAGTTCAGCGACCTTCTTAAACGGCCATTGGAGGCTTTCAAGTATTTGCTGACTACCGTCGAACGGGCAACTTTGGGGTTACAGTCTGCGACGCAGAATCTGGATGTGGTATTCTTCGCCACGGCTAATGAAAAGCATTTGGATGCATTCAAAACGTTGCCTGATTTCAGTTCTTTCCGGGGGCGCTTTGAACTGATCACTGTGCCATATCTTTTGCGCGTATCGGACGAAATGCGTATTTATGCCAAAGATGAGCTATCGATCCAAAAAACAAAGAAAGTATGTCCTCACGCCGTCGAGGCCCTTTGTTTATGGGCTGTATTGACGAGGCTAAAACATCCCGACCCTGATGCCTATCCGTCAGAGTTCCGTGGAATCGTGAATCGACTGGATCCATTCTCAAAGGCCATGCTTATCGATAAGCGTCCGCTAGGTGACACGTTTGTCGCCGCCGATCAGTTGGTGTTGAATCAGATTCGAGACTTGATTCTCAATGAGTCGGTTGGGCACGTCATCTACGAGGGGCGCTTCGGCGCCTCTCCACGGGAAGTTCGAGCCTTGCTCTACCGCGTGGCCGAAGATTCATCAGCTGAGACGATCACGCCGATGGCAATATTAAAGGAGCTTGAGATCTTGCTGAAGGATCGTAGCGTTTACGACTTTCTTCAGTTCGAGTCGCGGAACAAATATCATGACGCCTCTTTCTTTATCAAAAATGTCCGCGATTGGTTTGCAGGAGTCTTTGAGCAGGAGGTTCTTCTAGCGATGTCTCTGGTCGAAGAGGGGCAATATGAGCAACTTCTCAATCGATACGTCGAGCACGCTGTTGCGTTTGTAAAGAAAGAACGGATTTTCAATCGCAAGACTGAGACACAGGAAAATCCCTCAGAGCTTCTAATGAATGATGTTGAGTCTGTGCTGGGAGTGAGCGGTGGCGATCCTATGCGGTTTCGCGAGAGTCTTCTGGCACGCATCGCCAGTTACAGCATCGAAAACCCGAAAGCGAAGATTGATTTTTCGCGGATCTTCTTTGATCATCTACAGCGCATTCGCGAGCATTACTACCAAGAGAAATCAAAGCTTGTGGACGCAAACCTCAAGGCAGTCGTAGCACTTAATACCGACAATCAGCGGCAATTTACCGATCGCCAAATCGCAGATGCGCGTAAAACGCTGTCTGAGCTTGAGCGGCGATTTCATTATGATCCGGTATCAGCGCGTGAGTGTGTCAAGTTTCTACTTGCCGCAAAGCATGGCTGAACATCTCTTGATCCTGCCGTTTAGCGGTACGAAGATTTAGCGACCAGCTTATGGAGCTCATCTCTCACGAGCTCGAATGTCGATCGTGCTGTTTTGGGGTCTTTACGATTTTCAACGTAGAGCCTAGTGATGTGCATCTGCGAATTTTGGTCAATCAGGCTCATCTGGTCTTCGATGGGTATGACCCTCGGAAATTGAAAGTCATCTTTTTTGATCAATCGTAAAAAGTGCTTGCTCGGTTCGTTGGCTGAACGAGGTCTAAAACGCGTGAGAGAGTTTCGACTGGAGACTTTTTCCCATTTGACCCCCAAGCCAGCGATGACGGTCGCGGCCTCGTCAATGCTTTCAACACCGGCAGATGGGCCAGTGTTTGAAGCGACTTCAAAGGCACGTTTCCAGAGATTTCGATGGAACATCAAATCTTTCACCGTGTTGTTGAAATCCAACAAAGTGTTAGGGTCCTTTATGCGTTCTTTGGCGGCATCGAGCAATATCTGGGGCATATTGTGCTCATCGATAGCGGCGTAAGCATCCATATCGACGGGTAACGTCCAGCCAGGCAGCATCTTTATGATGTGTTTGATCATCGCCTCAGCTGCTACGGAGGTTTTGTGGAAATAAAGCTGCAGATACATGGAGTGTCGCGCGCGAAGATAGTCTTCAAATGCGGCCAATCCAGAGAACTGGATGGCGAGATGAAGACTCTGCCCCTCGTCGTCCCAATAGACCGCGAGTGAATTCAGGATGCGACTTTCATCAAAAATGCCATAGACCACGCCGCACTCACGACTATCACGCAGCAGATAGTCCATACGGTCTACGTCAAATTCCCCTGAGACCAGTTCATGGCACAAATGGTAGATTCCGTGACGTACCAAGGGGCTGCCGGGACTTGGGGGGATTTCAGGTGTGATAATTGAGGCGATGTCCTGAGCGGTGACGAGGGGGCCTTTTATATGGGGATGATCCCTGTAAATATCCGATAGCACGCGTTCGACTGCTAGCAGCGTGTACAATTCGTGCCGTACTTGCACGGACTCCGGATTTTTACCTTTTGCCGATAGCTCATCACAACGGTCCGCGATGTAGTTTGAGATATAGGATGGGTAGCTGCCGCTGGCGTTGCGCATTTGTTGCCAGGTCGGCATGAATCCCTCGCCGCTGTGGGAAAAAGGCGAATGCCCAAGATCATGCATTAGTGCAGCCAAACGCAGTGCCTGTAAAGGATAGTCATCGGCAAAGACATCTTCGATGACTGGAAATGTCGGGCTCAAGCGTCCGTGGGATCCTTGAGATTGATTCAAACGGCGTTCGATTCCAGAAAAATCATCATATTTCTGGGTGGCCGAGCGGAGCGATTTTTGGTTTTCCTGAAGCTTCTGCCAAGCGACACCCGCTAGGTGCATCACTCCAAGGCTATGCTCAAAGCGGCTATGACTCGCTCCAGGAAACACATATTGGAGAAATGCCAACTGACGGATGCGACGCAGGCGTTGGATCATAGGGTGAGCGATCACCAGATCCTCAAATGCGGTCACGTTTATGGTTCCATGGATATTTTCACGAATGCGTCTCGTGATTTCAAGTTGGCTCATAAAGATCATCACTCCGGCAGATTCTTGGTTCGTCTGGAAGTCAGCGCTGGAATCAAGGATATATGGATCCGATGCAGTCTTCGGCGCTGAGAAAACCGCGTAATTTCAGCTCTTCCGACAATTCTTCACAGATGCGCTGAACAGCACCCGGTCCCCGGTATACTAAGGCGGTGTATATTTGTACAGCGGAGGCGCCACGGCTGAGTTTGTTAAATGCGTCGACTCCCGAGAGCACTCCGCCGGATGCTACCATGGGAAGTTTTCCTTTGGTGACCTCCCATGCCCATTCAAGACACTGATTTGACTGAGATAAAAGTGGGTGGCCACTTTGTCCTCCGGCCTCGGGCCACGCGACCCGGTGCGTGTTGGAGAGAATGACTCCGGCGTAATCCTCCTCAGCAATGGTTGCGATCAGGTCCTGAAACGGCCCGCGACTCATATCAGGGTCGAGCTTGATCCAGCACTTTCTGATTGCGGGACCGGCAGACAGGGCCAATGTTCGAATGAATTCCGATGATGCCAGATCGCGAAGGCCGGGAGTATTGGGGGATGAAATATTGATCGTCAACCACGACGACGATGAATCGAAAGCGCTGATGCCTGACAAAAAATCATCAAGGGCCAAGTGCTGTGGCGTAAGCTTGTTTTTACCGATGTTAATGCCCAGGGGTATTCGCGAGGGAGACCAGTTCATTTTTTGTAATCTTTTTAAGACCGCTTCTGCCCCATCGCTGTTGAATCCCATGCGGTTGATGATCGACATTGTCTCTGGATAGCGAAACAGCCGTGGTTTTGGATTCCCCGCTTGTGGCTTTGGAGTGACGGTCCCGATTTCCACAAACGAGCATCCGAGCCACTCGAAAGCTCCGGGACAGCGGGCGTTCTTGTCAAATCCTGCTGCCAAACCTATCGGATGTCGCAGTCTACCAATGCCCGGTAATGTAACCTGCAGTGGAACAGGCATCGTGATGGGGCGTGGGCGTGGCATCAACCTCAGCAAGCCGTGCTCCATGGCCCACAGGCCGATGTGATGGGCGGATTCAGCAGGCAACAAACGGAGAAGGGCGGTCAAAAACCGCCCACTGGCATCAAATGGGTCTGATTTCAACGTTTACATTCCTTCCGCTTTCGCGGTGCTTGGGACCAATTGCCGGTTAATTCTATCCAGCAGATCAGCAGGATGAAAGGGTTTTCGGATATAATCCTTGGCTCCAAGTTGGATACCTTTTAAAACCACTGCTTCCTGTGCCAAAGCCGTTAGCATGACGACCGGAATTTTGGCGTGTTTGGGTGAGCTCTTCAAAGTTCTGAGAACCTGAAGTCCATCAATACCGCTCATCATGATGTCAAGAATGATCAGATCTGGTTCAAATGTCCCTGTCTCAAGACGTTTGAGAGCCTCTTCTCCGCTTCCTGCGGTTTCGGCCGTATGACCAGATTTTTCGAGCACGGCTTTGGTCAGCCGTTGGATGTGAATTTCATCTTCCACAATAAAAATTTTTGCCATTTCCAGGTCTCCTTTAAGAGGCTTTAAGTCCGGATTCAGCCTGTGGCCAAATGAATCGAAACGCGCCCTTCTTGCCGATGCCCCGAACAAATAGCAATTGTCCATTGTGAAAGGTGCTGACAAATCGCGCGAGGTAAAGGCCCAGTCCTAAACCTCTTCGAATGCTGCTTTTTTGTCCCTGAGATTTTGGACCTTGAAAATACCGCAAAAACATCAGCTCGTCTTGTCCGGGGTTGATCGGGGCACCTTCATCTGTGATATCGAGGATGATGTTGCCTGAGCCGGAATAAAGGGCAACATTCACGCTCGTACCAGAGCTGTAAGTGAAGGCATTATGCAGTACCTCTCGAATCGCCAGCCTGACGAGTGATCCCACTCCCATGATGAGGTGTTCGCCATCGGCGATGTTGAGGTGCAGTTGCGCTTTGCTTGCATGATCTTGGCGGTTGTTTTCCCTTTCGCACTCGGCCGTCAACATTGTCTTTAAGTCCAGTAACTTGATCGGCTCACTCGTGTTGAAAGAATCAATGCCGTTAGCGGCCAAGACCTCAAGCTTCTGAATGACGTCCCATATATTTTGCGCATAGCGTTCCACTTCAAGCGCGAACTGTGAGACCTCATTATTGGTATCGTTCCAGACCAGAGCATGGGTTTGGGCAAGACTCAGGAGGTTTGTAACGGGATTGCGCATCTCGTGGCCAATCATGCGTGACAGCATCGCGCCAAAGGCGTGAATCTGCTCGTGGCTTGTTGTGTCATCAATAAAGTGCCGGAGCTCGTCACTGGCGAGCCAAAAATGAAATCTTCGGCCTAAAGCCTCCATAAATCCGTCGAGTTCACCTGTTTCACCGGTGGCACGTCCATCTTTTTTGACGAGAAACAGCAGTTTGGTGCCCCAAAGATCCTGGGGTGGTAAGTAGGATTTTACTGATTTCAAGCTGGCGGATATTGTTGTGACGTTCAGGGGTGTGGCCTGCCAGCCAAATTTGAGCTGCTGTCGGTTTTTTAGTGTATAATAATAGTCATGACAGGCGAACTTTGCTGGCCAGGCATGTCCACCTGTGCCGCCAGTGTCGAGGATCAACGTAGCATCTGGGCCGGTGATACGATAACATGCCAAGCGTTGATACTGATTTTGTTTGGCGATCTCTTTGATCAGATCTTTGTCCATGGCGCTCAAATCTGTCAACGAGAGGCGGTGGATTGGTTTGGTCGTCACAGGCAATCTCCGGGAGACTTAAAGATTTTTGCTGTCTATCGGATGATTGAATGAAAGTTTGAGTCCATGCAGGGGGGCGATGCCGTGTACATTACGGGGATTCGGTTCAGGACACAGGGGGCCAACAAGGTTGTTGGTTGGAAACTGGCGGCAGGCGTCGGGAAGATGCGTCCCGTTGTAACGGTCGCAGCCTCGGTCCAACAACTTGAAACGATAGCTCATGCCTTGAATTTTGCGTTTTCTGGCAAGCGCGGTGGAGGAGTGGCGGAAGTGTGGCTCGACGCGGCGGACGACGCCGGCGATGTCTGGACCATTGAGCGTGGGACAAAAGGTAGTGTTTTTCGTCGTAACAACAGGCTTCTATCGATTGAAGAGGCGCAGCGTTCATTGCTTGCGTCCCTGCTGGATCTTGACGCGAGTTTAAATCAATCTGAGGGGCTCGTAGCCCCGGTCGAGATGCGTCGCATGATCACACGCGGCGCTGATGTGGCTGCAACCCAATGGAATCCGCAAGTTGCCAAAGAACGCACCGAGGTGGCAGGATTTATTGCCGCTCGGGAGCGGGCAGAACAATGTGCAAAGGCATTGGGGATTGCAGAGTTCGCTGATGCCAAAAAACTTTCTCGCGTGGCGGGGCCGAGTGCGAGGCTATTGGGAGCCGTCGAGGAGCTGTCCCAGCAGCGTGAGGATTTATCCGTAGAGACGGGAGCCGGAGAGAAGGATCCTGGGCTGGAAACGATCCAGTCTGAACTCGATTTGCTCAATCAGATTGATCAGGTGCTGCGCCGGATTAATGAAGGCGGAGATTCGTTCACGAAATTATCGATCCTGCTCGACGCGCAAAATGAGCGACTCAAGGCCATATCATCCCGCTGGAGCGAACAAACTCTAACGAATATGCAGCGCTTGAGCGACCCTTTTCAGGTGCTAGAACAGCTGATTCGACTGAAGGCATGGGGCAAGTTTTCGGAAAATTTAAGCCGACTTTTCGGGCTGATCGACGAGCAGGTTCGTCCGGCACATGCCAGTGGTGTGAAGGTTTGGGACGAGTATTTGAGCGGAGCCAGGACGAACGGCCAAGAAATCGAAAGCTGCCTTGCAAGTATGCTGCTCGGTATCAAGCAGATGTCTCATGAAATCGATCGCTATGTGTCTCAAGGGCCTGCGGTCAGTCCATCCTCGCATGGTGCGTCCAAGTCCAAGCAGTCCGGTTGGTTTGATCGGCTGAAATCGGGGGCGACGAGGGTCGTTGATGATATGTCCAAGGAATCCTCGGCTGGTATTCATTATCAGCGCGACTGGGTGATGCGGCTATCCCGCGAGGTGGAATCGGTCAAAGTCGCCACGGAATATGCGTTACAGTCCAGTCAGAATCTGACTGATAAGGTTGGGAATGCGCGCGCGACGGTGCAAGATGAATTGAAAATCATCGCTGCACTTGCCCAAAAGGCCACCGGTGAGTTTGAGCGTCTCAGAGCAGATTGGATGCGCGTGACAACGGAACTTGGCATTGATCCCGGCGTGTCCTTGGAAACTCTTGCCGGGCTGATCCGTGACGCGATGGAGCATGCCGTTGTGATGGATACCCGTCATGATCTGGCAGTTCGTGTTGATGATCGTCGTAGCGTTCAAAATGCCTTGGAATCCCTGATTCGGCAATGGTGGGATGTCATCGGAAGCCAGAAGACGACGGATCTCTCAAATGTGTCTTTTTTGGTTGTTGAGGCTAAGGCAGCCCTCCGGTACCGCGATGGTCGAAGACAGCGTGTCCAGAAAGGTCTTGAGGAGATTGCTCGAGGCATGGCGCGGCGCGAGACAGCTGCCTACAGCGCAAGGCGTTTGGAGATCCTCGAGCGGGAGTGGGGCAAGTTGTTCTCATTGGCAGAGCTTCCCGCACCGTCCCTGGATTTATCGAAGGCAAGAATCGTCGCCGATGCCGCAAATCAGTGTGCCGCGCTATTAGATATCGCGCGTCTTGAGGAGAACGAACGATTTGCCGTGGCATCTTTGTGGCCATCTCGGTTGGACTCGGCTGTCATCATATATTATTGGCCCGATGAGGCGGTCGCGCCGCCCCAAAGGTCGAGCTTTATTCGGGCCCTTGGATCATTCGCCGGAGATGGCAGTGTTCCGGTGTTGTTACTAATCAATGACAAAGAGTTAGCGCAGATGCTGACAAAAGCCGGAACAGGCTCCGGAATTGAGATGACCCTCGAGGGCGCTGCGGAGGTTGATGGGCCGCGACGCGAAGGTGCCATTGTTAAGTCTGAGTTGAGGTCTCGTCGACCTGCCGCCACAAAAACTCAAGAAACACCTGGCCACGCTGGCGGGGCCAGCAAGCCAGTGGAACCATCCAAAACCTCATTGCTTAGCGCCAGGGCTCAGGCAGCATTGCGGGTCCTGAATCCCAAATCAGGAAAATAGAGATCCTTGGATTTCCAAAATTACTTAGTCATGGAGATTGAACGTAGATCTTGAATGGCGCTTGACGTCTCGCTGGAGAGGGCTGTCCTGTCTTCCTGACTTGTGGGATGCTCACCGTCAATGGACTCAATATGCCGTCGCAAGATGTCATGGGCCACCTGCAGTGTGGCAAGGTTTAGTTTATTGAGATAACTGATACGGACCCGAAGGAGCACATAGGTTTGTTCCATGGCATGGGCTAAATCCCTGATTTCATCAAGTTTAAGTGACGATGCTGTCGAGCGAATGGAATACATCAGACGGAATAGATAGCCTAGCTGCCATCCGGGTGAATCGGAGTGTTTGAGGTCTGTGAGAGCTTTTAGACCGTGGGTCAGTTGATTTTTGACCTCCGCTGCAAACATGCGCACGAGCCTGGTTTGGCGATCAACGGTGCCAGCGCCCATCGAGTGTTCAGAGGTACCGCCAGAGTTGGGTTGAAGAGAAGACATTTTCAAGATTTCGGCTTCAGGCGAGATCGCTCCAGATTGATTGACGTTTAGGCCCAGAGATTTTGACAAAATTCCTTTTTGAGCCCTGCTGACTCTCAGCATTTCGTGAAGCAGGGCCTTCAGTTCATTTGGCATGAATGGTTTTTCGAGATAGTCGAATGCTCCAAGGCTCAGGGCGCGCACGGTATATTCCTTACCCGAAAAGGCAGAGAGGAACAGGAACGGGGTTTGGTTGCCGGATTCTCGCAACGTTTTAAGCAATGTCATTCCGTCCATTCGAGGCATACGCATATCAGAGATGATGATGTCGGGAGTGGCCGATTTTAGAAGTGTCAGAGCCTGCTCTCCGTCCTCAGCTTCCAATGCCTTGAACCCCAAGGACTCTGCAAACATAGCTGTCAGTTTCCGGATTTCTGGCTCGTCTTCGACCGTTAATATTGTTCCTAGTGGCTCGGTAGCCATACGTCACATCTCCCGGAAGTCCCCTGAGTGGGAAGCTATGGAATCAGGGGGTCATATTTTTCTGAAGGGGGGTATCGACACACGGTCGGCAAACTTTAGGGAGATCGATGGTGAGGAGCTTTGTGATTCTCCAAAATCATGTTTGAAACCATTGGTGCCCAAGGTTTTTGAGTTGTAACGCCGAAGTTTTTTGTAGCAATCACACCTCGTACGATGCAGCGGAAGATTCAATGAGAGACAAGCATCAGGTGGGTTCAGTTGGAAGGAATGAATGCGTGGAAAAAGCGACGACCAAAAAAAAATGAAAAAAATTTGTCGCGAGGTATAGGATTTTGAGATTGTGTTGTGCTATGATTTTTTTTAGAGACTTCTTTACGGAAGAAAAAACTATACTCGTGAGAGTATGGCCTCGGGCTCAGAAGTGAATCGAAGAACAAATTTTAGGAGGAGTGTAAAATGGAAAACATGGAACAAGGAACAGCACCTAAGGCGACTAAGAAAAAAGCCACCAAGAAAAAGGCTGCTAAGAAAGCAACCAAGAAGAAGGCAACTAAGAAGGCTACAAAGAAAGCCACTAAGAAAGCCACCAAGAAAGCAACTAAGAAGGCTACAAAGAAAGCCACCAAGAAAGCCACCAAGAAGGCGACTAAGAAAGCTTCCAAGAAGAAGTAATCTTTCTTCTTGGATGTCCTTTTTGGATATCCTTGGAAACGAGTCCCGTGTGGGTTATGCCCTCACGGGGCTTTTTTTTATCCGACAACTGTTTAATTGTTAGGCATTTAGGGGCTTATCTATTGAAACGTCTGGCCATAGTTGGCATAACCAAAAGCTCATTTTTGAGTCCCATATTCCTAGGAGGTCCCGGACATGTCTGTTGTTGGTTTAATTGCGGTTTGCGCGCTGTTGGCTCTGGCCGTTGCCGCGTATTTCGCGTTGAAAGTGAAATCACTGAAGTTGACCGCCGCAGAGGTTGGCGCATCAGAAGCTGTTGTGGCGCGACTGCGTGAGATCTCCGATGCCATTGCTGAGGGTGCCATGGCTTTTTTGGCACAGGAATACAAGTTTGTGGCGATGTTTTCGGTTGCGTTTGCGGCTGTGATTGCCGTGGCTTTGGATAACCCTGAAACCGCCAGCGTCAATGAAGGTCTCTATAGTGCTGCAGCGTTTGTCATTGGTGCAACGATCTCAAGTGTCTGCGCGTTTCTTGGCATGAAGATCGCGACACTGGGTAACGTCAGGACGACCGTGGCAGCTCGTCGAAGCATCACAGAAGCTTTCCGAGTTGCATTCCAATCTGGTGCTGTCATGGGCTTTGGTTTGACGGGTCTGGCAGTGCTTGGGCTGCTGGTCGTGGTGGTGATTTTTGACAACATTCTCGCGGCTGCGGGCATTGAGAAGCACTATATTATGGAGATGGTTGCCGGCTTTGGACTCGGCGGATCAACCGTCGCCCTCTTTGGACGTGTCGGCGGTGGTATCTATACGAAAGCAGCCGATGTTGGAGCTGACCTTGTGGGTAAAGTCGAGGCCGGCATTCCCGAAGATGACCCACGGAACCCCGCCGTGATTGCTGACAACGTTGGTGACAATGTTGGTGACATTGCTGGTATGGGAGCCGATCTCTTTGGTTCTTGTGCTGAGGCGACATGCGCTGCCTTGGTGATTGGTGCTACATCGGCGGCTCTTTCGCAGAGTTTGGATGCTCTGCTCTATCCGCTTCTGATCAGTGCCGTCGGTATCCCGGTTTGTTTGATCACGGCATTTTTTGCCCGTCTAAAGCCTGATGCCAAGCAAGTGGAGCCAACCCTTAGGGGGCAGCTCATCATCTCGACCATCTTGATGTCTGTGGCACTTTATTTTGTGACTAAGAACTATTTAATAGAGAGTTTTTCGATTGGCAGCCTTGAGATCACCAATGACAAGGCCTTCTATTGTGTTTTGGCAGGGCTATGGTCAGGCATGTTGATTGGTTACATGACTGAGGTTTATACGTCCCATGGCTTTAAGCATGTCAGACGTCTAGCTGCAGCATCGGATAAAGGACCGGCCATTAACATTATTTATGGTCTTTCATTGGGATATGAGTCCGCGGTCGTTCCCGTAGTGGCGGTGGCGGTGACCGTTTACCTGTCATGGACATGGGCGGGTATGTACGGTATCGCTCTGTCGGCTATTGGTATGATCTCAACAATCGCGACGGGGTTAACCATTGATGCCTACGGACCCGTATCAGATAATGCCGGCGGTATTGCCGAGATGGCAGAATTGGGTAAGGAGATTCGTGAACGCACCGACCTCCTTGATGCCGCGGGGAATACAACTGCAGCCATTGGTAAAGGCTTTGCGATTGGTAGTGCGGTGCTGACCGCTCTAGCTCTTTTTGCGGCATTCCTGACCCGTGCGCACTTTGAGTCGCTGAACATGCTGACGCCTATGGTCTTTGCTGGCCTTTTTGTAGGTGGTGTGTTGCCGTTCTTATTTACGGCGCAGACCATGTTGGCGGTGGGGCGTGCCGCTGAGGGGATGATTCACGAAGTCCGCCGCCAATTCCGGGAGATTCCAGGGTTGCTTCAAGGTAAAGCGCGCCCGGATTACCGCGCTTGTGTTGCCATTTCGACCAATTCAGCACTTAAGGAAATGATTGCGCCAGCGATTCTTGTGATTTTCTCTCCCATTGTCGTGGGAGTTGTTTTTGGCGTGGAGGCTCTCGCTGGGGTCCTGGCAGGGTCGATGATTTCTGGTATCGTCATGGCGTTGTCCACATCCAACTCAGGCGGTGGCTGGGATAATGCCAAGAAGTACATTGAGAAGAATGAAGGGAAAGGCACCGATAAACACAAGGCCGCCGTCGTCGGTGATACGGTCGGTGATCCCTTTAAGGATACGTCCGGTCCTTCTTTGAATATTCTGATGAAGCTTATGGCGATCATCAGTCTTGTGTTCGTCCCGTTCTTCCAATCGGCCCATAGCTGGCTGATGGGTGTGATTGGATTGGGGCACTGATGTGTTGGGCCAGTGTTTGGCCCGCTGGTAGATTGAGACAGTAGACCCAAAATATGTTTACAATGAAGGGTTCGTGCTAAAAAGCACGGACCCTTTAATATGCCCAGGAGCAAGACAGGAGCAAGACGATCCATGACGATACGGGTATTTGTCACTGGCGGGACATTTGACAAGGAATACAACGAATATGATGGGACCCTATATTTCAAGGACTCCCATGTAGGCGAACTCTTAAAGCTTGGTCGATGTAAGGTCCCTTACGTCGCAACAACCCTCATGATGATCGATAGCTTGGAGATGACGGAACAAGATCGGGCTAAGATTTTGGAGCATTGCCGACTGTGTCAGGAAGATCGCATCATTATCACTCATGGAACCGATACGATGGTGGAGACGGCGAGGGTTTTGGGGGCCGCCAGACTGCCAAAAACGATAGTGCTCACCGGTGCCATGATTCCCTTCAAATTCGGCAGCTCTGATGGATTGTTTAACATGGGATGTGCATTGGGATTTGTTCAGGCCTTGCCCCATGGAGTGTATTTAGCCATGAACGGACGCCGATTCGATTGGGATAACGTTCGCAAAAATCGCCAACTCGCTGAGTTCGAGGAGCTTCGCTCCGAGTCCCAAGTGAATGCTTCTCATTGAGAACGGCATGCAGTGCGAAAAGGCTTTAATATTATAGAAGCAAATTCGCGTACGGAACTTCCAGCAAAAACTCATGATGCAACTTCACGTCCGAGTCATGCTCGGGGATTGCAATCACTCCCCTGGCGCCTTGGACTCCCATGAAGCTCTTGGTTTGCGCTAGCACTGACTCAAAGCGCATTCCCATCGGCCATGGCAAAAAACCAAGGGAACCAGCATGGCTATTGATCACAATAGGAATGTTGGCGCCTCCCCGGGTCCTGTAACAGCTGAATCGAATCGGTCCGACCTTTGATCCCCACAAAGAGGAACACGTTGCGCTTATATTGGAAAATATTGACTGGGCGAGAATTTGCCCCGGACTGAGACGACCACCGGCTAAATAACGGGCCTCACCTGAGTCAACAAAATAAACAGTTGGCTGGCCGCTAGAATTGGTAGCGGGGATTAATTCAATTAAAAACATCGCATTGAATGCTGAGACCAGTTTTTTGAGGGTGTTGGCTGCGACTCTGGTTTTACGTTGAATGTTGGAAATATTTAGCGGTTCGCCCACATTTGCGGCAAGTTCAACCAAAACCTGCCGCAGTGTTACGTAAGGGAGAGTCGTTTCATAGATCAATCGTAAATCTCTCTCCAGAATGGTCTCCAGTTGGGATTCGAATTTCGAGGCACGAACGCTTTCATCCCTTATAAAACAAACTCCAGGTAGTCCCCCAGTGCTGGCGTAACGTGAGACTGACCCGACAATATCTGGCTTGCCGGCTGTCCGATCGGTTAATACGTTCGCCGACGCCTTTAACGCACCTGTCATGACCTTTGCGATGACCTCAGGACGAGCGATTTGATTGATCTCAGCACTGCCAAGCGGTGGAATTGTGATATTGACGATCCTGCCTGTCAGCGACTCTCTGATGGCCTTGCGAGAGGAAAATCTTACGGACCCAGTGAGAAGAAACTGACCAGGCCTTTTGTGCACACGCACAAATTCCTTTAAAGCCGGGAATAACTCAGGCACCAGCTGGCACTCGTCAATAATCACCGTTTTATGACCGTCAACGATCCCCTTCAAGAAGGCCGTAGGATTCTCGACGGCCGCAATACGGGCAAACTTATCATCAAACGTGTGATAAGCGTCTGACAGGCGCTCGACAAGCGAGGTTTTCCCAACCTGACGATGCCCAAACACGCCTACAATGGGGCTATATCCGAGCATTTTACGCACCCAAGGTTCCAGATATCTCGGACGATAGTGGGCCATTGGTAAGTATACCCTCATGTATAATTCATTAACCCCTTGATGAATTATACATGAGGGTAGGCGCAAATGGAAGGTGTTTGAGCTGGCTGCCAAAAAAAGTCGCTATTAAATTTTGCGTATCTGAGGCTGTCCTGTTCATTTTCTGGTAATATTAGCAACTTGTCGGGTGTCTTTGAAAAGGATTCATCGCGTTGACCATATCAGACCTAAATCCATGGCAATTCAACGCCACCAACATCGGACCTGCGGCGGGACGCCGCATTGAGTTTCTCAGTTTGGAAGAATTTCGGATGGATTCACCATTGGGCGGGCCGATCAAAATCGAGCCCTTCGGTGAATGCTTTGAGCCTCAGCCGCGCTGTCGCCGGTTTTTCGGCGGTCCGGTTCTCTGGTCAGAAACGGGGCGTTTTGCGGCGCTCCCTGAATGGGAAATAATGTGGGGACAACAGCGGCTTTGCGTTTTCGACTTTGACCGCGAATGGCAGGCTGTCACACAGGTACAATTTACGGTGATTCACCTCCAAAGCGTCAATGATACCGCTATCTCACTGATCGACAGTCCAGACTATCATCCGAGAGAAATCATGATAAAGCCTTCGGACCTCTCATGGGTTCCCATCAGGCAATGCCCCGACTACGTTTGGCCCGACGGGAAGGTTTTAACGATGGATAAACTTTGCGCGTACCTGGCAAAATAGAGCGTTAGCAAACGCCTCAAGTCGAGCAACTCAAAATGTCCTAAAACCCGCGCGCTCTGTCCAAAAAGTCACGCTGCGATGCTGTCATCAACAATCAGCCCGTCAACCAAGCGCTTACGCTGCATCTTTATGGGCTCAGAAGCGTGTTTGAGGGCTTTTGTATCTCAGATGTCAAATTTGGCAACACCCTGTCCAATGAGTTTGTCATTAAGTTTGACGTCGTATTTGATGGGTACAACCTTTGATACCATGGCGCTGACGCCGCAAAATTTGGTCAAGCTGAGCTCGGCGGCCTCAAGGAGTCTAGCAGGGTCCACATGATCACCGGTGACTTCAAATAGAATGCTGACGCCAGTAAAGACCCTTGGATGGGCGCTGCGGGGCTCTGCGTCCCCTGAGATTTTGAGCGTTGTCGGAACCATTTGGTGTTTTTTGAGCAATGAGACAATGTCCATGCCCGTGCAACCAATGATGCCGGCCAGCATCAATTCCTTGGGAGTTGGTCCCTTGTTGTCCCCGCCTGCCGCGATCTGGGTATCCATAAAAAAAGTATGGTCACGGATTTTGCTCTCGAATGTGAAGTTGCCACTGTGCGTAATTTCAGCTCTCATTGAATCTCCCCAATGGAATTATCGGAAACTTGGAATAAGAAAACTGGCCAGGTGCTATCGCGCTGAGCGTCAAACGCCAACTCATCATTGGGAAAATAGTAGTCCCAATGATTACGGGTGTTGAGTAGCCGAGATGCGATCTGATGCCGGGCCAGTCCATAACGAGTCGCCTCGATGGCGAGGTTTGCCAGACGATGGCCAATAATTTGGTAGTCAATCCGGCTTGCGGCCTGAGCTGTCGTGAAATAGTCATTGTCAGAGATGGGGGTTTCGATCTGGTCGGGCAGATTGCGATACTTGCCAATAAAATCGACGAACATGGCACCTTGCATCGCGTCGTCTCTGGGGTTGACCAATGCGGGGGAGCGCCACTGCTGATTGCCTGCAAAGAGAATTCTCCGGCCAGGGATGGACGTAGGGATGGACGTGGAGATGATATTGATCATATGGCGCACCATCCGAAAGTTGTCCAATATGATGACAGCGGGCGTCCCCGGTGCCGACGAGATTCTGCCAATTTGACCACGTACGGCGTTCAATACACCTTGAGCATCATCGGGATTGTAGGTGGCTTCGGCGTAGCTGATTCCCGCAGTAGCATGGACGCGCATCAGATGGTAGAGCTCAAGATTGGCTCCCTGAGGAAAGAACACAACGGCTTGACGGACGTCCTTGGATTTAAGCGTATCGACCAGTCGCAGTGCCAATTTTTTGACAGGTGGATAGACGCGCATGGATTGGGCGGTGCGTCCAAGCGGAGCGTTGGCGCTCACAATGAGGGAGGGAATTTGAGCCTGATCGGACATCTGCACTATGGCGGCGGCATGGGTCGGATGAATACCACCGATCAGCACAGAAACTCGATCCATGTGGGTTAATTCCGCCGCAACACGTGTGGCCGCTTCTTTTGACTTATCAGCCCGACGCACGATCAGCGTGGTGTCGGGTTGAAATCCCGCTTGAGCCAGCTCTTTACGCATTTGCTCGAGGATGATTTGAATGGCCGGTTCGCTTCCTGATGCCGGTGGTAAAATCACGCCGATTCGACGGGTTTTTTCGGCGAAAATGTCAACAAATGTCGACAGTATTTCGCCGCGCTTTTTGAAGGATTCGCATTGTTTGCTTTTGAATCCGGCAAGCAGCGCAGGCCACTGTAAACGGCTGCGATCCTCTGCAGAAAGTGAGTTTAATGAACCAGTCAGACTCGGGGTCACCCATTCAAGCGCCTGACGGCAGTGTTCTTTAGACCTGAAGTGTCGCGGCGTAAGATTGACACGCTCAATACGGTCGCCTTTGCCGACAATCTCAACAGATTTCTCAGGGCGTAGCATGACGCAAGAAGTGTTTGCCGCGAGGACAACGGCAGCAAGCACGTTCATGAATTTCAAAGCGGTCCTGGGCGTTTTATTCACCAAGCTTGAGCTCCCGGTAACTACCTTTATCCTCACGGAGGGTTTTCATGTCGGCCGCAGCCTGTGACTTACGTGGTATTTTTTGATTGGGGAAGAGCGCGGGAATGCCTTGATCTGACGGTGTGCCGTAGTCAGGGTCGATGGTGACCATCGTCATGCCTTCTGGCGTTGGCCAGGGATTGGTGGATAGTCCGGTTCCGATGGATCCACTCATAAACTCCTGCCAGATCGGGAGCGCAAGAGACGCGCCGCTTGCAGCGTCGCCGAGCGACGTGTTTTGGTCGCCTCCAACCCAGGTCGTGGCCACAATATCCCTGGTGAATCCTACGAACCAATTGTCCCTGGAATCGTCGGACGTCCCGGTTTTTCCTGCTGCAAACCCCGCCATATGGGCAACCGCAGTCGCGGTTCCGCTGGTCAGAACAGCCTGCAACCCAGACCGGAGCAAATGAGCTGTTTCCGCTGAAATTGCCTGGACGGGCATTGATTTTGAAGCATCGTACTCATACAAAGTTTTGCCGTCACGATCCTGGATTTTGGTGATCGCAAACGTCTCGGTACGAAGACCGTCATTGGCAATCGTGCGATAAATGGCATCTACATCCATCATAGAGGCGCTAAAACCACCGATCGCGATACCTGTTTCCATTTTAAGCTGAGCAGTGACGCCCATGGCCTCGGCGCGTTCCATGACGTTTTTGATCCCGAATTTTTGCGCGAGGCTGACAACAGGCGTATTCATGGATTTCGCCAAGGCTTTAATCATGGTGACCTCGGTCATGTCGTCGCCTTTGTGATTCTTCGGTCGAAAGCCTCTAACATCAATAGGGCTGACAAACACGAGATCCGCCCAGGTCATGCCTTTATCGAACGCCAGGCTGTAGACGACTGGTTTGAAAGATGATCCAGGCGAGCGCTTCGCGGAAATCACGCGATTGAACTGTGATTCACGGAAGTTTCGGCCCCCAACCATCGATAAAATTGCACCTGTGCGCGGGTCTGTGACCAACAACGCCGCTTCAATACGCTCGGGTACCTTGACTTGGGCTTTTGAGTTTGGCTTGTTGCCGGGCTTATTGCTATTTCTGGCGCTGAGTTTGGCATTGATCCGGGTATTGATCTGGGTATTGATCTGGGTCGTGAGTGTATCAAGTGAAGTCGCACTGGACGCTATAGCCCTATTGGCATTTTCTTGGTAGGTGCGGTCCAGAGTTGTTGAGATTTTGTAGCCTCGATCATTCAAAACCAATTCATCTTCACCCAAAAGTCGCTCCACTTCGCCGCGTATCCAGCTCACAAAAAAAGGCGCAATGGTCTCATTAATGGGTGTCCACGGTTTGAATACCAGAGTTTGTTTCTTGGCAGAGCCAAGTTCAGCATGACTCAAAGATTTAGCTGCAACCATGGCGTCGAGGACAATGTTTTTACGTTTAAGGGCGGCCATTGGGTTTTTGTGAGGATCGTAGGCGCTTGGAGCCTGGAATAATCCGGCTAGAAGCGCAAATTCGGCGATCGTCAGCTGGTCTAAAGGCTTGCCAAAGTAAACGAAAGAGGCGGCTCCGACACCGTAAGCGCCGTGTCCCATGTACATCGTGTTGAGATAGAGCTCCAAGATGCGTTCTTTGGAAAGATTTTTTTCAACGTAATAAGCAAGAATGATCTCGCGCAGTTTGCGCGAGACCTTTTTCTCACGGGTCAAAAGGTAGTTTTTGACTAATTGCATGGTTAGCGTGGACCCGCCTTGGCTTAACCGTCCAGAGGTCGCGACGCTAACAAACGCGCGTCCGATTGATGTCCAATTCACGCCCTCATGCTGAAAAAACTTCCGATCTTCGATGGCCAACAGAGCATCGACCATGGATTTCGGGATTTTGTTGAAGGGGATTTCAACATGGTAAAAACTGTAATATTCGCCAATTTTTTGACCGTTGCGATCCAAAACGACGGAATTATCAGGAATGATGGCGGCAGTTAGTTTTTGGATCTGTTCGGTTTCACTCTCAAAGACGCCCTCACGCCACAGGTAGAGCGCTAGAGCCAATAAGGTCGCGATCATGACCCCAGTCACGATGAGCAAAAATCCGGATTTTGTGGTGTGAAAACGACGCAGAGCGAATCCCCCCCTTCAAAGGGGGCGAAATATAGCACCTAACCACCCGATTAGAAAGAATTTTTTTGATGTCTAACCTGGTGATATTTGATACCTTTAAGGCCTGTGAGGGGCAATCATCCCTGGATGTGGGGAGGGAGAGAGCGATGGACGGCATCATTTTACGTCGAGAATCACGCGAAAAGAGTGGACGCCAATTTCTAATTTGTGTGTGCTTTTTTTTAATGTGGTTGATCGCGTCAAAGATCCAGTCGGCCCCGCTTGACACGCGATTTGATCTGCATGGAGGGCTTGGGAGTCCTGCTCCCGGAGCAATTTTAGGTCTGTCTGGTCTGATCAAGGTGTCATCGGCCCATGCGCTGGGTCTCGGCAGTGATTTGGCGATCCATGAACTTGAAGGGACAGATTCCAAATTGATGACTAGATCTCATGATGTCGTCTATGAACGCAGCATGCCCTTGCTGGAAGGATTTCATTTTATCCGCGCCAGAATCGGCGCGGGCGCCGCTCTTGTGACTGAAAGCATGGATCGATCGGTCGCTGCATCCAAAGGCGAAAAAACTCGAAAGCAGCGTTGGGCTCCCCACATTTCAGCCGCTTTGGCGCTGGATCTTCCCATTGCGGACCTTGTTTGGGCGCGTGTGGGTCTTTGGGGCGAGAAGGCGCATCTGCCCGCTCTGCCTTGGCAGGGTGGAGTCATAGCGGGAGTCGTGGTTGGTGGCCCTTGGCTTGGATTGGGCGATTAAAAATACGCATCCCATGGAGCCGTGATTTTGTTATGATCTCAGAAATGAATCGGGTTGAATTGATGTAACGATATCTCCAGAGGACAACATCCAGATAACACATATAACACATATAACATAGGAGGGATTCTGATGATGCGTTTGGCGAAGATGATGAAAGCAGTAGTGTTGACCCTGACATTTGCTACCGGGCTTTATGGTGCCGAAGAACAGGAGCTGCGTGCAAAATTCACGACCACTGAAGGCAATTTTGAAGCCAAATTATTTTATAAAGAAGCGCCCGTGACGGTGTCTAATTTTGTCGAATTGGCCCGGAAAGGTTTTTATGATGGGTTGATTTTTCACCGAGTCATTCCCAATTTTATGATTCAAGGCGGTGATCCCAAAGGTAACGGTACCGGTGGGCCAGGATACACCTTCGCAGACGAGTTTCATCCATCTCTGAAACACTCAAAGCCTGGAATGCTCTCCATGGCCAATAGTGGTCCCAACACGAATGGCAGCCAGTTTTTTGTCACCGTAAAAGAAACGCCTCATTTGGATAACCGACATTCGATTTTTGGGGAGGTTGTCAGTGGGTATGATGTCGTCAAAAAGATCTCAGAGGTCAAGTCATCCAGTGATCGTCCTTTGAAAGATGTCAAAATCACCAAGCTTGAAATTGTCGGGGACTGGTTTAAGCCAGTGGATGTAAAGAAATCCAAAGAACTTTCCCAGGATGACATTAAAAACGTCTCCAAAAAACCTGTCGAGTCTTTATTGGCCAAGATCGGTGAGGCCCAAGGGTTTGGAAAAGTTTTGCAAGCCACATTTAGTGACGGCGTCGGCCGTGGGGATCAAATTCAAGTTCGCTACACGGTCAACTATGCAAAGTCAAAAGGTGCCCAGTTTATCGGTCTTTACTCGGTGAAAGATGGTAAAACGGCTGAAGTTCAACAGTTTCAATTCACCCGCGGTCAAGGGCAGTAATCATTGACCAGTGGCACTAACAGTTCTGATGTCTCACCTACGGTCGACGCGGAAAGAGCCGACCTGGGTGAGCTCTATGTCGCCGATCAACGGAAACATCGGGGACGAACGCGTGCTGTATTGATCATGATGGTCCTCGGTTTGTGCTTGGTGGTCTGGTTTGTTCCATTTATACCCTCACTGTTTTTCAGCACGATCACGGTCATGCGGCTTGATGCCAAAGGCAAACCCATCGAGGTTGAAGTCGGTCCTGGAACCAAGCAATGGATTGCCATGGGCCGGGTATCTCGTCATGTGGTCAATGCGGTGGTTGCCGCAGAAGATGGAAAATTTTATGAGCATCATGGCTTTGATTTCGAAGCCATCCGCAAGGCGATTGAATTAAATCGTAAAAAAGGTCGCTATGTGCGCGGCGCTTCAACCATCAGCCAGCAGGTCGTTAAGATGGCGTTTTTGACACGTGAAAAGACGTTGATTCGTAAGGCCCGCGAAGCCTCGGGCACGCTGTTGATGGAATTACTGATGTCCAAGGATCAGATCTTGGAATGGTATATCAATTTGTGCGAGTTCGGTGGCGGTATCTATGGTGTGAAACCTGCGGGCCAATATTATTTCAAGACAAGACCCGAGCTCTTGACGATCGAGCAGGCCGTCAATCTGGCGGTGGTGATCCCAAGTCCGAACAAATGGAGTAAGGGTCTGCGCAGTAAGTCTTTAACACCATTTGGCCAAAGGCGTTTTGCCCGTATCGTTCGTAATATGTATCAAGCGGGGTATATCACTGAGGTTCAGAAGTCTACGGCGTTGGCGCGCGGCAATTTTGGTAATCCGATTGCCGGTTATGCTGATATTGATCGTGATATTGGCAGTGGTGTTGGCAGTGGTATTGGCAGTGGAACTGGTGTTGATGACGATGATGATTGCCGTGGCGACAAAGAATGTGAAGATAGCTCCGATGAAAATCGTTTCGATCGCTCCAAGGAGCCATCACGCAGCGGAGATGTGACCCCGGCCTCGACATCGGTCACGGAGGCACCTGGGTCAACCGTGGACGCGGGCCAGAGCGCCTCCGCCCCCGCACCTGCGGCTCAGACCGATGAATCTGCCCCTGGATCACTCCCAGGATCACTCCCAGGATCACTCCCAGGATCACTCCCAGGATCACAGGAGGCGCGATGATTTCGCTATCACCAATCATTCTAGCAGTTAAGTTTCCGGTCATTTGGGCGCTCTTGGCCCTTGGTGCCTGTATCGGTTCATTTCTCAATGTCTGCATTTTAAGAATTCCAGAGGGAACTTTTTTTAAACACGCCAGATCAGTCTGTCCGTCATGTGGCAAAAAAATTCCGTTTTTCCTGAATATTCCGATTTTCGGCTTTCTCATGTTACGCGGACGAGCCGCCTGTTGTGGCGCCAGATTATCGTGGCAGTACCCTTTGATTGAGCTGATGACAGCGCTGATTTTTGCAGCATTGTATCTGCGCTTTCCTTTTCTGGGTTGGTCCCAGACATCGGTCGTGGTTGATTTGCCGGTGTTGGCGCGCTACGGGCACGCGGCCATTTTTATTAGCTTGATGCTGGTCATGAGCGTGATCGACGCAAGGCTTATGATCATTCCAGATGTTTTGAGTCTTGGCATGATCTTGCTATCTCCAGTGGTGGTATGGCTGCATCCTGATCTTACGTGGCGTTCATCCATCTTGGGGGTGTTCGCAGGAGGAGGGATTTTATACATGATTGCCTGGGGTTACTGGCTGATTCGCAAGCAGTACGGGCTCGGATTTGGGGACGTGAAGCTGCTGGCCGCTATTGGCGGTTGGCTTGGTTGGCAGGCTGTGTTCCCGTCATTGTTCCTTGGGAGCGTTGTTGGGAGTATACTAGCTCTGGTGGTGATGTTTTTAGCCCGCTCATTTTCTTGGCAGGCGAAGATTCCATTTGGGCCGTATTTGGCGGCTGGTGCTGTGGCTCACCTCATACTTGGGCCAGAGCTGTTTGTATGGTTATCAGGAGGCTGAGTTCCAATTATGTCGCTCATTGATCGCAGTCCTTTATCATTTGATGCCCTGCGTGTGAAAACAGATCTGCAGTCAACATTTATGGGTTCACCCCTGGACTTTGCGCAATTTTGTTCTGACCAGTTTAACGGTGAAGCAACGGTGAAGGGGGTCTTGCGTCGGCTCGTCATCTTGATGAGAGACTGGTTTGGCATTGAGCAGATTGCTTACTTGACTCTGGATACGGCACCCCAGTCGCTTCCGGGACGTGAATTGGTGATGCGTTTTCAGTCCGCGGTCAGTCTCTCCGATGAACAGATTACGGCTGCAAGGATCGCGCTGCAGCCAACTCTGGTTGGTGATGATGAGGTTCGGACTGGTGTGTTTGTGCTCCAGGCCCAAGGGGTGGAACTACAGTGCGCACAATTTGATGAGCCAAACCCGGCGCGCGGAGTTCTGGTTTGGGTGGCCAACAAACGACAATGCTCCGACCGTCCCGTTCTTCTCTTGCCAGAGCCGCATCATATGGGGCGGTCTGAAATTTTGGACTTTATTGTGCGTTGCGCACAACAGGTGGCAACGTGGTTGCGCCGTCTCGATAATGCTCAGACTCTCCTTTATCAAGACGAGGTGACTGGGCTTTATAACTATCGTTATCTGGATGTGGCGATTGAGAGTGAATTGCGACGCTATCAACGTTTCCAGACGCCGTTTAGTTTGTTGTTCATTGATCTCGATAATTTTAAAAGTGTGAACGACCTTTATGGGCATCTGACTGGTAGTAGCGTGCTTCGCCAGGTGGGTGCCGAAATCAAAGCTGCCGTGCGGGATATTGACAGTGTCCTAAGGTACGGTGGTGACGAATTTGTGGTGGTGCTGATTGGTGCCAACAGTCGTCAGGCCGCTGCTGCCGCAGAGCGTGTCAGATCGCGGGTCGACCGTGGTCAATTCCGGGTTGAGGGTTCTGACAAGGTCATTCACGTCACGACCTCCATTGGTGTTGCTTGTTGTCCTGATCATGGTCGCGACAAGGCTACGATCATTCAAATCGCAGACGAGACTATGTACCGGGCAAAAAATGGCGGTAAAAATCGGGTCATCATGCCGAAACAAATGGATCATAGCCCTATGCTGCAGTCAATCGTCAACCAAGGGCGGGTGCCATAATGTCATCTTCGACTCCGCAATTGCTTCCAAGGAGTGTTCGTCATAGTCAAGTGACCATGACGGAAATGGTTCTACCGCAGCACACGAACGCGATCGGCAGTGTTTTCGGGGGCACGATCATGAGTTGGGTGGATATCGCCGCTGCAACCTGCGCGCTACGTCATTGTTCCAGACAAGTTGTTACGGCCAGTGTCGATGCTCTGCATTTCCTGGCTCCCGTGCGATTAGGTTGGATCGTGACCATTCAGGCATCGGTAAATTACGTCGGTGGCACGAGTTGTGAAATCGGCGTCAAAATCACCTCTGAAAATCCGATTTCCGGAGAAACGTTCCATACATCGTCAGCCTATCTGACTTTTGTAGCTCTAGACAGTCACGGGCGGCCCACTGTGATGCCTCCTCTTCTACTAGAAACTGACGAGGAGAGGCGTCGTCATTCCGCTGCCCAGATCCGGCGTGCGAGCCGCCTCAAACTCAAGAATGAATTGCAGATTCGCAAAGACCCCTGAGTTTGTAGCAGGAGGCATGAATGCGTCAACTGATCGTCTTGATTCTATCGCTGGTCGGTTTATCAGGTGTGTCGTCGGCTGAGAATTTTATCCCACCTATGCCAGAC
>JBILMN010000104.1:0-10487 GCA_044375465.1 Oligoflexales bacterium | reverse complement strand
GTCTGGGATATCGTCAGCTGGGCACGAAAGCAGGGTATTCTGTGTCAGGGGCGCGGATCAGCAGCAAATTCAGCGGTCTGTTTTGTACTCGGCATTACGGCCGTCGATCCAACAAAATTTGATCTGTTGTTTGAGCGATTTATGAGCGTTGAGCGCGGAGATCCCCCTGATATCGACGTTGATTTTGAGCACGAACGGCGCGAGGAGGTGATTCAATACATCTATAAACGCTACGGTCGCGACAAAGCAGCCATGGTGGCCAACGTCATCACGTTCCGACGCAAGGGGGCGCTGCGAGCTTGTGGCAAAGCGCTCGACATCCCGGAAGATCTTCTGGCTGCCGCCAGCGAAATGATGTCGTCCAGAGTCAATGCCGGAAAATCCACCGAGGATATCCTGCATGAACTGCGAGGTCTCTACCCCGACGCGCATCTACCGTGGGAGCATTGGCTCACAATGGCTGCAGAGCTCAAAGGCTTTCCACGCCACCTAGGCATTCATTCGGGTGGCTTTATGATCGCTGATCGTCCACTCCATCAGCTGGTCCCGCAAGAACCGGCTACCATGGAAGGTCGTACGGTGATTCAATGGTGCAAAGACGACATTGAAGATCTTGGATTTTTCAAGATTGATATCCTCGCTCTTGGGATGCTTACGGCCATCCGTAAAGCGTTACGCATGATCGCCGATCATCACAAGACACCTCTAACCCTGGCATCTATCCCGCAGGAAGATCCCGCAACCTATCAGATGATTCAGCGCGCCGACACTGTTGGCACATTTCAGGTCGAGTCACGCGCCCAGATGTCCATGCTACCAAGACTCCGACCGAGAACTTTCTATGATCTGGTGATTGAGGTCGCCATCATCAGACCTGGACCGATTCAAGGCGGCATGATTCATCCATTCCTAAGACGCCGTCATGGTCAGGAACCTGTCACCTACCCGGACGAGCGATTACGACCTATTTTGCACCGGACATTGGGCATTCCGATTTTCCAAGAACAAGTTATGCGGATTGCGATGGCCGTCGGTGGATTCACTCCGGGCGAGGCCAACGAACTGCGTAAAAATATGGGAGCTTGGGCGTTTCGCGGCGATCTTAACCCCTGGATGGAGAAACTCTCAGCAGGCATGATCGCCCACGGTATCGCCCCGGAATTTGCCGAGATGATCCTGTCCCAGATGCGCGGTTTTGCGGAGTATGGCTTCCCGGAATCCCATTCGGTATCATTTGCGCTGATCGCCTATGCATCTTGCTATCTGAAGCGGCATTATCCGGCGGCATTCTTCGCCTCGCTCCTGAATGCTCAGCCGATGGGATTTTATTCACCGCACACTCTGATCCAAGCGGCAAGAAGACAGGGCGTTGCGATACTACCAGTCTGTGTCAATCACTCTGATTACGAGTCAACACTTGAGCCCATCACGACTGGTGGCACCGGAGATTTTGCCATACGTCTTGGACTGCACATGATCACAGGCCTATCGAAAAAATCAGCCCAACATGTGGCTAACACCCGTAAAAAAGCAACAAGATGGTCCTCATGGGAAGATTTTTTGCGACACACCAAAATCCCACGACACGATTTGACAGCTCTGGCCGCGGCAAATGCGCTCGCCGTCTTCGGTCTAGCACGCCGTTCCGCCATATGGATCGCCGCGGCAGCACCACACACTCCTTGGCTTGAGGATGTCGATTTGACATCCAGATTCCCCGATGAAACACGACATGAAAGTATTCAACAGGATTTCAACAGCACCGGAACATCACTCTATGCCCATCCGGCACAATTCATCCGTGACGAATCGTGGTGCTACGAAGTCCCGAGATCTCGCATCAAGACCTCATCGGATATCGAAGATCTGATCCCTAATCAGGTCATTCATGTTTTTGGTATGATATTGATCCAACAACGACCACCAAGCGCCAACGGCATGATGTTCATCACCCTGGAAGATGAGGCAGGGTTTATCAATCTCGCACTGACGCCTGAGGTCCTGGAACGCATCGGCCACAAGATCAGCGGCCAAGCATTTCTTTGCGTCTGCGGAAAGCTACAGCGCCAGGGATCGTCGCACTCTATTCTTGTCAAAGATGCCTACCTACCAAAGATCTCCAAAGCAGATGTGATACCGATACCCACCGACACCAAGCCGGGATACCCAACTCCCGCAAAAGCAGCTATGATGAACTAGCATGAAAAAACCACCCAAAAAACGCCAGCCCTTCACCCCCCAGTGGGAGGACGAAGAACCCGAGGTCGCACGCGATCAATCCCGCCAAGATGCAAGGCAGCGCGAAGAAGAATCCGCCAGAATGTTCCTGGAAGCGGCATCACGCGGCCCCGTCATAACCAAGGACAAAGAGACCACCTCTGATTCCCAAACAAGATCAGGAAAACCACGGGCCCAGAAAGGCTCTGATCGCCATGAAATTGATCTCCACGGCATGACCGTCGACGAGGCGCGTCGCTACGTCATCGCCGCTATCGATAGCATCATTGCACAGGCCAAAGGGCAACCGACCGATATCCGCGTCATCACCGGCAAAGGTCACAACTCCAAAGGACAACCCCAACTCATCTCATCGATTCATCACATCGTCGAAGAAAAATTCAAACATCGCCTCATAAGCATTGAGGTCAGCCCCCATGAGCTTCAAATCGGAGGGATGTACCTAAAAGGGCACTTTGATCTGAAAATCAAATAAGCCGTAAAACTCATCGGAAAATCTGCGTACCGTAGCAACGGCCGCGAGAATCAATAAAGACACCGACACCGATACCACGATGACCACCCAGCATATTGACGCGGTGCCCAGCGCTATTCCACCACTGATCCGTAAACGCTCTCGCTGCACCATCCTCACCTTGAGAGCTACAATAATTGTAGGCAACATTCTCAGCTCTCATAAATAAGTTCGCGCCAAACTCACGGCTATAGACACTTTGCCGCGCGCTTGGAAACCCATTGTGGCTGATCGAGCCACTTTGCGATTGTTTTTGCGACCAATCACGAGACACAAATGACAGCTTAGCATCGAACTCGAGGGGACTTAAGCCGCGAGACTTGCGATAAGCATTCGTTTGGTCCGCAATCAGCTTCTCAATACGACAGATTCTGGCATCACCCTTGTAACAATCTGCATCAACCGGGGGATTTGGATTTGGTGCCGGATTTGGATTTGGTGCTGGATTTGGAGTTGGGGCTGGGTTTGGCGCCGGATTAGGCAAAGGACTTGGTTCCGGCTGAAGACCATTCAAATCGCCATCATTGACGCCGAGGTCAAGCACCCCCTCAGCCGTCAAATACACAATCAATCGCACTGAAAATTTTGGGTCCTTTGTTTGATCCTTAAGCATCGTTGTTCGATGCTCTGGTGTATCGTTCGTCAAATAAACCTTCTCGAGCTTCGTCTTCGTATCGTCAACGCGTCCAAGCGATAAAACAAAAGTATATGCACAATCAGAGACCACGGTCTCGGTCAACATCACCTTCTGCGCCGTCAAGAGACCAAACTTATTTGGCAAGCTCGTAGCGGCTCGACCATGACCACACTCACCACCAATAATCGACAGCACGTAACCATCAATTTTTCCAGGCTTGATATACGGCGCGAGTTTGTCTGGTAAAGGCATCGACACCGAAGCCATCCGCGCGGCCCCTCCGCCGCCAATACCAAGATCAGGTTTTTGCGGACGACAAGCCATCAATCCAACCATCAAAATGGTCAAAATGACGCCTCTCAAGACCGACCTTCGCCCCAACCTAGCCATAAAACCTACCCCCTACCAAAAACCTCGTAGTCGTATTCGGATGACTCTGCATAACATCAATGCTGCAGGTATCGAGCCAACCCGGTAAAGGGCAAAAATGTCATTAAAAACAGGTTATTAACAATAATTAAGGCAAGGCCTCTTCGACAAAAAAACCAACAGTGTCAACAACATAGACAGGCCAAGAACCCAGATCCAAGACAACGGCCAAAAGACCTACGACGGGTCAACATCCACCGTCTTCTCCCACTCCTCAAATTTCTGGAATTCGTTCTTGAGGCGCGCAATAGCCAACGCAATCACAGCAACATCATCGGAAAAGCCAATAAATGGCAAAAAATCCGCAACAGCATCAATAGGATTCACGAAATAGATCACCGCACCAATCACGATGACGATGCTGGACAGACTCATCCCTTTGTACTGCCCGCGAGCCCAAGCCCGCATCATTCGAATCATCGTATTAAAATCTTTTTTGACAGAACCCAAACGGGAGCTGTTGCGACGAACTTTGTCTGCCGCTTTGACCGCAAACTGATCTACGGTTGCCGGGTCTTCTACGATTTTTTGGGCCTCGGACTCCGCCGCCCGCGCACGCTTTTCGGTATCATGAGTCATGCCGCACCATCCTTCGTCTCAAAATAAGCTCACTAATAATTCAAGCATCAGACCTGATCCTCACCGGACGCCTTCAATGACCCGCAGAGCTTCCGTATATCAAATAAAACCAACGTTCTCATAGACAAATTCCTGCACAAGACTAAAACTTGTGATTGAAAGAATACGTTCCCGTGGAACGTAAATACTTCACGAAAGGAAAACCTCATGAATTTCAATGGCCCCCAGTTGCATCTCATGGTCAACCACCTGCCCGTAGTCGGATTTATTCTGCTCACGCCAGTGCTCGCACTCACAGCTTGGCGGGGCGATGCACGTCTCAAAAAGCTCGCGCTTTATGGGACCATGGCGATATCACTGCTGGTGCTTCCCGCATTTTGGAGCGGTGAGCCGGCAGAAGACGGCATTGAACATCTCCCAGGCGTTTCAAAACACCTGATTCACGAGCATGAAGAGGCTGCGGAAAAAGCCCTCACACTGGGACTGATCACCGGAGCTATTGGCCTGATTGGATTGGTTGCGTCCCGCAAAAAAGATAGCGTTCTTAAAATCGCCGTTAACAGCGCCCTGGTCGGATCTATCATTACCAGCATTGCGATGGCCAAGACAGCTCACGAGGGCGGAAAAATCCGCCATCCTGAAATCATCGACGGCCAGATTCATGCGACCAATGGGAATGGGACTCAAGAAAAAGATCATCGGAGCGACCGAAATGGCGACCGAGACGGTGATCACGATAACGGAAACGATCGAGACAGGGACAATGATTGACAGCTCTGTTCGCGAGGCTACTTGCGACCTACTACGTGACTCGTTTCGCATATGCTAAAATAACGCCATGCAAAAGCATTGGCGCAAAATCATCACCCTCTGTTACCCGCTCGCAGTCCTATGCTGGACTTTGCCAGTGGGTTATTTTCCGTTTAAACAGCATCTCGACCAAGTGATCGCAAAACCATTCTTCCTATTCAATCTGTGGCAAGCATGGGACATGTTTGCACCAACACCGCGGTCCGATGACATTTGGGTCAGCGTCACTGCTGCGGACCATACCGGCCAAAAACGCGAGATGGTTCTCACCCATATGATCAAAATGCCTTATTTGGAGCGCTGGCAAAAAGAACGTTGGCGGAAGTATTTTAATGATCATCTACGAACCGACGCTAAACGAAATCTGTGGGCACCTTATGCACAGTACACTCTTCGCGAACTTCGTCATCAAGGGTTTGATCCCGCAACAATCGAACTGACTCGCTGGTGGCGCCCCGCAAAATATCCACTTAGTCCGGAGCTTCGCGCCGATCGGCGCAAAGACGAATGGAACCACTATAAGTTCTACACCTGGACCAATGGAGCGCCAGTGCCATGACACGCTCCATCATCAAAATAAACTCTTGGCTAACAAGTGTGTCCGCTTGGATTGAGACGGCAGTTGATCCAAGGCCATTGGCTTGGTTTCGCGCCTGGTTCGGGTTTTTGTGCCTGCTGAATCTCGCCCTCCTGTGGCCAGACATGCCTATGTGGTTTGGCAATGAGGGGGTGCTTCCACCGGAGGTACACTCCACCCTCATCTATGGCACAAGATTGAATGTTTACATGCTAACCGGTTATTCCGATCAAGCGATACCACTCATTCGTGGTATCGGTGTCGTCGGGGGTTTAAGCCTTCTTTTTGGCTACTTCCCGCGAATTGGCGCCATGCTGTCGTGGCTTGCATTGAGCAGTTTCTCTTGGCGCAATATGAACATCCTTCACTCTGGCGATGCCCTACTTCGCATCGGATGTTTCTTCCTCATTTTTGCTGATTCCTCGGCTGCCTTCTCCGTCAATTCCTTCATCAGAAAAAGCGCTCGACACACAACTCGGCTCATACCCGCATGGCCGCAGCGAATCTTACAGCTGCAACTGTGCGTCACATACCTTGTCGCAGGCATCTGGAAATTAACAGGTCAACCCTGGCAAGACGGCACAGCCGTGGGCACAGTATTACAACTGGGAGAATTCCAAAGATTTCCCATACCCGATATCCTGATGACTCCCCTAATATCCGAGCTCATGACATATCATGCACTCATTGTGGAACTCGGGTTTCCATTCCTGATCTGGATTCCAAAACTACGCCTGCCAACCCTGATTGTCGGGCTATTGCTACACATGGGGCTTGAATGGACGCTCAACATTCAGATGTTCCAGTGGACGATTACGGCCTACTATCTGCTGTTTTTGCTCCCACCAACATCAAGAGAACCGTCCAACTCACTGCAGTCCCTGGCAACATACGCACGCCTAAACACAAATGATGTCAAATTCACGCGGAACTGAGGTCAGAAACAATCAAGCCGCTAGTGACAGATAACCAAACCAAAAGATGACCAATGACAGGGTCAAAAGCACAAGCGATGGTAGCCTGCGAAAACCTGCTGTCCCGGTACGAAAGTGTGTCACCTGAGCACAAAGCATGAGCCCGGCAATTCCGAGCGAGCCAATCCCGAGGAGGTAAGTGTCTTGGAATGAAAAAAGCAGCATAGCCGCAAAAGACATCTTTAAAATACCGGTCAAATCACGCAACCATTCTGGCAGTCCAAATTCTTTGAACTCTTTGACGATATTGTCATAACGAACCACCCAAACAAAATAAATGGACGTCGCAACTAAAATCTTCATAGCTAGCAATAAGGTATTCACTGATGACTCCAAATGAGTGATATAGTTTAAAGGAAATTCGCTGCTCTAAATGATAAACCCTTTAGTGGCCACGAAGCAACGGTCTAATCACCCCATCAGCCATTTAGTACTGGGTCACGTGAGTCGTCGAAAATTACAGAGAGCTACAGAGAATCTCAGAAAGTTACAGACCAATGCTGTTATTGGATATTGTCATCATATTCCTTGCCATGAGCTTCTTGTTTTACGGGCTTTCTTGTCTTTACACACGACACATGGTGGAGGAATTCAGTCGATACGGCGTGCCGCAGTTTAGGCGATTGATTGGTTGGCTCGAGGTTGCTGGAGGGTTGGGATTGCTTGCGGGATATTTTGTGCCAGTGGTTCAAATTTTTGCTGCAGGCGGTCTTGCACTGCTGATGCTATTGGGGTGTTTGCTACGCATCAAGATCAAAGATTCATTGGTTCAAATTCTTCCCGCCATGACGTTTCTCGTTTTGAGTCTTTTTGTCCTCTTTCGGCTCTCAGGTTATGGTGACTCATAAATTGGCCGCGCCGAGAGGCCCAAGCCCATAGAGAGAAAAAATTCTCTGGTGGCACGGCGATCACTCAACCCCCGCTTTGCAAATGCCTTGAAAGCAAATCTTTGACCCTCGTCCACTTTACCGGATAGCGATCGTTATCAAGGCGCTGAAATTTTGTGATGCCACTATAAAGATTATGCATGTACTGCATCCCTTGCCAGGGCGGATAAAGCTCGTTTGAACCAGGAACCAAAATCTTTGTCAAACCAATAAAGAACTTAAACATTCCAAGTCCTCCTGGCTTCAAAATTGCAAACCGGCGGCCAGTAATCTCCGTCATGACGTCAGCTAAACGATTTGCGTCGATCTCATCTCCAGCGATTTTTAGAAATCGCGGCGTCGTATCATCGAGTGCCGCAAAAGCCGTATATCTCGCAGTATCGTCAATCGTTGTCCAATCCATGAGCTGATCTGCACGCCCCCAACATAACACCCTCCCCATTTTGAAAAGAATGAATGGGGCAACGCCGGTCAGCATATCCATGAATCCACCGTTCAATATTGACGTCAATTTGATATGAGATTTCTCGGCAATCTTCATAAACTCAAGACGAAAATTTAGATTTCGATTGTCACCCTCTGGAATTTTTGTAAAGTCGGCGGCAAAATCAGACGGAATAAACCGTGGCACCTCGGCCTCTACGGCTGCATTTAGAAGCTTCACCTGCCCATCAACAATCACGTCACGAAGCCCAGCCATAACAGATACGACCACCGATGCTCCTTTCATGGCCTTGACAAGACCTTCGTGGTCATTGAGATCCACTTCAACGACCTCGCATCGCAATTCCTGTAGAACTTTGACCTTTGAAGGACTTGTTCCTGGTCTGATGATCGCGCGAATGTCTGCTTTCATTGATGCAAGCTCCCGGACAATTCTTCCACCCAGGTCACCGGTCGCACCAACGATCACCACCAATTTCTTTTTGTCAGATTTAATATCAGCCAACTTTACACACTCCATCACACGAAAAATTAAAATCCATCCACACTGATCATAGCTAAAATAACGATACACGGGTAACATTACCTGCTAAGCCGCCCCCGAAAAAAGGGCGTCAATGTGTAACCGACAAAGCCAACTTGCCGTAAACTAGCAAAGGCCTGAACTATGGAAGAACCAACCGAAATCAGCTGTCCATTTTGTGGGGAGACATTTACCACGTTCATTGATATTTCCGGCGGAAGCCAGCAGTATATTGAGGACTGTCAGGTCTGCTGTCGCCCCATTGAGCTGAAGGTCTCAATCAGTACAAAAACCGGCCGTTTTCGCGTCTCCACCGCACGCGACTAATTTTTCTCATCAGTGTATAAACATGCAGCTTCTCCAAAAAAATTTTGAAACCCGCGATAACCTTATAGCCTATGTGAAATCTCTAGCTCCCTGGTCTAAGGGTGATCCCAGCCAAATCCAAGGCGGCCGCCAAGAGGCCGAAATAAAGCTCTCTATGATCGACCCAGTTCGTTACGGTGAAACCAGGAATTTCGGCGAAGGAAAGATCACGCGACTCTCTCCTTATATTCATCACGGAATATTAAGCTTAAACGAAGTGCGTAACGAGGCGCTTAGCAGGTGCGACCAAATCGATACGATGACAAAATTCATTCAAGAATTGGGCTGGCGTGATTTCTGGCAGCGCATCCTAACGCAGTCGCCCGAGTGGGCGTGGAACGATGTCGAAGTTTATAAAACAGGATTTACGGCAGATGACTACGCAGACCACCTTCCCGACGATATTAAGAGAGGAGAAACAGGCGTTGCTTGTATCGATGCATTTATTAGAGAACTCGTCGGCACAGGCTACATCCACAACCACACGCGTATGTACGTCGCAAGTTATGTGGTACACTTTCGACGCATTAAATGGCAAGCGGGAGCCCGCTGGTTCTTGACACACTTACTGGACGGAGACCTCGCCAGCAATAACTTCTCATGGCAGTGGGTGGCGAGCACTTTTAGCCATAAGCCGTACATATTTAATCTAGAGAATGTGCAAAAGTACTTTGGAACCTCAGTCAATACGGCACCGAATGCTAACAAAATTCTTGCTTCAAGCTATGAGGATCTTGAAGAAAAATTATTTCCTAACCTAAGGCCCGCACCATGACAAGCCCCCTCATCTGGCTTCATGAAGAAGCCATTCGCACGACCCATCCTGTATTCAAATCCGCGCCAGAGGGCACGAGAGCTATTTTTGTTTGGGACGATGACTACCTTCGCAAAATCGACTACAGCCTCAAGAGACTTGTCTTCATCTATGAGACTCTCTGCGAACTTCCACTCGATATCATTCAAGGAAACATCGCCCACACCATCAACGAGATGTCCCCCTCCTGTTTGTATGTACCGGCTAGCAATAAACCACACATCATCTCTGTGATCGATCATCTCCAAAGCATCACCAATATCAGAGTCATTCAAGACGAAGACTTCGTGACAATACCCCCATCCAAAAACCTCAACCGGTTCTTCAAATACTGGAACGTAGCCAAACAGACGGCTCTCCAAAGAAATGGCAGGCTCGACACCTAACGACCAAGTCGCCCTACCTATCAAATCATGATCCACCATTTATCCGACAAAGCCTCCGCGGCGGAAACCTCACCTCAGTTTGATACCCGCTGTGGCGGCCACTCAGGCGGCACTTGCCCGTCGCCGTTGCTACCGCGACCTGAATGGTGCATACGTACGCCGACCCCTCTCACTTTCGAGGTTGCCTGACACAAAAAATGACATAATTTGAATTTATGTCATTTTTTGTGACATAAAGCGCCTAAATATGACATAATACTTCAATATTGAGACATAAAAGGCCGGACGATGCCCCAAAAAAATCAGATC
>JBILMN010000277.1:0-3160 GCA_044375465.1 Oligoflexales bacterium | reverse complement strand
AGTATCAGCCTCTATCTCAAGACTCTTGAAGCTCTGCCGCCGGCGTGGAAGACCCACATTGCCAAGGTGACCTACAATTTAGGTATGGCCTATGCACGAAACGGTAACTATGCACAGGCTGAACAGATATTACGAAAAGTGATCGGTGGCCATGATGGACTATCCAGCAAAGCGGGATCTCTCGCTGATAAGATTAAAAACGCACTCGAGCAGGGGATCAAACTCAACTTCCAGTCCAAAGAATTAGTCGATCTGTCCGAGGTCGGAGCCGATGATGCGGTACCTTTGGATGTGGGCGAAATTTCTGCAAGAGCCTCAATCCGTCCAGGGGACCTTTGCCTTTGTGGGATTTTTTCTGACAAAGATTCAACCGCAAGCCAGTCCTAGACAGGATGCATTTCGGCAAGAAAATCTCAGTATCATGCTAGCGGCCCCTAGGGCGAGATGGCGGTCAAAAGTCGCGGAAGGCTTTCGTCAAAGCGGTAGGAGGTGCCGCTATGGTTGTCGTCGAATTCTGCATAAGTATGTTTAATTCCCAATTGCTCGGCCTTAGCTGAAAACTGGCGTGCTCCGTACTGCAGGAAATATTGATCGCGGTTGCCGCAGTCCATATAGAGAGCTTTTAAACGTCCGAGCCGATCGACCGCGTGCTGATGATCAAGGCGAGTGAGTGGGTCATGGTCAAGCCAACGCTGCCAGATAGGTTCGATGATCTCGCCATTACGGATGCTGATGGGAATATCAAATCCAAGGGGCGTCGCTTTATTCGGGCTGTAAAATGCGCACATGCCGAGCATCATGAGTACATGAGTATCAAATCCAGACAATTTCTTTTGCTTTCGAAGCTCTTGAAGCCATAGTTGTGGGTCGCGAAGCTTGGAAAGTCCTACGCAAATATCGATCAGAGACCTTCGGTAGACCCACTCAAATCCCATATCTCCAGCGTGGCAACCAACAGCTGCAAAAGAATCATCATAATCCATCACAAAGCGCAGTGCTCCAAAGCCCCCTGATGAGCGTCCCAGTATGGCCCGGTGCTGTGCTCCCGTTAGCACGGGAAAATGCCTCTCTACAAATGGTACAAGCTCATGGACAATGTGATCGCCATGATGGCCGATCCAATCGCTATTGACATATTGACTGCCCCCGTAGTCAACGTAGAGATCCGGGCAAACGACCACGCATGGCGGAATGACTTTGGTGGTGATCAAACGATCAAGACGACTTGCCAGATCCTCACGATGCGGCTCCCAGTTGAACATGGAGCGTCCAGCGCCCATCCATGCCGCCAATAAATAGACGGTCGGTAGCTTGGCGTCGGGCGTTGGTAAGGCTGGAACATAGGCCACGTGGGGACGAATGGAGGCAAACCCTCCAGCAGATGTTTGCGCAATGATACGGCTCTCCATGGAGAAGTGGCGGATTACGGAGCCGTTTGGACGGGGAATATCAACCATGGTCATGACAAATTTTAGATCCTTTCTGGGGTGTGAATCACTTTTCGCTCCAGCAGCCCTGACAAGAAAAACCCGTGTTCCAGGATTCAGTGTCCAAAGTCAAAATAGCATAATCACCAGGAGAAAATCCGACAAAAGATCCTGTCAACCACGAGCAGGCTGCGCTGATCACCGGGTTGTGCCCCGTGACCAAAAGAATTTTGACGGAACTGTCCAGATGCGAAGCAATCGCTGCAAAGAATTCGGGGACGGTATGGGCCGTGTAAAGATTTTCGCTTGGGATGATGGTCTTTGTCGTGAAGGCAAGGCTGACGTTTTGAGCTGTCTCCAGTGTTCGCGTCGCATCGCTCGTGATTACCATGTCGCACGATTGAAATCTTGCATGCAGCTTTTGACCAGCCACTAATGTGTCTTGTTGGCCACGAGGTGTCAGTCGTCTTTTGTGGTCGCTTGCGGCCTTGCTTTCGGCTTCGCCATGACGCATCAGGATCAGGGTGTGAAGGTTTTGACGCATGTGTTAAGGAGGTCTCTATGGGGTGTGAGGCCACCAGCTATGAGCCAGAGGTCCGTGCGTTGGAAGGAAGGCAGCGTCTGTGATGAAAAAAATGGGGGCGATGGGATAGACCGCCTGTTTATAAAATTCTCAAAACTTAAGTCCCAGTCTTCTTCATAGCACGTTTCGGAGAAAGGCTTACCGTCCTTATCTTTTGCTTCTTTTCGAATGCTTTCAAATCTTCGAACATCGCTTTTAAATCGTAGTCGAATTTTTTCGCGCGTTCTTCGCGGAGCTTGTGTAGTTCTGCTAACGGCTCGGTTTCTTGCGCATCTTGTTTATGTTTGTTTTTATTTGCTGCCATAAATCTCTCCCATTAATTCTTCAGGTGTCGCGATAACGGGACAAACAAATCCCGCGTCTGAGATAATCATCTCGACTTTCTTGCGAATAGTCGCGTTAGCGATGTGCTTGCAATTCCAAGTTAGTAAAAAGTCCATACCGCTGAGTGTAGCGCATGCGATATGAGTCGCATCGTCGCCAGCTTTTTTGGGCAATCCACTTTTTGCAAGAATCTGAAAAGCTAGATCGAGTGCGTCCATGTTAACGGACAACACAGGAATATTGGCAATGCCTCTGTTGCGCTCAACAGAGGCGTTTTTGTCACCACGAGAAATTTCCGATAGAACTAGAGTTGAAACATATACGTCAAATTTCTTGAGCGATTTGTCCCACCATTCGCGAGTGAGTTGCTGATGCGCTGCTGACACCAGGTCTCGCGTTGGTTTTGCTGTGAGATAGCTTACGACGCTTGATTCAATGTATATCTTAGGCTTCATATCTATCTAATTCACTCCTGCACAAAGGCAACACAATCTCTGCCGTATGGACCAGGTACTTCCTGAATGCGCAGATGATGTCGTTGATGTATATATTCTTCTCTTGATTTGGATAGCGATGGCATAGTGTCTCATTCGAGAGTGCGGCATATTTCTGCAGAATGCGATTGCCATATGGCGATGTAGTCGTTTTGTCTGTTCCGCAGCCATTCAGCAAAAACAATAAAATAAATAAAATATTGTGCTTCATGCCGTTATTCTCCATTAACCATCTTCGCAATCTACTTCAAACTTTGATGATTCACCTAGTGAGTTAAGAAATCGCGTTAAGATTGAATGGAAGGAAAGGGCGATGATTTTGAGTAACAGGT
>JBILMN010000002.1:0-85407 GCA_044375465.1 Oligoflexales bacterium | reverse complement strand
ACAAAATGGTAACGTATCCAAGCCCGTGGATGTTGTCCGCGTGCGCGAGTTGATGGCTGCGGTGAGGGGCTGATCTCATAAAGCCTACCGTGAGCCTAGATCGATCCATGCGTCGCCCCTGAAAGCTTTCTGTCCCCAGCTTAAAACGGTGATTTGTGTGCAAGGGAGATTTCCGCGCCACCAAGGCTAGCCACGAGGTCGCGGTACTCTTGCTGGGATTCGTTATGGTAGTTACCGCGTCTGGTTGCGAGAATCAGAGTATTTTTAGGGGTGGCGTGGGACATGGTGAATTCGGTGGTTGTCACTTCATAGCCGTGTCCGCGCAGAATCAGTACACGCATAAGATCGGTGATCTGTGCACTGATTTCGCGCCTCAGGTGTGGATTATGGAATGCGGGCTTCAGTGGATGGCTGATGCCTTGGTCAGCAAATCCCTTCCACTGACGGGCTAGCTCTGCTTGGCAGCAAGGCGCAACGGCAATGAAGTCCGATTTCAGTTTAATCCCCAGTGCAACAGCGTCATCGGTGGCCGTATCGCAAGCATGCAGGGCAACCACGGCATGTGGTCTTGATTTTTTGGGGTCGTCGCCGACTGGCTCACCAATTGTCGTCAGGACATCTCCCCACTGAATCTCGGCAATAGGTGCCGGCACAAATTTTACCGTATCACTCACGCCCATTAAGCGAGCCGTATCCTGATTTTTCTGAATCAACGTCTGATGACTGTCGACTCCCACAAGGAGCGCATCATGGCGCCAAAGTTCACGGTACGCCCAAGCCATGAGGAACGTCAAAAATGAACTCCCACACCCCGCGTCGAGAATTCTGACCCGTCCATGGCGCTGATTAAGCTCCTCAAGATGAGGCTTAAATAAGGCTAGGAGATGATTCACCTGTATGAATTTGCGCGTGCTGTCGGCCGACATGGAGCCGTCTTTGTTAAGAAGGCCTAATGCGCGCAAAAGTCTTGGAGCATTGGTCGGAAGCACCTGATACTTGTGACCATGGGTGAGTTTTGCCAGGCGTTCTTTGGTCCAGTAATCTTGAACTTTGCGCTCGAAGTTATCGGCTGCTACAGTGGACTTACCGGGTGGATGTGTCATGGGGCTGATTCCTGTCTGATGAACGCAGAGGTTCTGGCTGGCCCATCTTAACCCAGCTTGCAAAATACCGTCACCCAATTTTGACAGATCAATCATGCGACGCAGGCCTATGTTAGATACTTGAGGATGACCGCATCATCAAAGCTGGAGGTGACCAAGTCGTAAACATTTGGCTGAGTTGATTGAATTCAACCCAGCCAAATCTTGAAACGTGACCAACATTTGGCTGAGTTGATTGAATTCAACCCAGCCAAATTTTATAGTCTCAGTGAGATTTGGCTCAATTAGGGAAACAAACCTGACGCCCTCGATTCGCATTCATCGGCACAAGGACCACCATGAAAATTTCAGCTCGTCATGCAGAAATAGAGACACTGAATACAGCTCTTATGTCCGATAGACCAGGGTTCATAGTTTGTCCTTCACCAAGATCTAAGATCGCCTGAATAGAATCGACTTTTTTAATAATATAATCAGAATTTTAAGTCGACATTAGCGTCGGAAAATCGACTGCCTCGGATGTGATCCCAGCAATAAATGCAATGCAAATGCAATGCATTTTGGAATCTATGTAATTTTCCATAGTATCCAAATCGTCAAGTAGCGGTGCTGCCATCCATTATCAAACCAGGCCCCTAAGACCCGCATGTGATTCGACTTGCAATGATATAACAGCAGTATAAGTTTGCGATCTCGATCCAGATCACCTGAGGTTCAATACCATGGCACAACCACCACCAAAATCTTTCCCCTTACCAACAGACTGGCCCACCGCGCCAAGGAGCGTCAGAGACGAACTACTGAGAGATTTAGGCGTGGCCCCAGACAACTTTAAAGCCATGGCCCAGGCTGTGATGTCGCTGTCGGACTTCTATGTGAAGCACCCCGAAAAATCCACCCCGTGGGATGAAACCTGGACTCAGATCGCCTATGCCGCCTATTATTTGCCCCTCAATTGGTGGCGGTTGATGGGCGTCATCGCCCGGGGACAGCAGCTCAACTTCTTTGATGGATTTGAACACTACATCGATTTTGGCAGCGGACTGGGAAGCCTTGGTCTTGCCTTCGACGCTGCGGACCTCGCGTTCAAAAGTGGTGTATGCGTGGAGCGTGGTCGCGAGGCAGTCTATATGCACCGCCGCCTCGCAACCGAAACGCTCACGCCGCTTGAGTGGGTCTCCACAAAACCCGCAGCCCCTTTGCGCCCACACACCCTCGCCGTATTTTCCTACAGCCTCACGGAACTCACAAAACTCCCCGATTGGGCTCTCGCCGCTGATGGAATGATGATTGTCGAACCCTCCACGCGAGACGATGCGCGACGCCTGCAAACCCTCCGCAACACCATGCTCGAGGACGGATGGCATGTTTGGGGGCCTTGCACTCACAGTGCCCCCTGTCCACTCCTCACCGCAGGCGAGCGCGACTGGTGTCACGACCGTATCACCTGGCAGCAACCTGATTGGCTTGGCCAGATTGAGGCCCATATGCCGATCAAAAACGGCACCCTGCCGTGCTCGTGGCTGCTGCTACGCCGCGACCGCCCCGTCACCCTCCCTGCCAATGCAGCCCGTTTCACGGGAGATCTGCAGGAATTTAAAGGCTTCGCCAAGCAACTCATCTGCCGCGGCGAGCATCGCGAATTTGCCGCCTGGCAAAAGAAAGACTTCAAAAAATCCTATCCCCAATTCGGCCGCGGCGACCTCGTCACCCTCCGCCCAGACCTGCCGCACAAGGGTAACGAGATTCGCGCAAGCGCATCCGAGGATATTGCAGGTGTAGGGAGAGTTGAATAGGTCATAAATGATTGGTGGTTATGATTTTTTAGTTCAAAAAACTAATGTTTTTTGAACAGATGCCGATCCCCCCCTATACTTTCAAGCTTGGGGGTGTTGTGTGAAAAATTCACTGCTCAAAAAACATTGGTTAAATGAACCTGTATCGACCCAGGGATTTCGCATGAGAGCCATATATTTTATACACGCCGTGGCTGTAACTGTGTTCGTAACTTTCGGTGAAGCTCGAGGAAATGGTGGTGAAGGTGGAGGTGGAGGTGGAGGTGGAGGTGGAGGTGGAGGTGGAGGAAATGTTCTTGGGTGGTGTTTAAATAATTTAGGGTGCTTTTCTAATCTGGCTTCTTTTACAGCGTTTAGGGGTCATCGAGCGACCCTTGATCGAAAATATGAAGATTCCAAGCTTTTTGCTCGGGGCCTATCTGATTATTGCGTTGCTCAGTATTGGGCTGCTTTTCCTTCCTGTATCGGGCAGGTTATGACTTACCCTCAGTTGATGAATGCAGTATGCAAGGCGACTGGTTCCACCCCATGGACTTTTACGGGTTATCTCAATGGTGTTTGTGACCAACTTCCATTTATTGGTGGCGTAGCTTCCATAGTTGCAGATCATGCTTCCACTGAAGTGAAGAATTGCATTGACGCGATAAATGCGTTCAATACCAAGGATCCCTCTTGGAAGTGTGTCGAACCTGATGGTTCTGGTGGTTCTGGTGGTTCTGGTGGTTCTGGTGGTTCTGGTGGTTCTGGTGGTTCTGGTGGCGGCGGTACTTCTGGAAGTACCAAGAGTGGGAAGTAGATTGTTACAATATTACGTTTGATATTGCAGACCGCCTTTAGGTGATGTGGGTTAAGAAGATGCTATGCGGGCCCGCCAATCGTAGCGTTAAAGTCGGCCGAACTGATTTTTGACATTGAAATTACCAAGCCTACTTTGTCTAATTATAGCTATAATCGACTTCTGCGGGGTGAATGGTATGCCGGGCGCAGATTTTAGCTGTGATGATTGCAGCAAAATTCGATGGCGGAAAATCTAAGCATGTAACATGAGATTTTCAAAAGGGTTTGTCTATGACAGCTTCTATGTTGCACAAATGCAGTTGGATCCGCTTGAGGTCGATGAGGCATTTTGCGGTAATCGGCGTAAGCGTGATTCTTTGGGTCGAGAAAATATGCTTCGCTCAGACTTCTGGTGGTTCTAGCGGTGGTGGCTATCCGAGCATGCAGAATAATCCATGTGTGTCGTATAAAGTTGTGCTCCAGGATATGTCTGTTGATAAGAATTTTGTTGAGGCCCACTTTGATACGATTTTCTTATCATCTATTTCTGGGTCCGTGAATCCTGGTGCGACTGTAACATTAGACAAGTCGGCGGCAGCTGGCAAAGCTACAGCAGCGATTAATCAGGAGCTAAACGAACTGGCAAAGACGGCGCCTACTGACTGCCGCGGCTCAGCGATTCCACTGCTTGGTACAAAAGTATTCAACGACTTTGGGACACTCAAAGCATATTTACGTGATCCAAATGTTTTTCCGGGCAGTTTAGGTGCTCTAGTCGAGGCGCGAGACATCCTGATGAAAAACGATTTATCCGGGCTCACTTGTTCGGGCGCGAAGCCCTGCGTTGTTTCGGCGCTCGCAAAAGGCCAGTCAAGGACGTATTGCCGTTTTGGTGATGTCCGACCCGCTGCACCAGGGGGGCCTTTGTTTTCTAGTTCTATGACGGCTTGTAGTGCAATGAGTGGAGACGAGGAGCACATAAGAGATTTATTAGGCATTTGTTATTGCTTCAAGCCCAAAGGATTTAATTTTGCAGCCAACCTCAACAAGATCGACATCGCAGGACGCGCAATCTGTATTGAGGGCACTGCGGATGCCATTGAATGTCATCGAGTGCCCAATTGCCCGACATCACCGCAAGAAACACGTATAGGTGGCGGTCCTGAAATCAGATGTATTTCTGTTGCTGGGGAGGGCAGCATCACAGCTAACGGCCAAGGGTCGATTATTGTTCGAACAGGTCCCTAGGGACCAAAAATTATTGGTCCCTAGGGATGGGAGCTTAGGCTGAACGCGCGGGCGGAAAAATTTCAATCACTAGTAGAGGTCGCACTGCAACGATCCTTTTGCGGCAGGGATAGACAGGCCATCAAATGACTATTGTGATAGCCACTACTACTGATCCGTCGATTGTAAGATGCAGAGCGGCCGCGGCACACCACGTGTGGCATGCCTAATTTCTTACGGACGCGGCGGCACTTGAGATCCGCTCGATTTCTTTTCGCACTCATAGACTAAATCTTTGGGAAATTGTGCCAAACATGCAGTGCGGCATTGTGTCTTTGCATTGTTTGCACCCGTGCCGTCTATAGAAGTTGGACATTCTCCATCGCCCGGAACTTCCGTAAAGATATCGAGAAAAATTTCTCGCACAGCACATGTTTGCTCGTTGTCTATTGGTTTCTCACCCTCTGGGCATTCTTGCTTGTGAGGTTGTTTTTGTCCGGGATCGCCAGAGCAAGCGCATTGCCATTTACATCTATTGCCGAATTTGACTGGAATCGTGAGTCTTGTCGACGGCTCATATTGGTCTAATTTGCACTCAATAATCTTTTGCCCAGCGAATGCCTCTAAAGGACCGCATCCGATGATCGCGACGATAGTCCACTGGATCAATAGCTTCATGCTGTCATCCTTTTGAGAGATCTGTCCATGTGAGGTCCGGCTCCTAATTTTAACGAATTCGAACCTTTTAAGCAATAATCGTAGGTACAAGGCAAATTTCAGTGCTTTGTTGTGCCAGTGAGTGACATTCACGCGGCAGCTTTTTGCAGCTTAGCGCCGTGTCGGGCCATAAATTTAAGATAGTCCTGGTATGCCTTGATGGGGTCTATTTCAGGAATTGTGGTCGTCTTAGAAAGTGATTCTAGGGTGCGGCGTTTCATTTCGTACGGCGATTGGTCGTTATATTCTTGAAAAAAATGTCTGGTCCTAGGATTGATCTGATCCGGACCGATGAATTCCGCATGCACTGGTCCAGGATCGAATGGGAAGACGAGTTTTACGAGTCTTTCTTGATGCGTCCAGAATTCATCCCAGGTGATCTCGCCCCATTCAAATCCTTTTCGCATGGGGCAATTTGGTGGGGCTTCGATTCCATAATAGGTTAGATGGTAAATGGATTCATCAAAGTTGGCGGACATAAACAGGAGTGTTGTCTGACGATCTGGGGTATCGAGCTCAGAGAGCATGATGAATCCATTATCATCCCAGGGCTCAGGAAAGTTTCTGAACAATGTCAGCGCTTTTTTTGTATTGCTCAGCGCCAGTCGAGCGGCAGATCATTGCAGTTTGTGGCCCTGGCGAGTTGTGAATCCTTCGATTGATCTTTTTTTGATTCAAAGAACGATCAGTTGCCAATGGTGTTGCCCATATCCATGATTGGGAGATACATCGCGATAACGATCACGCCAATGATGCCACCGATGCCGACTAGCATGATTGGCTCAATGAGGCCCAACATGGTTTTGATGGCGTCGTCGACCTCTTCCTCATAAAAAACGGCGATTTTCATCAGCATCTCATCCAGCTTTCCGGATTGCTCACCGACCTGCACCATGGACACCACCATCTTGGGAAACATGGTATTTTCTGCCAAAGGTTGGCTCAATTGAAACCCCTTCTCAATCCGTACCCGGCAGCTGATGATGAATGCTTCCATCACAACGTTGCCAGATGACGAGGCACAGATTGACAAGGCTTGAAGCATATTTACGCCAGCCGATAACATCGAAGACATTGTGGAGCAAAATCGGCCCACGGAGATTTTCCGCATAACGTCGCCGATGATGGGAAGCTTGAGCATCTGACCATCAAACAGGCGTCGTCCCTGCGGCGTCTCCACATACTTGACCAGACCAAAAATAATGCCAGAGATGGCGATTGCTATATGGAGGAAGTAATGCGCGATCCCGTCTGAAACATCAATAACCATCTGCGTAATCCACGGCAGTGCCCTGCCGCTATCTTTAAATTGCGAGGTAAAACTAGGGACCACAAACACCAATAGACCGGTCACGACCACCGTGGCGACAAATAAGATCAAGACCGGGTAGGTCATGGCGGATTTCACCTGACGTTTAATTTTTGAAGACTTCTCTATGTATGTCAGCAGCTTTGACATAATATCTGACAACTTACCAGATTCTTCGCCAGCCTTGATCATGGCCCTGTACAGAGGATCAAATGATGCCGGATATCGCCCCATCGAAGCACTGAGACTATTACCCTCCTCAATGCCGCGACGAATACCCGCGATGACTTTACCAAACTGGGGCAGTCTTTGCTGACGAGATAGCAATTCCAGGGACTGATTGAGCGGCAGACCGCTTCCCAACATGGTCGACAACTGCTTTGTCATCACAATCAGATCCTTATCTGGGACCTTGAAATTTTGCGGACTGCCTAGGATGATATTGCCGTTACCGTCAATCCTGAGGCGACCACCAAACAGCACCAAGCCACCGCTTTCGTTGCCTTCCGCATCCAACGAAACCTCTTGGAGCGTTATGACACGCATTTTTTTGCGCATGAGCAGAGTCTTGGCCATACCCATTGATTGACTAGACAGAGTACCGGTCTGAATCTTTCCGGTATGATCTCGGGCTTTGTATTTATAGTTTCCCATAGTCTAATCACCTTTTCCCAACACCGGGAACCTTGATCCCAAGTTTATTTGCCAATAGCATTTCTAGCTCCTGAGGCTCATATGCCACCTCAAGGGCCGCTTGGGGCGAGATATGACGACGCTCAACCAACTGCAACAGGGATTGATTCAACGTCTGCATACCGGTCTGATCCTGACTTGTTTGCATGGAAGAGTAAATTTGATTGAATTTATCCTCACGAATCAGGTTTCTGATCGCCGCATTCGGTATCATGAGTTCAAGCGCAAGCACTCGACCACCCATCATGGATGGCAATAGATTTTGAGAGATCGTCGCTTGCAGAACACCTGCAATCTGCCCGCGGATTTGGGACTGCTGAGCCGCTGGGAACACATCAATAATCCGGCTCAGGGTTGAAATGCTGGAATTTGTGTGTAATGTCGCAAAGACAAGATGACCGGTTTCCGCCGCTGTCACAGCCAAACTTACGGTCTCCAGGTCACGCAACTCTCCCACCAATATGACATCAGGATCTTGTCGCAGCGCGCTTTTGAGTGCTCGAGCGAAGGACTTGGTATCCTGGCCAACCTCTCGCTGATTCACCAAAGATTGTTTGTGCTGATGCGTGAACTCTACTGGATCTTCGATCGTCAGGATATGGTCTTGCCGTGTTTCGTTAATGTGATTGATCATGGCTGCGAGTGTCGTCGATTTTCCTGAGCCGGTAGGGCCCGTCACCAGGATCAAACCTCGCGGCAATGAGCAAAGTTTTTCCACCATAGGAGGAAGCTGCAGATCCCGTAAGGAATGAATTTTGAAGGGAATCACCCTAAAAGCGCCACAGACCGCACTCTTTTGGAGATAAATATTCGCCCGGAACCTCGCAAGATTCTTCACCGTAAACGCAAGATCGATCTCGTGATTTTCCTCAAACTCTTTACGCTGTTCCTCAGTGAGCACGCTATAACAAAGTTGTGAGCAATCTTGCGGCGTCAACGCCGGAATATCAATAGGCAGAAGCGCGCCGTCGATCCTCAACCTCGGCGGAGTATCGGGACTGATATGCAGGTCACTGCCTTTTTGATCGATCAGTGCTTTCAATAGCTGTGGAAGAGTAAACTGCATATCCACCTCAATCCGCTTCGGGATCTGAATGATGATCATCGCCGTCTGCAATGGTCATGGAGACCACCTCTTTGACGGAGATCTGTCCTCGTGCCAGCTTCATTAGAGCAGCCTGCCGCAAAGTTCTCATGCCAGATCGCATACAGACGCGCTTTAATTCCATGGGAGGGACTTTTTTGGCGATGGCATGCCGCACGTCATCTGTCAGCACTAGAACCTCGTGGATGGCGGTCCTGCCTTTTTCCCCAGTATTGTTGCAGGCAGTACAGCCTTTTCCTTTCATAGCAGTGATTTTTTGCGCGTAATGGTTTGAGAATCCCAATTCAACGAGTATTTCGGTTGTAACATCGGGATCTGCAATCGTACATTTTTTACAATTTGTTCGAATGAGTCGCTGGGCTACAACGCAAGTCAATGCAGACACCAGGTTAAATGACTCCACACCCATGTTAAGCAGCCGCGTGATCGTTTCCGGCGCGCTGTTAGTGTGCAGGGTTGATAACACCATGTGACCAGTCAACGCAGCCTTCATGGAGATCTCTGCGGTTTCAATATCTCGAATCTCACCCACCATGATAACGTCTGGATCTTGTCGCAAGAAGGCTTTTAGTGCGCGTGCAAAGGTGAAATTGATCTCGTTTTTAATTTGCACCTGATTGATCCCAGGAAGCGTGAATTCGACCGGATCTTCGGCCGTGACGATGTTATCGGTCTTTTTATTTAACTCGGCCAATGCAGAATAGAGGGTCACCGTCTTGCCGGATCCCGTCGGACCAGTCACCAAGACCATACCATTTGGCTGATGGATACTATGCTTAAATTTCTTGAGGTCATCTTCCTCAAAACCAAGCTTTGTCATGTCCGTCTGCAGACTTCCCTTGTCCAGGATCCGCAACACGATTTTCTCACCAAACATGGTGGGGCAGCTACTCACCCGAAAATCAACGGGGCGCCCGCCAATGGATACATTCATATTCTGGTCCTGAGGAAGACGCTTTTCCGTGATATCCATTTTACACATGATTTTTATTTTGGTGATCAATGGATCTTTCCACGCGATAGGCACCTGCCGGAGTTCCTGCAAAACACCGTCAATGCGCAGTCGTACGCGCATGTCAGTTTCATAGGGCTCAATGTGAATGTCTGAGGCACCAAGGTTCAAACATTGCTGCAAAATGAAGTTGGCTAGAGTTTGGATACCAGCATCTTCGGCGGCATCCCCACCAATTTCTTGCCGGGTATTCCCGTCTAACGACTGACTTTGCTCGATTTTGAGTTTCGTTTCATCCAAAACACCCGCATAGTACTTTTGCAGAGCCTCGCTGATGCGGTGTTCGCTGGCCAGCACGGGACGGGGAAAGAAATTCGTACGCAGCTGGATCGCCTTCAGAATGTCAGGGCTTTGGGGACTTCCTGTTGCAATAATCAGATTGTTCGCGCTCCGATCGATAGGGATCACACGAAGCTTTGTCGCGAGATCTTTCGGAATCAGATTAATGATATTCAGAGGGATATCTCGATCCTCTAAGTGGACAACGTTACAATTGATGGCCTCGCCGAGAGCATCAATGAGGACCCTATGGCTAATCTTGCCAACGTTCTCCAAGGCATGAACAAAAGATATCTTTTGTGTTTGGACGGCCTCTTGTGCGCGTGCAATATCCTCAACTGCCAATCCAGCAGTCAATAGCTTCTCAGTCACGATATTACGTGCCGGCGCACCCATAGCAGGAGCTCTCCCAGTGTTGCCTCAAACCTACAGGGGTTTCGGCTTAAAATGCGTACTCAATGAGCTTTGGGCCTATTTCAGGGTTTGAACTACACTGAAATAGATTGATAAATCACTGAAGGATTCACATGTTGCATCCGCAGATACCGCATGTTTGTGCTGGCAAAAAACCTGCAAATGTCGGCCGCCGAAAATCTTGGCAAGCGCTGATGGTCGCGAAGAAAGCGGATGATTTGTTTATATGCCAGTTCCGGATGAATGATCAGCCCTTGACCGAGCACCCGTTGATCATGATGTCCAAATAGATATCCCTGGAACACTGTTCCTTTACGCAGATAACGTAATGTTTCACCCGACTTTGATACAACTCTGGTGCGCTTACGGGCGCATAGATCGTTAACTTCGATACACTCAGACCCCGCCTCAACCACCTCAAACAAGCTATGCCGAAAACCGGCGAAGGCCTGCCAGAACATGGCCGATGGATTTTGAGAGTTGGTGATATCAGGATGTGTGTCAAAAAAAATCGAAATTGGCGCTCGTCCCGCAGAACCTTTTGCCATGGGTCTTTCGAGCACGCACCATTCCAAAAAATAGTTCATCCTCGATTGATAAAAATCATCCTCAGGATTCACTTTGCCAAAACGCTGCTGAAATTCCTCCAGCGGCGCGATGAAATAGTTTTTACCGGCCTGATTCTCGATCCAATCGACGACTACATCAAGGCAATCATCCACAGATGATACCTGGTCGGGAGATTTAACTTTATTATTTAAATCAATACGGCGCCCCATTTGACTCCCTGCGACAATGGCTACTTTTGTATTTGCGGCTTCCAGCACCATTCTGACACCCTCTCCCCGATGAGTGGCCACCTCGTCTTCAACGGCAGCCAAATCGCAAATCCACCACCACTAAGCCCAGAGCAAGAGCGATGCAGAGCATCAGCATACCGTTCATCGCCTCTTGGGATTTGGGATACAAACATCATATCTTCCAGGGGAACGTAAATTCCATACCCAAGAAAATATTTTTGCTCCTCCCTCTTAAAATCTGTCATCGCCGGCCCCGACAGATCCAAGGCATTTTTCGCTAACTTTGGATGACGGCTAGTCGCCCAAAAAATCACCAAACTCTCATGGGTTGACCAAACCAATCCAAGACCGATTGCGCAAACCCAGGAAACAATGCCTATTTTTTTCGGTTTTGCGCCCATAGTACCTCTTTGAGGCCAAGTCGGCGCGAAAGTTCACGGCTCAGCACGAAGAACCAATCGCTTAAACGATTTAAATAGATACGCACCTCGTCTCGCACGGCATCCTGCTCAGACATTCTGACAACGGCTCTCTCTGCTCTCCTGCAAACAGTGCGACAGAGGTGAGTCGTCGAGTTGATAATGTGCCCTCCGGGCAAGACAAAATTTTCCAGAGGCGGTAAGAGCTCATTCATCGCATCAATCTCTGTCTCAAGGCGTGCCACTTCCGACATCTGCACAACCTGCTGACGATCAGTGTTCAGCACGTCGAGCGGCACCGATAGCTCACCGCCCACGTCAAATAATTCGTTTTGAATCCATGCTAGCTTTTCGCGAATGTCGGCAAATTGCCCTGCGTCCAACGTATCCCGCAGCATACCAACCACAGCATTGAGCTCGTCAACCGACCCATAGGCCTCGATCCGGACATTGCTTTTAAGAACACGTTCGCCGGTCGCAAGGAGCGTCGACCCTTTATCGCCGATTTTCGTATAAATTTTCGACAGTCTAATGGACACTGCGCACCGAATCTCGGATCAGTCGTCAGACCCGTTGGATGATTTCAAAAGATCCGTCGGAGGAACCTGGCGATTCACGCAGTCGCGAAGCTTATCGGACGGATGAAATGTCACCACGCGTCGAGCGGTGATTTCAATTTTCTGACCTGTGTGAGGATTGCGTCCAGGACGGCTACGCTTTTCTTTCACGATCCACTTGCCAAAACCTGAAATTTTAACCTCTTTGCCATTTTCAAGCTTGGCTTTCACCTCTTCCAAGATCATCTCAAGGATTTCTTTCGCCTCCTTGACAGGGTAACCCACCTTGTCACGGATCAATTCGATGAGAGCGTCTTTGGTCAGCGTAGCCATTTTGGGGTCTCCTCTGTATTCTTTGACGATCGGCTGTGGCCGTATGTGCCGTAAGGTACTAATGATATTATGCTACTTCCTGATGACTGAGTGCAAGTCCTCGCCCATAAAAATGACCTCAAAGAAAATAAACCCAATAAAAACGTAATGTTATCAAAATCAGCGCCAACGATTCAAAACCCGCAAATCGACTTTTAAAGCACTATATTTACTTTGTTTTTTAAAATTGACTCAGATTTTTCAGCCGCCTGCCGATAGTTTCTCTACTGAGCGAGGAGGTGTTTCGTGAATCAATGCAAGCTTAACCTGATTGTCATTGCTACTACTTTGGCAGTCTCACTTGGATTTTTAAACAGTTGCTCCGAGGGAAAATTTTCAACGTCCCAAGGTCAAAAAGCGCAGCTCCCTCTTGGCAAAGACACGGACGCAGAGGCGTCTAAGAACCCAATCAGTGCTCCCGAAGAAGGTGGGCAAACATCAGTACAAACAAGCGCGACAACCGGAACTACTGGAACAACTCCTTCCACGCCAACAGCAGTCGTCCCACTCGTGGAATGTAAAATCGATCCAAGAATCCAATTTCAAGCTTTGACGCAAATTGTTCCTGAAGGGACATACACTGCGACAGGAACGAAGACTTTAAACTTGCCAGCTGATGCGACGGACATAAAAATTTCACTCTTGGGTTACTCGGTTGATGATCACTCCGTCGGTCTTGTGGTCAATGGCGTCAACGTACTCAGCATGGCTGAGGCATCCAATACGGTATCCTACAATAAAATTCTTACCGCACCGCTAGCTCTGACCTCACTCAAAGCAGGCGCGAACACGATCACCGGATCGGCTGGAGAAAATCCAAAATACAATCGAGGAACCGGTCATATTGGAGCTGGATTTTGCTTCCAGGGAACTTACCGCGCTAGTGTTTGTAAAAGTGAAATTGGCGTGGAAAACCCGCGGCTGACTAGTGGCGGCTGTGGCCAACCCTAAGGATTTCAATCATTCTTGTCGCAAATTTCAAGTAAATGCAGCCAAGAATCTCTGCGCAAATGAGGCTCTTGGTCGAAGTTCAAATTGAAGATAAACCCACCGCAAATTCTGTCGAAAATCCAAACAGATTTTTTTGACTTGTGATCCGACAGATAAACCCCCATCATCTGGAACGAACATTGGTTGCCTTGGCCCTCGTTGGCAGCGGGCAAGTGGGGCTGGTATGCGTAAAGTCATGTATTCGGTCATTGCGTTTTTCGTCGCGGCGATCGTAAGTATTTCTGGTCTATGTTGGTGGATGGTCCGCTCTCAGGGTCTTTCTGCTGGGCAGCTCGCAAATTATGACAAGGCCACCATCAAACGCGATCAGATGGGCGTGCTCAGTGTGGCCGGTTCTGAATGGTTGCAAATCATTCAGGCGCAAGGTTTTGCCTCCGCAGGTGAGCGCATGTTTCAGATGGATTTGATGCGACGCAAAGGGGACGGCTCTTTGGCTGAATTGTTTGGCAAAGACGCACTCCCATACGACCGGCAACAAAGACTCGAGGACTGGCGTTTTTATGCCCTAAAAGCCTACGAAACCATGCCGTCAGATCAGCGTGACACGTGTGAAGCCTATGCTCGCGGGGTCAATGAATTTATTGAACAACACCCCCGACAAACAGGCATTGAATACTGGATCCTTAAATCCAGGCCCGCCACTTGGAGTTGTGTGGATAGTGTGCTCGTAGCGATGGTCTTAACTGATAATATGACCCGCTCTTGGAGTCGGGATCTTGATATGAGCGAATGGCACCAGGCCCTCCCTGAATCTTGGTGGCATTTTGTATTTCCGACGCGGCATCTTTGGAATCATCTCGTCTTCGAGCAAAAACCTGCCGTCATGCCCATAACGCCAGCACCGCGGCTACCCGCAAGTCATCCTCGTGATGAAGATTTCATCTTAAACACCGCGTCAGACCCACGCGGACTGAATGGAAGCAACTCATGGGCCTACCGCGGGAAAAACGGTGCGTGGCTCGCAAACGATCCGCATTTGGCAAACACCGTGCCGCAACTATGGATGCCCTATCGGTTGAGTACAGCCGACGGCTGGTGGGTGGTTGGGGTTGCAGTCCCCGGGCTACCCGGTGTCTTGATCGGCATGAATCATGACCTCGCATGGTCCATCACAAACACGGCGGAAGATGTCGATGATGCTGTTTTAGAAACACCGGATCAAATCATTGAAACAGCCAAGCGAGAAATTTTGGTCAAAGACGGTGATTCAGAATTTGTGACCATTCGCAGAACCCCAAGAGGGCCTGTTGTCAAAGAACTATCGCGGCAACAACTGGTAGCGCGGCAGTGGCTGGCCCACAAGCCAGGGGTCTTATCGCTGCCGGCACGCCGACTGAACCACGCATCCGATTGGCAGACATTCAATGAGGCCATTGACGAATTTCGCTTCGTCCCGCTCAGCTTCACCATGCTCGATCGGCATCAAAATATGGGTCTTCGCATCAGCGGTTGCGATATCGTAAAAATCGCTCCAGGAGCTTATGCCGAGATCTGGGAAAAATCCTCGTGGAGCCCTGAATGCCTCACCGCAAAGAGACCCCGACTATTTTCACCCGCTTCTCAGACCTTAGCGATTGATGGAAAAGTGACTGGAGCGGCTGATCTAACCGGTGACAAAAACAAGGTGTCCGCGTTTATTGCCACAGCCAACCAGAGGCTTTGGGACGATCAAAAAATTCACAACTGGGCGGATGATGACCGGGCCAATAGAGTCCGAGAATTCCTGTCACGGTCGGAGTCGTTGACCATTGATGACATGCGACTATTGCAGCTGGACACAGTCTCGCACTTTCACCGTAAGCTGCTTCATTGGCTTCTCCAAAATGGCCAGTCCACGTTGCTTGAAACGGCCCAAATCAACTCTTGGAAGCAATGGACTGGCGACATCAAAGAGTGTCCGGTATGCATGAGTGACGCCGATGACATGGCTCTTATTTTGGATCAGCTCATCTTGCATCAGATTTCATCCCACTTTGCACCGACCAAAGCGCCACTGCCAACGATTAAGCGAGAGATGAAGCGTGCGAGGATCGTCAGCATCCTGGAGAACCCTGAGGCACTGAGCGCTCTTGGCCTCCAAACTAACGAGGTGGCTGATGGTCTGCTACGGTGGGTCTCTCATAAATCCCCGCGTAAAGTGAAATCCTGGCAGGAGAGAAATCTTTGGGGCGCACAGCATCCATTTGTAGGGCGCCTTCCGATCATCGATCGCTTCTTTGCCATCAAAGAATGGCCACAATTTGGCGCTGCAACGACAGTGCGGGCCGAACGACCCAATCATGGTCCCAGTATGCGTGTTATTTGGGCTCCCGGTGATCCGGCATCCAGCCTATGGTCATTTCCAGTCGGTACCAGTGGACACCCAGCATCAGAGCATTATCAAAACTGGTCAAAATTATGGCAAAGTGGCGCGATGGTGAGGGTGCTCGACTTACCTTAGCGCAAATCATATCCCGAGAACCGCTCGTGAACCGCTCATGAGCCGGGCTTCAGACCTTTACAGAGATGCCTGCAATGGGGTCACTCGCTCCATTAAAAAACTGGCTTGAATCATCACTAAAAGTTAGTTTTTATAATAGATTTTGTTTTGAGTAAGTTTATTTTCGGTCGCGACGATACCCGTCGCGCACATTGATACGGAGGAAGGCATGATCGAGGTATCCGGTCTAACAAAAAACTACGGCGATCTGGCAGCACTCTCAAACGTGACATTCACCGTCGAGAAGGGGCAAATCGTCGGATTCCTTGGTGCAAACGGCGCCGGGAAATCCACCACCATGGACATTCTTTGCGGATGTATCGGAGCTGACAGCGGTACTGCAAAGGTAGCGGGATTTGACATTACAGAGCAACCTCTGGAGGCTAAAAAGCGGTTAGGCTACCTGCCGGATGTTGCGCCACTTCACCATGATATGGTTGTCTCGGAATATATCGCCTACGCCGCAGAATTGCACAAGGTAGAAAGGTCTCAACTCAAAAATCGGGTTGCAACGACCATCGAAAAGTTGTCGCTCGGAGACGTGCGTCAGCGATTGATTGGTAACCTGTCAAAAGGATATCGGCAACGCGTGGGTCTGGCACAGGCCCTTGTCCACGATCCAGAGGTTCTAGTACTCGACGAACCTACGGAAGGCTTAGATCCCACACAAATCGCCGAAATTCGTAAACTGATCCGTAATCTTGCCGGCCAGCACACCATCCTTTTGTCTTCACATATTTTGAGCGAAGTGCAAAACACCTGCGACAAGATCGTCATCATCAACAAAGGAAAAGTTGTCACCCAGGGCACCTACGAGCAACTGGCTGCATCCATGGAAGCTGGCCATATCTACAAACTTAAAGTCGCAAGAAACGGCGCCAATGCGCTCACCACCCTGGGACGCTTAGGCCTGCAAAACTTAAAGGCCGGAGCTTCATCAGAGGACATTGAATTTGCCCTAGGCACCTCCTCCGGAGATCAAGTTCTGGATGACGTGGCAAAAGCCGTCATCGATGGGGGTTTTGGGATTAGAGGTTTGAGTCTTAAGACCAGATCTCTTGAGGATGTGTTCCTACAACTTACGAAATAACTGCATTCAATGATTTAACATCTCAGGGAGGTATAATAATGAGTGCGATCATCGCAATAGCGCGCCGTGATTTGAGGGCCTATTTCGGGTCACCAAGAGCTGCGGCAATCTTTTGGTTCTTTTTAATTTTTATGGGTTTTTTCTTCAACAACTTCGTCCATATGTTTATGCAGATGACCACCCAGGCACCCATGATGGGAGGACAGGCTCCGACATTGGAACAGCTCCTCAAAGCTTTATTTTATAACCTTCACTTCATTCTTTTGTTGATCGTTCCCGCAGTCACGATGGCTAGTTTTAGCGAAGAAAAGCGCAATCACTCCATTCGCCTCCTGCAAACGGCCCCATGCACAGCTCTGGAGATCGTTCTTGGCAAGTTTTTTGCCGCCGCAGGCTTGATGGCAATTGTCCTCGTTGCTTCAGCTGTTTATCCACTGTTCACGATCACTCACGGTAATCCGGACAAGATGATGATTGCCTCCAGCTATCTAGGATTATTTCTACTCATGGCGTCCCAAATCAGCTTTGGTCTCTGGGTGAGCTCCATGACAAGCAATCAATTCATGGCATTCTTGTTTACGATGTTTGGTCTGTTCCTTCTGCTGATTCTGAACTGGATGGCACCCAATCTCAGTGGTGGCGGCATCACTGAGTCCATCCTGAAATATATGGCAAGCTCAGACCATCTCGACGCCTTCTTCAAGGGGACCATTTCCGTGGGACACACGACTTACTTTCTTGTCTTCACAGCCATGTTTCTATTTTTTACCAATGTCACTTTAGATAGCCAGCGGTGGAGGTAATTCATCATGCGCACAGGACTTTTTATTCTTCCTTTTTTGGCAATTTTTATTGCTGCACTTTTTGCCTCTTTGGCGTCTAGCTTCTCCGCTCAAGCGGTTGTCTTCAAGAGCATCGGATGGGGTCTTGCGTTGGCGCTGATCGCGCTGTGGGGATGGCTTGACCGCACTGGCTTCAAAAAATTCTTTGCTCGTAAAGGCGCAAAGTACGGCGCATCCTCGGGAGTCGTCTTGCTCATGACCGTTGCTGTTTTGATTGGAATTTCCATCATTACTAGCCGCCCCCGTTTCGACAAGACCCTAGATCTCAGTCGCGACCAAACCAATACTTTATCTGACCAATCCATCAAGGCTGTGGAATCTCTGAAGGCGCGGAATGCGGAACTCAAGGTTACGGCATTCTTTTTGGAACAACAGCAGGAACAGAGCTTTCGAGATTTGATTGGTCTTTATACGGCAACTGGCGCAAAAATGGCGATTGAGTACGTCAACCCTCAAAAAGACCCCACAAGAGCCATGGCCGAGAAGCTAACGTCTGGCAACACCGTTATTTTCAAGCTCGGCCTTCAGGAAAATCGCGTCACAACCTTTACAGAAGAAAAGGTCACTAATGCGTTGGTTGCTGTCTTGAAAGAGGGCACCAAGAAAATTTATTTCACCAAAGGACACGGAGAAGGGGCTCTGACAGGCCAAGAAGCTTCGAGTTTTGAAATCATCACGCAGGAACTCAAAAATAACCGTTATGATGTTGCGGATGTCAATCTGATTGATAGTGGCAAAGTTCCCGATGACGCCTCGACACTGATCATTGCTGGTCCTAAGTATGACTTTAAGGAACAGGAGGGTCAGTTTATTGAAGACTTCATCGCAAAGGGTGGTAGCGTCCTCGCACTTGTCGACGCCATGACACCAGTCGCAAACCTCAACAAAGTCCTCACAAAATATGGGATGTCATTCAATGACGATTTCATGATTCTTCGTCCAGACGATCCAAGGGCACAGCTTCTTGGTCAAAATAACGCCATTATCGGAGATTTTGATGAGTTCAGTCCCGTGACCAAGGACTTCGCCCGCAAGAGCAACGTTGCCGTGCTATTCCAGAACACCAGGACCGTTTCTGAGCACACCGATAACTCAGCGAAATTCAAAGTCAGCATGATCGGCAAGACGGCAGGAGAAACAACCGTCAAAGTCAAGAATGTTCAGTCTGCAAATGACCTGCGCGGCATATCTCAGGACCGTATCGAACAGGGATCCTTTGCCGTTATGGCGACCGCGACTGGTAAAAGCGGCGAAAAAGATGTTCGCATCGCCGCCTTTGGATCATCTCAGTTTATGACTAATCAAGGAGCACAAAGAGCTGAAAACCGCGATCTGCTCGTGAATACCGTGTCCTGGCTCACGCAAGATGACGCATTTATCTCCATTCGCCCCAAAGACCTGACAAAAAGCACACTCGCACTCACCTCCGGCGGCGCTACGCTAAATCTATTATTTATCAGTTATATCTATCCGTTCCTGTTCCTAGGATTTGGTGCATTCTATTGGCTGCGGAGGAAACAGGCATGAAAAACCAGTGGAAGATTATGGCTGGCCTGGGCATCACATTGATCGCATTGGGTGGGCTAGCCACTTGGGATGAATGGAAAACAAAACAAGACGAAAAAGAAAAAGAGACAAAAGGCCTTATACTGCAACTAAAACCTGACGCAGTCGTGGGCATACATTTCAAGTCTCATCCTGACTCAAGCGACGGCGATAAATCAGCCGACAAAAAACCATCTGCCGCAGAGGTAGTTGACGTAACCCTTAGGCGTGAGAACGACACTTGGATCATTAAGACTCCCATTGCGTCGAATGCCGACCAGCAGGTGATCTCAGACCTGCTAAAAAGCATCACTGAATATAAAACAGAGTCCGAAGTCGCTAAGGGTAGGGAGCGCTGGCAAGCTTTTGGCCTCAATGAGCCGAGACGAGCTATCGAGATCGAAACAAATGAAGGCAAAAAAATCACATTTTTTGTCGGCATCAATGCGCCAGTCGGATTCAGCGCCTACACAGCTACCAGCGAGAGCGAGAGCGTCTACGCTGGTAGTCAGTACATCGCCACCTCAACAGGCAAAACGCTTTTTGATCTTCGCGACAAGAAAATCCTCGGGCTCCGCGCCAATGAGGTCACCGATATTGTGGGCAGCGTATCCGTGACCGCCAAAGGAGCGACCAAAACAGAGGGCATCGCCTTAACCAAAGCCAATGATCAATGGCAGATCACTGCGCCCGTAAAGGCAAAGGGTGATCTGACTTCGATCAATAATTTTCTGGACGATTTAACGGGAGTGAAAGCGACGGAGTTTGTTGACGAACCAGACTCCAAATTTTTGGCAAACCTTAAATCCGCAAAAATCCTGGCCTCTTGGCAATTAAAATCAGGAGACAAAGCGGTTAAAATCACCCTCGCTGATGTCAAGGGATCAACCTATGCATCGATCGAGGGGGTTGAGACGCGTTACAAGATTGCCGACGATCAAAAATCTAAGCTCATAAAATCAGCTCAAGACCTTCGTGATAAACGCATCTTTGACTTTGAGTCCGCACAGGTAACGGCCATCGAAGTGGACGGACAAAGTTTCCGTAAGATTGGTTCTGACTGGTATGCCGCCAATGACGCCGGGAAATTTAATGCTGAGGGCAAATTTCAGGGCAAGCCAGAGGAGCAGCCAAAACCGGTGACACACATTCGCGGATTGATTGTTGATCTCGAGTATGCACGAGCAGAAGATGTGGTCTTGGACGGCAGCAAAACTTCGAAATTTTTGTCAAAAGCACCCACCCACAAGGTCAAACTATCGATCTCTTCTAGATCTACGCCCTCTAGTGTGGATATTTGGACCGCCGAAGACAATGCGGACATGATTTTCATCCGAGAAGCCGGAAAACCGGATATTTACCGCGCCAAGAAAACCGTGATCGCAAGTATCAGCCCCACCGTGACAAAACCTGTCGGAGATGAGCTCATGCCTCAAGGGGAATCAAAGAACTAAGTACCAAGTTGCCATCCGGACCATTAAAAAAACGCCGAATGCAACGTGCATTCGGCGTTTTTTTAACGTCTTCGCCTCATCCGCCCGTAATCTCTCCTGCCGTATGCCGCGCAACGCGCAGCATGGGTTCAGGAAGGACCGTACCCAGTACCACAATCAAAACCACAGCGATCGTCACAACTGCAGTTGTCACCCACGAACGGGTTGGCTTGATCAATGAGCCAAGCACTGGTGTGGCATCCATCATAAACATACGGACGATGATTCTCATGTAGTAATACAATGAGATCGTCGACCCAACGGCAGCGATCACGACCAGGGCCACAAGGTTGTTACTTAATGCGGCATTGAACACATAGAGTTTGCTGATAAATCCAACCGTCGGCGGCATCCCACCCAAACTAAACATAAAAACCGCCAGAGCGAACGCCGCGTAGGGGTTTGTTTTGGAGAGTCCCGTCAAATCGTCGATGATAATGTTTTCACACCGCTCGTTCTCAAGCCACATCAAAACGGCGAAGGCGCCTAAACTCACTAGAACATAGGAAATTAAATACACAATGATAGATGGAGTTGAGTACTGAGTGGCACTACCACCCATGGCTGTGACTGCGAGTGCCATATAACCGCTATGCGCAATGGATGAATAGGCCAGCATTCGCTTTACGCTTTGTTGTGCCAACGCCATGATATTGGCGAAAAGTAATGAGGCCGCTGCCATAAATCCAAAGACCGGGATCCAAACACCGTGAACACCGTCTAAACCGTGTTCAAAAAGACGGATCGCAGCCACCATGATCATGGTCTTCATTGCCGTGGCCATAAACGCTGTCAACCCGGTTGGAGCCCCTTCATAAGCATCCGGCGCCCACATGTGAAAGGGAACAAGGGCCATTTTGAACCCAATGCCAGCCACCACCAAAATAGCACCCAATTCAATCCATGAGTGACCGCTAATCTTGCCGATCGCCGCGCTGATTTCACTGATTCGAAGGGAGCCCGTGGCTGCGTAGAGGAACGCGAAACCAAACAACAAGATCGCAGCAGCGATCGAACCCAAAACGAAATATTTAATCGCACCCTCTTGCGACAGTTTATTTGGGCTAACGTAGCCGATCAGGGCATAAACCCCAATCGAGGCCAATTCAAGCCCGATGAAAAGGGTTACAACATCATCAGTCGCGACCATCGTCAACATTCCGGCAAGCACCATGTGGAATAGGGCGATGATCTCGCCGCGGAAGAATTTTTCTCTGATATGACTTGCGAACATCAACAGCGAAACGACGAGCGCGATGCCGATGATCAAGCCTTGGGCGAAGAAACCAAGCCGGCCGGCAATAAAACCGCCGCTTAAAAACACCTCATTCGCTGCACCAGAGATCGCATACTGCCTCATCAATGCCACTAAACAGATGCCAAGTGAGATAGTATTGAAATAATGATTTGTCTTTGCCGCATTGCAATTTTTGCTGACACCCATCATCAGCGCGATGACTCCGGATACGCACAAAAGCAGAATCGGAAACGCTGATCCGTAAAATGCCAAGGTCAGTTGGGGGACTTGAAAGTTCACCTGATCACTCCTTATTGTACCGACTGAGCAGACATGTCACTGCCCATTCTGTAGTCGAGACTGTAATTTTTGTAATTTTTCGCAAGATGTTCAATGGCTGGCTTTGTTTTACCCATAAAGAAGTTCGGGAAAACCCCCATCAAAATCGCCAATAATGCTAAAGGCACCAGATAGCCAAACTCACGGGCATTGAGATCTGACAGTTCTTTATTTTCGGGATTATCGAGGGGTCCAAACAAAATCTTCCGGCACAATGTCAGCATGTAGACGGCGCCAAGAAGAACCCCCAAAGACGCGATGGCACCGGCGACCGGCATCGCCTGAAACACCCCGTTCAAAATTAAAAACTCCCCCACAAATCCACCTGTGCCAGGCAATCCAACCGAGCTTAAAGTTGCCACAATAAGCATGATCGCAAACCATGGCATATTCTCTGCAAGTCCACCGAAATCAGCCAGCTGCCGCGTATGCCGACGGTCATAAATAACCCCAACCAGAAAGAACAAAGCCCCCGTTGAGATACCGTGATTGATCATCTGATAGGTTGCCCCCGTCAGCGCCTCAACACTCAGCTCACCACTTGCCATGATAGCAAAGCTACCAATCACCACAAAACCAAGGTGCGACACGGAAGAGTAGGCCACCATTTTCTTTGCGTCTTTTTGAACCCATGCCGTCAAGGCGCCATAGATAATGCCGACCACACCACAGAACATCAGAACCGGAGCAAATGTCACCATCGCCTCCGGAAATAATGGCAACGCAAAACGCAACAAACCGTAGGTCCCCATCTTCAATAAGACACCAGCCAGAATCACTGAGCCAACGGTGGGAGCTTCCACGTGAGCGTCAGGCAACCATGTGTGAAACGGCCACATCGGCACTTTGATTGCAAATGCCACGGCAAATGCCGCAAACATCCATGTCTGACTGCCAAGAGGCAACTTCACCGCATAAAGATCCAGCAAACTGGTCGAATAAACACCCGTCTGACGGAAATGAGCGAAGTAAAGCAAAACGGCCGCAGCTAACATCAAAAGCGAACCAAGAACCGTATAAAGCACAAACTTGGTAGCGGCATAGATGCGACGCTTTCCACCCCAAACACCAATGATAAAGTACATGGGGATCAGCATTGCTTCCCAGAACACGTAAAAGAAAACTAGATCCATCGCAGCAAGCGCACCAATCATTCCCGACTGCAACGCGAGTAAAAGCGCCAAAAATATGTTTTGACGTTTATCATCAATATGCCACTGACTAAGCAGCACGAGCGGCATCAAAAACGTGGTAAGGACCACCAATAAAAGGCTCAAGCCATCCACACCCACAATGTATTTGATGCCAAAGCTGGGAATCCATTCGTAACTCTCAACAAATTGCAGAGCCGCCGACGAACCATCAAACCAATACCAAAGATGGAGTCCGCCCAGTAATCCCAAAACCGATGCTGCCATCGCTACCCATCTGGCAACCACGACTGACGGCGCAGCAAGTGTTGCACACGCGGCCAAAAGGGGCATGAAGATCAGAAAGGACAGGATGTGGGAGTTGATGAACTGCATATTAAGATCAATCCTTTCAATCACTCGTGAATCAATCAATCAATCAATCAATCAATCAATCAATCAATCAATCAATCAAATCGGTTAATTAAATACCAAGACAGACAATAGACAGACCAGACCAACCATCAGCACCATGGCATGCCGATGCACTGATCCCGACATTTTAAAGCTCAAGGTCCCCGCGACAAAACGGCTAAGCTCAGCGACGCCATTGACCGCTCCATCCACAATTTTGACGTCCACAAAAGCCCACAAAAACTCGGCCATGTCACGCACAGGCTGCACGATCTTTGCGAAATAAAACTCGTCCACCCAGTACTTATTCCACAGCGTTTCGTAGACTCTCGACCAAGACTTACGCCATGTTTCAAGCACTGGTTTTGGACCTTTGCCGTAGAGAAATATGGCCGTTGATGACGCAATCAGCATGAGCACGACTGACGCAACCATAAGACCTATCTCCAGAGAATGCTCGTAGCTTGCCTCTAAAAACTCCCAGTGCTCTTTTGCAGCTTCGGGAATCATCATGACAGGTTTCAGGTAGTGCTCAAAAATATTGTGACCACCCAAAACGTGAGGGACGCCCAAGAAACCCACACCGGCGCTAAGGACTGCAAGGACAACCAACGGACCCCACATATCCATGCCCGTCTCGTGGGGCGTGTGATGCTCGTGCTTCGCACCATGATGAGCCGTATGACTATTGCTATGACTGTCGCTATGACCGTCGCCATGACTGTTGTGGCTATCGCCGTGGCCATGGGACCCACCGCCGCGATGTGGCCCATAAAACGTTAAGCAGAGCAAGCGAACCATATAGAAAGATGTGCACCCAGCTGTGACTGCACCAAGCCCCCAAAGTGCGGGGCCGCCACCAATAAAGGCTTTCCAGAGGATTTCATCTTTGGAGAAAAACCCCGCGAACGGTGGCATCCCGATGATTGCAAGAACACCAATCAAAAAGACGAGGTGCGTGATGGGCATGTATTTTTTGAGACCACCCATCTTAAACATATCTTGCTCATGATGCATGGCAACAATCACAGAGCCTGCCCCAAGGAACATCAAAGCTTTAAAGCAAGCATGGGTAAAGAGATGAAAAACACCGGCCTCAAACGCCCCAACACCGCACGCCATAACCATGTATCCAAGCTGGCTGACCGTGGAATAGGCGAGGACTTTTTTGATGTCCGATTGGACGATTGCAATTGTTGCAGCAAAAAACGCCGTAAGGCCACCCACGACAGCGATGACGTGCATGGTGGTTGGTGCAAGGTAAAACATAAAATTCAGTCTGGTCATCATGTAAATCCCAGCTGTCACCATGGTTGCGGCGTGGATCAGTGCCGAGACCGGCGTCGGGCCCGCCATCGCGTCTGGAAGCCAAACATACAATGGTAGCTGAGCCGATTTTCCGGTAGCACCGATAAAAAGACAAAGCGTGATCCAACCAATCGCACCGATTTTGATGGCATCCAGCGGTTGATCACCGATGATCTGGCGCAGTTCCGTGAAACTCACCGTGCCAAAATGCCGGTACGTCAAAAAGATCCCAAACAGAAATCCAATATCACCGATACGATTAACCAAGAATGCCTTCATTCCGGCCGCGGCGTTTTTATCCTCATGAAACCAATACCCAATCAGCAGATACGAACAAAGACCCACACCTTCCCAACCGACAAACATCACCATCAGATTGTCGCCCATGACCAGTTGCAGCATCATGAACACAAACAGGTTCAAGTAGGTAAAAAATCGATAGGTGGAAGACTCCTCGTGCATGTAACCACCAGCATAGATATGGATCAGGGTGCCAATGCCCGTAACCACTAACATCATCAAGCCAGAAAGACGGTCAACAATGTATTTAAACGGTGCGTGAAATCCCCCGGCATCCAGCCAGTCAAAAGCCAAGTATGTCTGCGGCTCCCCACCGTTGCGCATCATAACCAGATAGACACTGACCGCGGCCGCAAAAGACACCAACATCGCACCAACTGCCACCATGTGACTGACAATTTTCGGTGCTTTTCTGAGGATCAAACCATTCACAAACGCGCCGCACAAAGGTGCCAACAACATTAACCACAACATCAAAACACCCCCCCTTAGCCGCGCAAGAGTCTGAGAATATCCGTATTCACTGTCCCGTATTTACGGAACAGCGCAATCACCATAGCAAGACCAACTGCTGCCTCGCACGCCGCAACAGTGATCACAAACAGCACCATCACCTGCCCGTCAACATTACCGATCGAGCGACCCGCCGCCACAAACACAAGGTTTACAGCGTTGAGCATCAATTCAATGGACATCAAAACCATGATGATATTGCGGCGGAAGAGGGCGCCAAAAAGCCCCAATAGAAACATCACACACGCCAAAATAAAATAAAACTCAACAGGTACCACGCTGCACTCTCCTCGTTATCCGGTCAAACAACCGGCTGTTTCTTTTTATCTTTTTTAGCGATCACGATCGCGGCAACAATGGCTAACAAAATCAAAATGGACGCCAGTTCAAAGGGCCAGATGTAATCGGTCAATAGCTTCATGGCCACGACGTAGGTGTTACCCCCAGCCTTTTCGATCGCAGCGACATCGAGTGAACCATCTCCTAGACCCGTGGGCTTGCCGCCAATCGTCGCAAACACCGTGATCAAGAAACCGATCAACGAGATCATTAAGGTGCCAGCCTCGACAGCGCTGAAGCGCAGTCCCTTCAATTGATCAGGCTGCAGATTGAGCAACATGATCACAAACAAGAACAACACCAAAATCGCTCCAGCATAGACCAGCACCTGGATTGCGGCGACAAAATGGCTGTCCAATGATGCGTAGAGTCCAGCGAGCAAAAAAAGATCCACCACAAGAAACACTGCGCTTTTAACGGGATGACGGGACAACACCACACACAAGGAGACCAGAGTGATCAGCGCGGCCAATGCGTGAAACACCCCATGCGTCATCAATAAAGAAAAATCAGGCATAACCGCAGAGCCCCCCTCAAAACCGGACTGCGGCCAGAACAACCGCAGTCAATACGACATTAATCAACCCCAAAGGAATCATATACTTCCAACCCAAGCCCATGAGCTGGTCATAGCGAAACCGCGGGACCGTCCAGCGCACCCAAATGTAGACCCACATGAAGAAAGCAGCTTTCATCAGCAGGGACAGAAAACCAACGAAAGCCCCGACACCAGGCAGACCAACAATCTGGTCCAGTGCCATCACGTTTAAAAAAGGCACCTGCCAACCGCCAAAAAACACCGTCGATATCAGGCAGCTCATAACAAACATGCTCACATACTCGCCCAAAAAGAACGCCGCAAATTTCGCCGACGTATATTCCGTGTGAAAACCAGCCACCAACTCGCCCTCAGCCTCGGCAAGATCAAACGGTGCACGGTTAGTCTCCGCAAACATGGCAATCAAGAACAACAAAAATGAGATCGGCGAAAGAAAGACGCCCCATTGCCAGACGTGGGACTGCGCTTCCACTATTTTGTTGAGATCGAGAGAGCCATAAATAAGAACCGGTGGGATTAACGACATTGCCAGCGGGATCTCGTAACTGATCATCTGAGCCGACGCCCGCAGAGATCCCAGCAGGGAGTACTTGTTGTTTGAGGCCCACCCAGCAATCGTGATGCCGTAGACAGCCAGGGAGCTCACGGCGAAGATAAAAAGAAATCCCACATCAACCCGAATCACTGACAAAGGTATCGTGAATCCAAAGGCTTGGATGTCAGGACCATAGGGGATTGCCATGGCAATTAAAAAAGCCGGAAATACCGAAAACACCGGAGCCAGGTGATAGAAGGCTTTTTGAGCCCCCTCCGGCACAACCTCTTCCTTGAAAATCAGCTTGATCGTATCAGCCAAAGACTGCAGGAGACCATAAAGACGCCAGTTGAACAAACCAACCCGATTGGGGCCCTTGCGGCGCTGCATCATCGCCGGAACGCGGCGTTCAATCCAGACCATGACTGGAGGGAGCTGCAAGAGGATGCCAGCGACAATCGCAAACTTGATCAGCGTCGCGATAAATTGCACTGTAAATTCATTAGCCGTCAAACCAATTGCCGTTAATCCCATTCCAGTGCTCCTCGTTTCACAACATAGACATAGCCAGCGACCAAGATGAACATAAACACCATGATTTCAACCACTCCGAACCAACCGAGCTGTGGGAATGCTTTGGCCCACAGGTAAAGGAAAATCGTTTCGATATCAAAAAGGATAAATAAGATCGCCGTGAGATAAAATTTCACGCTCATCTTCTCGTTGGCATTGGTCACCTTAGGAACACCACACTCATACGGATCATTCTTTTCGGGACGAGGGTTGCGAGGCCCCATAAACGCGGCAAGTGCGCTCAGGATTGCCCCCAGCGTCAAACCAAAGATCAAAACGATTAACACAGGAATGTAAGGGTTCATTGATGTCCACCTGCCAGAAAAGTCTGGTAAAATAACACTCGATATCTCACTGCACCGAACCTTGATCGCAAAGAAAAGCTGGAGAACACGTGATGGATACAGCACTAAAACAAGGTAAGATTCTCGTCATAGGAGCCGGAAACTTCGGCACGTGCCTCGCCGCCCACCTAGCCAGCGAAGATTGGAGCGTTGAAATCTGGTCACGATCACAATCCATTGTTGATGGTATCAACAACGATCATAAAAATCCCAAATATCTTAGCACCATTACATTAGCACCGACCCTGAGAGCGATCAACCACATCAACGCTGCTCAAATAAATGACTACCTGGCGATTGTGGTCGCTGTTCCCATGCAAGCCGTACGCGAAACGCTCAAAATTTTTGCTCAACATTTAACCACAAAACCCTTATTGATCAGCGCCGTCAAAGGCATCGAAATCGCCACTGGAACCTTTTCCGCCGATGTCTTCAAAGATATTTTTGGGCAGGAGATTGCGACAAAATCGGTGATCTTGTCGGGGCCAAGTTTTGCGGTTGAAGTTGCACATAAATTGCCCACCGCGGTTGTTGCCGCCAGCAAAGACAAATCCCGCGCCGAGGCCGTCCAAAAAATTTTCCACACGTCACACTTTCGTGTTTATACGTCGTCAGACCCCATCGGACTCGAAGTGGCCGGTGCGTTGAAGAATGTGATCGCTATCGCAGCCGGAGCTTGCGCTGGATTGGGCCTCCAAATGAACAGCATGGCGGCGCTGATGACTCGCGGCCTCGCGGAAATGACGCATGTCGCGGTGAAGCTCGGCGCCAACCCTCTCACGTTGCAAGGATTGGGTGGCGTTGGAGATTTGTTTTTAACCTGCGGGTCTGACAAGAGCCGTAACTATTCCCTTGGCTATCGACTCGGGCAGGGGATGAGTGTCCATGACGCTCTGGCCAGCCTCGGATCCGTCGCAGAGGGGTTTACGACGGCAAAAGCCGCACATCATTTAGCTGAAAAGCTGAAAGTTGACATGCCCATTTCCGATCAAGTGTATAAAGTGCTATACGAGCACAAACCAGTGCGCAGCGCTTTTATGGATCTTGTCACCCGTGATGCCAAGGCGGAGTTTTCAATTTGAGCCCATATCCTCCAAAAAAAGTCGCCATCATTACCATCGGGACAGAAGTCACAGCCGGTGAGATCATCAATAGCAACGCAAGTGATCTATCCAGCAGGATGACTGATCTAGGTTTCAACTGTGATCTCCATTTGGCGGTGCCCGATGACCGTCCTCTCATGCGATGGAGCCTTGAACAGGCTGCTAAAGAGCATCAGATTGTGATCATCACCGGAGGTCTGGGCCCCACGTCCGATGACTTCACACGTCACATCATTGCTGATTATTGTGGCCAACCCTTAATTTGGGATGAAGATGCTTGGCAGTCAATTTTAAAACGCCTTGAAAGTGTTGGAGCGCCCATCGCAGAGTCAAACAAACAACAGGCGTTTTTCCCCCGGGGCGCCAGCATCTTCGCGAATCACCACGGTACGGCGGCAGCCTTTAGCGTTCAGCAAAAAGGTACTCTCTTGATCGCACTACCAGGCCCCCCTCGTGAAATTGAAGGGCTTTGGACAGATAGTATTGAAGATGTTCTGCGTCCATTGGCGCCGCCCTCTCAATCACAGACACCACTGCGCTGGCGCTGCCTTGGACAAAGCGAAAGTAAACTTGGCGAAATTGTCGAATCAGCACTCCAAGGCTCTGGCTTTTTGACCGGCTACCGTAGCCATATGCCCTATATCGATATCAAAGTGTGGACCCCCGGCGAGCGGCGTGCGGAATTTGATCAGACCTGGCGACCAAAGCTAGAGGCCGCCCTCGGGGCATGGCTTGTGGGTCGAGACTTTGACGATGCCGCAAGAGATTTTCTGGCGGTGCTGCCACTCGCCACACGCATTTATCTTCTTGATCGCGCCACCAGAGGTTATCTGGCCAAGAGAATCTTTCAACACCCCTTGCCACCTGGATCTCAGCTGACGCTAGTGACGGCTGATTATACGTCACCGATGCCCCCCCTTGAGGATGGCTGTATGCTCGTCACGATATCATCAAATAGTGAAATGGGAGCGTGGCAACTCAGTCTTACGGGTAGCGGCCCCCACAAAAACCATAGCGAACAAAGCCGTTACAAAGGGGCTCGCAACGCCGAACGTCTGAGCGCCTATGTTGGCGAAAAAACCTTAATTCTTCTCAGGCAGTGGTTTTCTCAGCAAGACTGATCATGAAGGGAATCTTAATTTTTTTTGATCTGACCGCCACCCACCAGATCTTGGATGATGTCCTGCACCGGCATGATCCTTTCGATGGTATCCACACTTTTTCCGGCCTGAAAAAAGTCCTTGTAGCTCGAACCGCGCTGATGACTCTGTTTGAGCTGCCAAACGCTTTTGAGGGTGTAAAATAATCGCATGTAGTGCTTCAAACTTGGATGTCGCAAAGCCCAGCGAGCCAATGGCCCTGCATGAATGCCCATGCTCTCGATGTAGGGAGTTTTGATGATTGAGACTGGAACACCAGAAATTTTATCGGTGGCAACGATGTCCGCGGCGGAGGCTTTAATAATAGCGTCCTTATAATCTTGATGGGCATTGCATTCAACTGATGCGATAAATCTTGTGCCCAGCTGGACTCCTTGGTAACCGAGGCCCATCATGGCGGCAAACTCTTTATGGCTGCCCACCCCACCGGCACACACTAAAGGCAGGCCAAATTTTTTTAATTCTGTGATTAGTTGCTCGGGAGATTCTGTGCCCAAATGACCGCCGGCACGATTATTCACGCAGATAAGTCCATCGACTCCGTATTGAACCGCACGCTCAGCCCATTTTAAATTCGTCACGTCATGGTAAACGACCCCGCCCAAGGGTCTGACCTTATCGATCACCCAGGTCGGATTTCCAAGCGCGGTGATAAAAAAACGCACACCCTCTTCAAGTGCGATATCAAGCCATTGCTTCAGACGGTCCTCGTAGCGTTTGGCGCTTTTTTCAACCAAAAGATTCATGCCAATCGGTTTTTGCGTCAAAGTACGAATGTACCGCAGACCAGCCCGAAACTCGTATCCGTGGACAAACACGAGCGACACCGGCTGCACAATGCCCAATCCACCAGCCTCGCTGGCGGCAGCAACAAGCTCCGGGTTACTGCACGGATACATAGCACCGCAGATCACGGGATATTGAATCTTCGCTTGTTCCATAAATCGATTCGAGGTTTGGACCATTTGCTGCTCTGCCATGAGGATCCGCCTGTAAGTACAAAAATTACATAGAGTTAAACTTAAGCCTCATCATACGACTTCAGGCCGATAATTGCCATGCTCGATGCTCGGGCGCTATGGAGGATCGATCTACTGACATGGCGGACATTGACGGACATGAATAGAGGGTTGACGAAGCCCAAACTTCCCTGTTTCAATGGCCGGCTTAAAGTTGCGTAAAACCATCTAGTTCCTGGAGCCAGAATGACTAAAAAGTCAGCAAAAGCAGAGGTTGAAGAAGCCCCCAAGGCAAGGGCAGGAAAAAAGATCACCTCAAGCTCAACGGCCGAATATTTTTCAAAAAACTTGCAACAAGTTGGATTTTCATCACCAACCAAAGCCGTCTTGACCACCGTCAAGGAGGCTATGGACAACAGTCTTGATGCCTGTGAAGACCACGGGATACTTCCCGAAATTAACATTAACATCGAAAAACTTGGTGCTGGCACCATGAAAAACACCGATCGTCTGCGGATTGTCGTGGACGACAACGGACCAGGGATCCCGGAAGACGATATTTCGAAGGTCTTTGGTGAATATTTGGCCAGCTCCAAGTTTGGACGTGGTCGCTGTAGCCGGGGACAACAGGGTATTGGCATCTCAGCAGCCACGACTTGGGCTCTGCAAACCACAGCCACGCCGGTACGAGTCATCACCAAAACAAAAGATCAACGCAAAGCTGTGACCTGCTCGATTGAGGTGGATCTCAAAAACAATAAAGGCATCGTGCGGGATCGCCAAACCATAGACTGGAACCGACCAAATGGAACCTCTGTGGAATTTATTATGGAGGGGCGGGTTCAACTGAATGGCGAAGCGGGTTTGCTGTCCTACCTCCGCGGAAATGTCCTGGTCAATCCACATATGACGTTGAATTACACACTGCCGGAGGTCGGCTCTGCCACCTACGAGCGTGTCACCAAAGACGTGCCGCATGTGCCAGAGGCCACAGAACCTCATCCGCACACCATGAAACTTGGAGAATTTCTGGCCCACGCGCGGTTGTTTGGCAGAACGAAACTGCAGACCTGGCTCAAAACAGGTTTTTCACGGATGAGCGACAAAGTGATTACCGACATGTTCAAGGCGCAAAATTTGCCCCAAGGACTGCTCGATAAGGGCATGGAATCAATATCGGATGAGCATCTGAAATCAGTTTATGCGGCAGTGCAGGCCACACAACTCATGGCTCCAAGCACTCAAAGCGTGGTCAGCATCGGCGAAGATGCCATGTCTCTATCCGTGGAGCGCCTTGGCGAGATCGATTTTTTCGCCGTAGCCACAAGAAAGCCAACGATTTGTGACTTCAAGCCCGTACAGGTCGAGGTTGCCATTGCTCGAATCCATGGTGGCGGCATTGATGGCGATGAGCCGGTTCAGGTGCTGCGATTTGCCAACCGGGTGCCCTTACAGTTTGATAAGGCCGCTTGCGCCATTGTCAAAGCCATCACGACCGTAAACTGGCGGTCATACGGCTTGAGGCAACCCAAAGACGCGCTTCCGACAGGCCCTTACATCTTAGCCGTCTCCATTGTGTCGCCTTTCATCAAGTTTAAGAACGCGTCGAAGGAGACGATTGACGCCTCCGATGAACTTGTCGAAGAAATTCGTCGCGCGCTCATGCAAGCTGGACAAAGGCTGTCACGACATTTATCGAGGGAAACCAAGGCTGCCGATCTTGAAGAAAAGATTCAACACATCGAAAAATTCGGCCCCGTCCTCGTCGACACTCTGGTTCGCATCACAAAAAGCCCTGAAAAGCGCAAGACTGCGGCCTACGACGGCCTGAAGAAAATTCTAGGACGCGATACGGACGAGGCTCAAACCAAATTGGCATCGGCAGAAACGGCTCTCGATGAAGCCAATCTGGCCCGCAAAAAACGCCTCAAGGCTTTCCGTGATGAAGACTCGGCACTGGAGGCATCGCGTCAGCCAACAGCTGAAGAATCAGCTGAAGAATCAGCTGAAGAATCAGCTGAAGAATCAGCTGATGAATTAGCTAAGTCATCGACAGCAGGCGCGAACCAAGACGATGAGGCCGACTCTGATGGCGCCAGTCAAATCGCCACGCCCAAAAAAGCATCAAAACCCTCCAAGAAGGTCGATATTTTGAGTGTTTTTGCTCCGGAAAAGCCAATAAAAATCAAAAAAAGCAAAAAAATCAAAAAAGCCGCCGCAGAACCCAAGCCCCAAAAAGGCGCCAAAGCGCCCGAGAATAAGACGACTAAAAAACAAACCAAAAAAGCAGCAACTGCAAAAACCACAGCCCCCAAAAAAGCGGCTCCCAAGAAATAAAACCGTAAGAGGTCATCAGAATTATGGCATCCACTCATTCCCCGCGCAAAGGCCGCATCAATACTGACATCATGAAGCAATGTCTGTCCTTGTGTGACAGCATGCTCACAGACTTGGAGAAAGCCCGCCGCCCGATTCTGAAGGCCACTAAGTGTAGTCTGGACAATTCGCTCTACGACCATCGTCTCGGATTTTTGACTCCGGGAGATAAGAAAGTCAGCACTGAACTTAATGTCAGCTCCGTCAAAAAAATGTCACGGGCGATCTTTATGCTGGAAGTCCTGTTGCGCAATCTTGAGACCGGCAACGTCAACACGAAGCGTGAGCTTTACTACATCAGTAAAGGTGAAATTAAGCATAATCCAATCCTCAAAGCCCTGGACTTCGCTGACCAGGATGAGTCCGACGAGGTGATTGATTTCATCTGCGAAATGATTGAAGCCTATCGAGAGGAGATGAACTGTTTTGCCAATGACCGCGGTGGGCAGACTTACTCTCAGCAGCTTGTAGTGACCGAAACCCTCGCCGATGGGACCGAGGCCGTGATTGATCTAAGCCAGCTCGGCACGTCCCCATTTCAACCCAAAAACCGTCCACAAAATCTGCAACTTAAAGCTAAAAAGAAAATCGACTTCGGCATCATCATCGAGTCCGAAGGCACGGCCAACACCCTGGTTGCCAATGGTTTTACCAAACGCCATAATTCGATCATCATCGGCGCCGGCGGTGTCCCATCCAATGCCGTTCGCGGCTGGGCCAAACGCATCCAGGACCAATTGAAGATCCCGCTTTATTTCTACGGTGACCTCGACGCCTATACGATTCAAAACATCTACCGGACCCTGAAGGCAGGATCCGCCTCATCACTCATCCGCAATAGTGATTTTTCAGCGCCTGAGGTTAAATTTCTTGGCGTTCTGCCCGAGGACATCAAAAAATACGATCTCAACGACTATGCTGTGAATGACAAAGATCCATCTGAAGCTCGGGCCCTCAAAAAGGCTAAAGATGCTCTCCAGAACGACCCATTCTTCAAAGATAAACGCAACAGAGGCTTGGCCGAAATTTTGGAGTGGCTATACAAAAACAAACGTCGCTGTGAGCAGCAGGCCTACTATGCGGTCGCCCCGCGAGACCCCCAGATGGCCGAAAAAATTATCGTCGAGAAAATCAAACGCGGCAATTTTGTATGATTGCGTGTATGGTTGCTTGTTTGATCGGTGCAGAGCCGACTGGTACGCTATTTATTTAATCACTACTGGTCAACAGGACTTGTGAAGGATCAACCTCCTCAGCCTGCGACAAGCGACACCATTCAAAACTCAGGATCGTCAACTTCTGGTTACCTTCGACAGTTACCTTCGACAGTTATCGTCGAAATCGCGATATGCAAAGCTTGCCAAGTGCTGACTTCAGTCTATAATCCCTTGCCATTGCCTTAAGGAGTGACTGAGGTTTTGTCTCAAATGACCAGTCAAAATAATACCCATACCCTTCACCTTAATGAATTATTGGGAGAAGGCGCCAAGGTCTTAAACCAAGCCCAGCGACTGCAAATTCTGGGTTCGTCAGACGCAGTCACGCAGTTGATCGCCATGACGGCGACGATGGCCTTTGACAAAGTGGTGCTTATTGTTCCGACGCATCGTGATGCGTCTCCCCTGCTACATTGTCTAGAACAAAATCGGTCACTGCTTTCGCGCCACCAAGTATCGATGTCTTACCTGCCACATCTTTCCATGTGGGGAACAGATCGTTTTATCAACCCAAGCCTCAGTCGCAATCAGAGGCTCGATGCACTTTTCAATCTGCGTGATCCCGCAACAAAACACATCACTGTCACAACTTTGGCAGGGCTATTCCAGGCCACATTGACCGCCGATCTGTGGCACAGGTTCACCGTGAAAATCCGCGTCGGAGAGGATATTGATCAAGACGATCTGATCAAGCGCCTTACGGAAGCAGGCTACCATGCGTCAACGGTTGTCGATGAAGAGGGGCTTTTTAGCGTGCGAGGGTCAGTCCTCGATGTCTACGCACCCAATCTGGATTTTCCGCTACGACTAGAATTTATGGGTGATCAGATCACAAGCATCAGGATGTTCAACCTCGATGACCAAAAAAGCAAAAAATCCCTTGAAACCGCCTTGATTGGCCCCGCTCATGAGTCCCTGCAGACATCGGATCATCGCAAAGATGCGGCTCAGCGACTGCATGAACATCTATTAACGCTCGACTCAGTATCCCAACATGACAAAGATGGTTTTCGTGGCGCCTTTATCACAGGATCCAAGCCCGCAGGCTGGGACCTGCTAGCGCCCATCATTCGCTCCGACAACAGCCACGGTTTTGCGCTATTGCCAGATCAGTCCTGCCTTTTTTTCACAAAAGGACTTGATCCAGCCTTGGCCTCGTATGGAGAATTGCTTGATCACTTTATCGCAGCCCACGGCAAAGACGAAAAAGCCGGTCGCGTAACACTGGATCCGCTTCGTCATTTCCCATCGCGAGAGACCGTCTCCAAACTACTGGGATCGGCCCCGCAGGTGATCGAGGCTGGCTCAGCTTTTCATCGGGAGGGATTTTCTCGTATCACCCTCTCAACCGAAAAAGGATTTGAGGGCGTTAGCGCAAACCTGAGCAGCAGTGCGCGATTTGAATCCTGGACTCAGGCCATGGCCAACCTGATTCAACTCGATCGCGGCAAAATTTGCATTTTAACCTCGAGTGCCGAACAAGAAGACCGGATTGCTACCTTGTTGACTCATCGAGACCTTCCAGTCGCGCGCAAAGCAATGCCCCTTGATGCCCTGATCGCCTCTGCACCCGACGAAAAAATCCATGTGATGGAAGGTTTTTTGAGTTCATGGATTTGGGTGAGCCAAACAAGAACTCTCATGATTCCAGAGCACGTTATTTTTGGCGTCACCCAGCGCAAACAAAAGTCATCGAGTGCAAAACTCAAAAATTTCCTCAGTTCATTTCGGGATCTCAAAGTTGGCGATCTGATCGTTCACGTCACTCATGGGGTGGGGCGCTACCGGGGCATGATCACTCTAACCGTCGGTGGCATCACCGCGGACTTCCTGCATCTTGAATACGCTGGCACCGACAAAATCTATCTACCTGTCGACAAATTAAATCTTTTGCAGCGCTACAGTGCCGGAGGCGAGGGTGGCTCGAACCCATCCCTGGACAAGCTCGGCGGTTCCGCATGGGAGAAGAAAAAATCCCAGGTCAAGGCCGCGGTCAAGGAAATGGCCGACAAGCTCCTGAAACTACAGGCGCAGAGAGCGCTTGCACATATTCACACTTATGATCCTCCAACGGATGAATACTTCAAATTTGAAGCGGAATTTCCCTACGAAGAAACCGCCGATCAAATCAAAGCCATTGAGGAGGTCAATCAGGACCTTGAGGGCCAAAAAGCCATGGACCGACTGATCTGCGGTGATGTCGGATTTGGCAAGACGGAAGTTGCCCTCCGGGCCGCATTTCGCGTTGCCAGTGAAGGCTTGCAGGTCCTGGTCTTAGTACCCACGACGATTTTATGCTACCAACACTATCGTACGTTCAGCGACCGACTGAACCGCCATGGACTGCGCGTCGCCCAGGTCAACCGATTTGTTCCAGCCAAAGAGCAGAAAACTGTTCTGGCAGATCTCGCCGCGGGTAAGGTGGATGTGCTTATCGGCACCCATCGATTACTGAGCGAAGATATTAAAACCAGGCGTCTAGGTTTGATCATCGTCGATGAAGAGCAACGCTTTGGTGTGGGTCATAAGGAAAAGCTCAAAGAATTGCGAGCCGGAGCCGACATATTGACACTGACCGCCACACCAATCCCCAGAACCTTGCACATGTCGATGCTTGGTCTTCGCGATATTTCGATCATCACAACACCTCCCAGCAATCGCATGAGCGTCAAAACATACGTCGCCCGCATGGACGAGTCTCTGATACGCGAGGCCCTGGAGCATGAAATTGATAGGGGGGGTCAGGCTTTTTTCCTGCACAACCGTGTTGAAGACATCGAGGCCACAACTCTTTGGATCAAAAGCCTGGTCCCAAAAGCGCAAGTCCGTTTTGCTCACGGCCAGATGCGCGAGACCGACCTCGAGAATACCATCATTGATTTTATCGAACACAAATTTGACGTATTGGTCTGCACCACTATTATCGAATCCGGTGTCGACATGCCAAACGTGAATACTCTTCTTGTGAGTCAAGCAGACCGCTTTGGACTGGCACAGCTCTATCAAATGCGCGGACGAGTGGGGCGTTCCTCAGTGCAGGCTTACGCGTATTTTCTCACAAAATCGCCCGAGAGTTTAACCGAGGAAGCCCGACGCCGATTAGAGGTCTTGGCTGCGCATCAAGAGCTCGGCGCCGGATTTCAAATCGCCAGTCATGACCTGGAGATTCGTGGTGCCGGCAATCTGCTGGGGGCTGAGCAGTCCGGACATGCGGCCGAGGTTGGCCTTGAAATGTACACGGACCTTCTTGGAGAGGCGATCGCCGAGCTCCGCGGGCAAATGCCGGAGAGACCTAAAATTGACACCGAGATCAAAATTCCGATCACGGCACTGATTCCCGACTCTTACATCAAAGACGAGGGCCTCAGACTGCAGTTTTATAAAACCTTATTTAGCGTCGACCGTCGTGATGAGGTTGAGGATATTGCTCATGAATTGATGGACCGGTTTGGACCGATTCCAGAGGAGCTTGCACGGCTCATCATGGTCGCAAAACTAAAAATTATGTTGTCCGTGCTTGGGGCCACTCAAATATCTATGAACCCCAAAGGTGGCTGGTTTGAGATCCGTTTTGGCTCCCTCAATGAGCGGCAAATTGATAGAATGATCAAAGAGGCCCATCGAAAACCACAAACATACCGTCTGTCTCCTGACTATAGGCTCTACGTGTATTGGGATCGATCTGGGAATGCCGCGCCTCTTGAAAGCACACCTCAGACCGATGTGATCAAACATCTTTTAGAGCTGATGGAGCCTATGACCGCTGGATTGGAGTCTGCATGAAGACGCGACTGAAATATACATTGATATCAGGTGCACTCGTGATCATTGGCTTGGGTGTCTGGAAATTTTTCAGTAAACCGTTACCACTACCTGAATCTCTGACAGAGATACCCACGATCTCCACCACAAAATCCAAAGACAATCCTACATTTCCTGAGTTGGTGATCGGCGGCAGCACTATTTCACCTGATGACCTTCGCTGGGAGTTCGATCTACACACGTCTTTGCCAAAATTTGAGGACACAGACGAAACGTTTGGTGTTCCTGTGCCCCAAGACAAGAGCAAACCGACTGCCATACTTCCTCCGGAAGGTCCGGAGCTCCGCGAACGCGTAATTTCATCAGTTATCGAACGGAAAATTCTGTACACCTATATCAAGGACAAAACACCTGGATTTAATTTGAACGACCCAGGGCGCTACTCAAAGTGTCTGGCCCAGGTCAATGACGTCAGCGCAGCCTCCCCCGATTTCTTCGCGAAACCCAAAAGCCGTGAGCGGATTAAAACCAAGCTCTGTGAACAGTCCATTATCGAGCAGTACCTTGCCGAGCAGTTATTTGGCGGATTGAGCGCCACTCCTGAAGAGGTGCAGTCCTATTACCGTCGCCATGAAAAAGACTTCAAAAAACCAGCTCGTGTCATTCTCCGGCAAATTGTGATCGCCGACGAGGCCAAAGCCCATGAACTCAGAAAAGAGGTTAAATCTAGTAATTTCATCGCTTTAGCACGAAAACACTCGATCACACCTGAGGCCTCCAACGGTGGTTTGGTGGGACCCTTTTCCAAGGAGCAACTCCCGACGCTTTTTGATATCGCTTTTTCGCTGGGAATTGGTGAGATTAGTGGAGTGATTAAGTCTGAGTATGGGTTTCACATTATGATGCCCATAGAGCGTTTTCCGCCTCAGATCCAACCACTGGCGGAAGTCTCTGAAGCGATCAGAAATGATCTGACGCGCACCAAAAAACTGGAGATCTACCAAAAGTGGCTCAACGCGGCGATGAACGCCGTTTCAGTAACCTCTCCATCATCAGGAGTTGCACCATGAAACACACCACGATTCTGGCGTTGCTGTTTGCTTTAACCCTAAACCCGGCCATGGGTCTATCCCAAGAATCTGGCGAAAGTCTTGTGGACCGTGTTCTGGCCGTCGTCAATGGCCGCGCCATTTTTTATGGCGATATCCGTCGCAAAATCGAAACCGGCCCCCTTGTGGTGGTCAGTGAGTATCCCGCGAATAAAGACGCCCCAGCACAAACAAGAGCCCTCAATGACTCTATAAATTTCGAACTGATCATGGGTGCTGCAAAGGATCTCGATATCGAAGTTTCCGACACTGATCTTGATCAGGAGATCAACCGCTATCTGGACGAGCAGAAGATCTCCAAGGACAAACTTCAAGAACTCCTGCGTGGCGAAAACCAGACTCTCGATAACTATCGACGCGATTTCCGCAATCAAATGGTCCTTAGACGGTTCCAACGACGCATCATTGCGCCGGCCATCAAGGTCACCGAAAAAGATGTCGAGACGTACTACCTGAGCCAATCTAGCGTTAAATCGAATGATATGATCGAGATTTCCCTCAAGCAGCTTGTCATCAAAACAGACAGCACGATGTCAAAAGAACTCGCTGCTGCAAAGAAATCCCTGGCCGCCGATATTTATGCCAAATTGAAGGGAGGCTTGGATTTCAATGATGCCATTGGTCTCTACAGCGACGATCCCGGAGCCAAGCGCCAAGACCACAAACCAATCACTGTGAAACTGAAAGATCTATCGTCTAGCCTCAAAGCGGCGATTGAGCCGCTCAAAATCGGAGAATTCACCCAACCTATCCCAGCAGGCAATGGTCTCACCATCTTTCAGCTCGTGGCCAAAAAAATGGGAGAAAATCGTGATTTCCTCGCCAAAAAAGAGAAGCTGGAACAGGAACTTAGGATGCTGGAACTCGGCAATCAAACCAACAAGTGGTTGGCCGAACAATATCAAAGAATCACCATCAAACGCATGGATGATTGATGGCGGCTCCTCAGTCTTTTCTCGCCATCCATGCTTGGACCAACACCACGGAGAAAATAAAACAATCCGCAAACCAACCGGCAACAAACGGCGGTATGTCGCCCCGCTTACCCAATGCCTTCGCAGCGTTTAAAATGAACCAGTAGCTGATACCAATCCCGAACGCCATCAATACGCTGCGGGCTGTTTCCGTGGTCCGCTCTGATCGATAACCAAATTTGAGCCCAATCAAGCTCACTACAAATGCCGCAAGGGGGTAAGCCAATTTCACCTGCAAATCAACGCGGTAAGCCAGAGTATCATGGCCCCCACGGTCCCCTCGAACAATCAACTCCTTGAGTTCCTTAACACTCATCTCCTCAGGGGTCCGACGGTCGCGCATCAGTTTGGCTGGATCCAAATTAAGACGAACCGTCATAGATTTACGTCTCTCAGTAAAATCCACCGTCCCATCATCACCAAAATAGGTGATCATGATATCTTCAGCATCCCACATCCTCGCCTCTGGTGAATAACGAGCACTAACGGCATCAATCACTCGCACAGGCCTAAATGTTGGCAGCACATCGACAATATTCAACCCGAGAATCTGCTGCCCCGCGACATCATAATCCCGAAAATTGATGATCAAGTTTCCACGACGCTGCCAGCGCGTGTGGCTCGCAATCTCAGAGGCCTGCCCCCCCTCAATTTGGACGTCTTGCACAAAGTGAAACTTATGGGCGGACTTCGGGACAATCCGCTCATTGACAAAAAAAGCCAAACTACTCAGCAACAACCCACCCATCGCCAACGGCAAACCAATTCTAAAGGGCCCCATTCCTGCAGCGCGCATGGCCGTAATCTCGTTAGTTCTGCTCAAAAGAACCATCGTAATCACACTGGCCAACAAAGAAGCTATTGGAAGCGCCTGACTGATCGTCATCGGTAACTGATAAAGATACATCTGAAATACAAGCCCTGTCGCCGGCTTGTACTGTGCAAAATATTTGGTCGTCTTATGGATAAAATCAAAAAGGATGAACAAGAAGACGCAGAGCACGAGCGTTCCAACCACATACCTGACAAAATCCCGGAAAATGTAGAAAAATAAACGCATCCGGCAAGTCTAGCCCCCACGAACGGCGTTTGCTAGCAGGTAAACATGCCCTTTTTCACCGGTTTTCACCTCGCCATGAACCAATACCGTCTTGCCACGACTTGTCATCTTTGCAAGCCTGGATGCTGTCACCCGCGTTGTATCGACTAACATACGGGCGCTGGAATCAGAGAGCACAAGGTACGTACCCTCAGCGCCAGTCATTTCAATGACCCCAGATACCAATACATCCCGATTGACCAGTCCGGCACCCGCAAGGTGGACACCCCTTAAGTCCTCTAAGGGAACCGAATCAAAGAGCATCGAACCGGCCCACGAAAACGACCAAAGATCGATACTCTCACGAATTGTCCTGGTGCGGCCACCGTCAGAACGACTGCAGGAAATTAGCATCAGGCCGGTTAGCGTTAAAACCATTATGATTCGAGCCATGGCGTCCCTCCCCTGAGACATGAACCCTGAGACAAAAAACGGCCAACGACTATAGTACCATTAAATCCAAATTCACCCACTTCTTTGCCCTTGCTGCCAGGAAAAAGCTAAACCGCGCGGTGCATTTCGCAACCGCGCGGTTTAGCTAGGATATCTGGCACCTTGGTGGCAGATCACCGACCCCGATCTCGTCACACAAGGGTCTATTATTTCTTGTCTATTATTTCTTGTCTACCGCAGAGCTATAATCCACAAACTCCAGAGTGGCCAAATCAGCGGAGTCACCCACACGGAAACCGCGCTTTAAAATACGGGTGTAGCCACCGTTGCGCTCCTTAAAGCGCGACGCAAGGCTATCAAAAACTTTAGCCACAGCTGCATCATCGAACAGGAAGCTTCCAGCCTGACGACGAGCGTGGAGATCACCACGCTTCCCAAGGGTGATCATCTGTTCTACAAGCGAACGAACCTCTTTTGCTTTTTGCAAGGTGGTATCGATGCGCTCATGTAGTACTAAAGATGTGGCCATATTGCGAAGCATCGCTTTACGGTGAGCCGATTTGCGGCCTAACTTACGGTATCCATTCAAGTGTCTCATGACAGTCCTCGTTGATTAATCGTTGTGCTGACCATCGCGGCCGCGGAGTGTTGTAGGATCAAATCCCTCAATCTTCATTCCAAGAGACAGACCCATCTCAGCGAGGAGGTCTTTGATCTCGTTCAAAGACTTACGGCCAAAGTTCTTGGTTTTAAGCATTTCAGCTTCAGTCTTTGTGACTAATTCGCCGATAAACTTGATGTTCGCGTTTTCAAGACAGTTCGCAGCGCGAACGCTGAGTTCAAGAGTGCTAACCTCTTTGTAGAGATTATCATTCATCGCGACAGTCGTTGAAGCAGAAGCACTTGCCGCGCGAGCAGCGTTGTCTTCTTCGACCTCATCAAAGTTGACAAAAATCGTAAGCTGCTCTTTCAGGATTTTAGCAGCGTAAGCCAAAGCATCATCGGGACGCTCCGCGCCATTGGTCCAAACTTCAATCGTCAGCTTGTCGTAGTCAGTCATTTGACCAACCCGAGCGTTCGAGACGCTGTAGGACACCCGTCGAACCGGAGCAAAAATCGAGTCAATGGAGATCATTCCCACAGGAAGCTCATCGGAACGATTCTCATCAGCGGAAACATAGCCACGTCCGAGACGAACAACCATCTCCATATCAAGCTTGCCATCAGCATCTAAGTGAGCAATCACCTGTTCTGGATTCAGGATCTCTACATCACCGCTTGTCTCGATCTGACCAGCTGTAACGATACCCTGACCGTTTGCCTTAAGACGAACCGTGGCATCACCGGTACCGCGGTAACGCATGTTGACCTGCTTCAGGTTCAAGATCAAATCCGTCACGTCTTCTTTGACCCCAGGGATGGTCGAAAACTCATGATCTACACCCATGATACGGATCGCAACAATCGCTGCACCATTCAAACTTGAGAGCAGTACGCGACGAAGGGAGTTGCCCAATGTCAAGCCGTAGCCTCGCTCCAGAGGCTTGGCGACAAATTTACCATATGTATCGTTACAGACCTCGGTTTCGAGGTTCTTCGGTGTAATAAGATCTTGCCAATTGCGATGCATTCTTCAATCTCCATCTCAAGAGAAACCGGGACCAACCACTGGAACCCGGCGACAGGTGATTACTTATTGTAAAGCTCGACGATCATGCGTTCTTTGACGTTCAGATGGATATCATCACGTGTTGGAGCTGCTGTCAGCTTACCAGTAAATCCCTTATGATCAACATCAACCCACTGAATTGCTGCACGCTTGGAGAACAGCTCCGCCGCAAGCGGGAATACAGGCATGGAGCGGCTTTTCTCACAGACAGTAACCACGTCGCCGACAGCAATATTAGCGCTAGGAATGTTGAGGCGCTTGCCATTCACGAGGATGTGATTATGACGAACGATTTGACGTGCCTCAGTACGGCTGCGGGCAAAGCCCATGCGGTAAACCACGTTATCAAGACGTTGCTCGAGATTACGGAAGAAAATATCCGATGTCACGCCACGAGTTGCAGCGGCCTTTTCGAAGGTCAGACGCATGGATTTCTCAGTCAAACCATAGACGCGGCGTACTTTTTGCTTTTCACGCAGTTGTTGCCCGAACTCGGAAAGCTTACCTCGCTTCTGGCCATGCTGACCAGGCGCATAAGCGCGGCGCTCGAAAGAGCAGCGTTCGGTGAAACAACGATCACCTTTGAGAAAAAGCTTCTGATTTTCACGACGGCAGAAGCGGCATACGGGACCATGATATAGGGCCATTTTTGACCTCCTTGGGTTCTTCTTAGTTCAATTCACACGCGACGACGTTTAGCAGGACGGCAGCCATTATGTGGAATCGGCGTAACGTCCTTGATCATCGTTACTTTGAGGCCGGCAGCAGCGAGTGCTCTTACAGCACTTTCGCGACCAGAGCCTGGACCTTTGACCAAAACAGCAATAGAACGCATACCAGCATCCATTGCACGACGACCAGCGTCCTCTGCTGCCACCTGAGCGGCAAACGGCGTACTCTTACGAGACCCCTTAAAGCCTTTGCCTCCGGCAGTCGACCAAGTGATCACCTCACCGTTAAGATCGGTGATTGTCACGATCGTGTTATTGAATGTGGCTTGAACATGAGCCACACCAGCCGGACTGGCTTTACGGGTTTTTTTCTTCTTTGCGACCGATGCGGTCTTCACTGTGGACATCTCATCTCTCCAGTTATTTTTATCTTCGTCTCACCGGACTCATAGGGCATCAGCCACTATCAGCCTGGAGTTGCCTTCTTCTTGTTCGCGACTGTCTTACGGGGACCTTTACGCGTGCGGGCATTCGTCTTTGAACGCTGACCACGTACAGGAAGGTTTTTACGATGACGGAAACCACGGTAGCAGTTCAAATCCATCAAGCGTTTGATCGAAAGACCAACTTCGCGCTTCAGATCACCTTCCACAAGAAGGGATGCTTCGATGACTTTACGAATAGCATTTGTGTCGGCTTGGTTCAGGTCATTGGCGCGAATGTCTGGACTCACACCAGCCTCCGCTACAATGCGCTGGGCCTGGCGGCGACCAATGCCATAAATGCTTGTCAATGCGATTACGATTTTTTTGTTACCCGGAAGGTCAACACCGGCGATACGTGCCATCTGTCGTTACTCCAACTTAGCCTTGAGCTTGTTTATGCTTACCAACTGAACAAATCACACGTACGACACCACGACGACGGATGACCTTACACTTCTCACAGATTGGCTTTACACTTGTTCTAACTTTCATCTCGCTACCTCTTTGCTTCGCACTCTTTACTTCGCACGATAAGTGATACGACCACGGGACAAATCATAAGGAGAAATCTCCAGTTTTACTTTGTCTCCAGGCAGAATCTTAATGAAGTGCATCCGCATCTTTCCGCTGATGTGGGCGAGCACCTCATGTCCATTCTCTAAGGTTACCTTGAACATCGCGTTGGGTAGAGGCTCTTTCACAACACCATCAACCTCAATCACGTCTTCTTTCGCCATGCTTGCCTCTCCAAAAACACAGCCCCTAAATTTTGGAGGCTGCACTATACACAAGTTTCACGCCTAAATCAACAAAATAGTCCTATTTTTACGTCAATTCAGACAAGTTGTGATTGCATCACCAAGTTCCCTGAAAATCTCGTCCGTTACACCAGCACCGTTGATTTTGCAGTAGAGCCCACGGTTACGGTAGTAATCCAATACTGGCTGCGTCGTCCGATCGTAAACATCCAACCTGACCGAAATACTCTTCGCATCGTCGTCAGGACGCTGATAAAGACCGGAGCCACATTTGTCGCAAACTCCGTCTTTTTTTGGGGGATTTGCCGACACATGAAACGAGGTCCCACAGCTCGAGCAGACCCGACGCCCACTCAAACGAGACACGATGTCCGATCTTTCCACGTCCAAATGAATGCATCCTTTGACGGGATGAATGCCTTCAACGACCGCCCGAAGGGTCTCAGCCTGATTGAGATTTCTTGGGTAACCATCCAATATGATGACTTCTTTTGGATTTGAACCCATTTCCTCTTTGAGGACATCAAGAAGGACATTATCAGGCACGAGTTCGCCACGGGCCATAATCTCCCCGGCTATTTTGCCCACCGTCGTTCCTGCCTTGACGTGCTTACGAAGCGCGTCCCCTGTGGAAATCTTCCGGTACCCAGACCGCTCTGTCAGCAAATCGGCCTGCGTACCCTTACCCGCACCTGGGGCCCCCATGAGAACGATAATCATACACCGCTCCTGCGGGGCTTAATGACGCCACGTTTCAGGAATCCATCATAACGAAGGGACTGCCGATGAGCCTCGATCTGACGGAATGTTTCCAGAGCCGTACCCACCACGATCAAAAGGCTTGTTCCACCGAAATAGAACTGCACCCCAAATTGATCAGCAAATACACTCGGAAGTACACAGATAATGGAGAGATAAAGAGCTCCAGCGATAGTCAACCGCGTCACGATCTTATTGATATACTCAGACGTCCTTGCACCGGGACGAATCCCTGGTATGAATCCACCGTGCTTCTTCAGGTTCTCGGCAATATCGTCCGCCTTAAACGTGATCGACGTGTAGAAGAAAGCGAAGAAGAGAATGAGCAACACATACACCGTGTTGTAGAGCCAGCCACCTGGAATGAAGACCGCATGAATGATGTCAGCAAACTTCGACTGAGGCGTCACAGCCGCGATGGTCTGAGGAAACTGCAAGAGTGAGCTGGCAAAAATTGGAGGAATCACACCCGCCGCATTCAGACGAATCGGCAAATGGGTATTCTGACCGCCATAAACCTTACCACCCACTTGACGCTTCGCATATTGAACCGGAACCTGACGAACGCCCTGTTCCATAAAGACCACGCCGCCAATGATCACAACCACCAGCACCACGATCAAAAGAACGCGCCCCATATCCATCTGACTTTGGGCGTACTGAGAATAAGTATTACCAATGACCCGTGGAAGTCCTGCAACAATCCCCGAGAAGATGATCAACGACATGCCGTTGCCGACACCAAACTCAGTAATTCTTTCACCCAACCACATCACAAAGGCTGTGCCCGCGGTGAGACTCAAGGCCGTCATGAGACGCCATGCAATACCACCCTCAATCACCAAGCGCCCACCTTGAAAGCTCTGGCTCTCAAGACCCGCAGCGATCATATACCCCTGAAAAAGAGCCAGGACCATGGTCGCATAGCGCGTGTACTGATTGATCTTCCGACGCCCAGCTTCACCCTCTTTGGAGAGCTGCTCGAGGTATGGAACGACCACTGTCAGCAACTGAGCAATGATGGACGCAGAGATATAAGGCATGACCCCGAGTGCAAAAACGCTAAAGCGTTCCAAAGCACCACCGGAGAACATATTAAACATACCGAAAAGGTTAGCGCCTTGGGTCCGAAAAAACTCCGCAAGAGCCGGAGTATCGACCCCGGCAATCGGAATATGGACACCTATACGGTAAACCGCAAGGAATAGTAAAGTGTAGAGAATCTTCTTCTGAAGGTGATTTAAAGTTCCCTCAGGAAGCTTGCTGATGCCTTGAGCCACGCCTCACTTCTCCTTAACTTGTACGCTTCCGCCCGCTTTCTCAATCGCTGTCTTAGCTGTAGCACTAACCTTGTGCACAGATACCGTCAGTTTTTTCTTGAGCTCACCCTTGCCAAGAACCTTCACTGGGTTGGCTGGGTTACGCAGAAGACCTTTTTGATTCAAGAACTCAGGGGTCACATTGGTACCAGCATCAAACTTCTCGAGCACCGATAGATTGACAACGTTGTACTCAATGCGGAATGGATTTGTGAATCCACGCTTTGGCAGACGACGATACAGTGGTGTCTGACCGCCTTCAAAACCAGCGCGGATGCCGCCACCTTTACGCGCAGTCTGACCTTTGCCACCGCGGGCCGCTGTCTTACCAAGTCCGCTACCGGGACCGCGACCAAGGCGCTTTTTCTTGACGTTGGATCCAGGCGCAGGGCTCAGATTGCCAAGATGTTTCATTTCTGTCTTCGTAGTCATTGTTTCACCTTTTCCCAGGATTTTTTCGACTTTTAACTATGGATCTTCAAGATCGAAATTTTAGTCTCAAGCTTTTAGTTCGTAGCTCACAAGGTGCTTCACCTTGTTGATCATACCGCGGATACAGTTGTTATCCTTATGCGTCTTGACCTTGCCAGGACGACCCAGTCCGAGGCTCTTCACCACAAGACGGTTGGCTTCGGATTGACCGATGAGGCTACGCTTTTGCGTCACGACGATCTGGCTCATTTCTCAACTCCTATTCATTTCCGTTCGGTTTAGATATCCAAATGACGAACGGTGTTCTTTGACTTCTTGATGTTTACTTCTTTGCGGCGGTCGTTTTTTTAGCGGCCGACTTCTTCTTCTTTGCACTACCGCGCACCTGGAGAACTTCGGCGAGCGTCTTACCGCGCGCTGCAGCATAATCATCAGGAGATACCAGCTGTGTCAACCCGTTTACGGTCGCACGAACCACTGAATGGTAGTTCTTGGTTCCGTGAACTTTACAAACGATATCCTGAATGCCAGCCAATTCGCAGATGATACGAACAGCACCACCGGCGATGGTTCCAGTACCCTTCTTTGCAGGGAACATCAAAACCTTTGCCGCACCGAACTTGCCAGTCACATCAAACGGAATCGTGCCATCAAGGAATGTTACCTTAACAAGATTCTTCTTGGCTTGATCAGCGCCTTTTTTGATGGCATCCGGAACTTCACCAGCTTTGCCAAGTCCGAAACCAATGCGGCCCTTGCCATCACCCACCGCAACCAATGCGGAGAAGCTGAAGCGACGACCACCCTTCACAACCTTCGCAACGCGGGCGATATGAACGACCCGGTCCTGAAAACCATCACTTTCCGGTGCCTGGTCGTTTTTCTTGAATTCTTTGTTGTCTCTTTGTTCTTTAGCCACGAGAGTCTCCTCGGTCAGTATTTGCTGTTGTTTGTTGCCAGATTAGAAGTCCAAGCCGCCTTCACGAGCGCCAGCCGCCAAGGCAGCAACACGTCCGTGATAACGGTACCCATTCTTGTCAAAAACAACCGCATTGATTTTTGCGGCTTTGCACTTAGCGGCCAACTCTTTACCGATCTTCGTGCAAACGTCTTTGTTCGCGCGGCTACCGACTTCATAGGAGTTGATAGCAACAAGGGTTTTTCCAGTCACGTCATCGATCACCTGAGCCGTGATGTGACGCGCGGAGCGGAACACCGACAGACGAGGACGCTCGGCCGTGCCCGAGACCTTCTTGCGGATACGAAGCTTACGACGGAAGCGAAGCTCATTCTTTTTTGCGATTTTATTTGCCATGGTTTCCTCACTTATACAGCAGGACGATAGTAGTTATTACTTCTTACCAGCTGCTTTACCAACTTTAGTTGCGATCACTTCTTCGGAATAACGGATACCCTTACCGTGGTAAGGCTCAGGAGGACGGATCCCGCGGATCGACGCCGCTAACTGACCAACCACTTCCTTTTCGGGACCAGAAACAATAATATTCACCGTCTTATCCACTTTAAGCTCAATACCCGCTGGAGCCTTAACTTCGACGGGGTGGCTGTAGCCAACGTTGAGCGTGATATTCTTACCGTTTTGAGCTGCTTTGTAACCAACTCCGACCAGCGTCAAGGACTTGGTGAAACCTTGAGTCACACCGACAACCATGTTCGCAACAAGTGTCCGAGTGAGACCATGGAAGCGAGCGGACTCCGCCCCTGCAGTCTTGGGAACAATTTTTACAGCGCCGGCCTCAACAACAGCACTCATGCTGTCATGGATTGTACGCTCTACAGATCCTTTGGGACCTTTAACTTTGACCGTTTGGCCATTGACATTCACTTCAACGCCTTTGGCGATCACGATGGGATTTTTACCGATACGAGACATGTATAACTCCTCCCCCAATCAGTAAACAGAGCAAATCAACTCGCCGCCGACGTTCAGTTGACGCGCTTCGCGGTCAGCCATGACACCTTTAGGAGTTGAGAGGATGGCTACGCCGAGGCCATTCTTGATGTAAGGAATTTTATCCGCGCCGACATAAACGCGATGGCTAGGGCTACTGACGCGTGCAATGTTGCGGATCGCACCCTTGCCGTCTTCGCCGTACTTGAGAGCGATCTTAATGACGCCCTGCTTACGGTCACGAATACATTTGTAATTTTTGATAAACCCCTCATCCTTGAGGATGTGAGTTACCGCGATTTTAACCATTGATGCAGGAACAGAAACCACTTCGTGATTGGCCTGTTGTGCGTTGCGGATCCTGGTCAACAGATCTGCGATTGGGTCATTTGGGCGCATGTTATATCTCCAACATTTCTTGAAGTCGTTTGATTACCAGGAAGCCTTCTTCACACCGGGGAGCAGACCTTTGAGGGCCATAAGGCGGAAGCAGATACGGCATACGCCGAACTTGCGATATACAGCCTTTGGGCGACCACAGTTGGTGCAACGTGTGTAGGCACGTGAAGAAAACTTCGGGGTCTTGTTTGCTTTTTCGATCATGGCTTTAGTTGCCATTGTGAACTCCTATCCTCTGGCGTCCTGGGTTACTTACGGAACGGGAAGTTAAATTTATCAAGCAGCGCTTTCGCGTGCGTATCGCTCTCAGAGCTTGTTACGATCGTAATGCCCATCCCGCGGATCTTATCGACTTTATCGTAGTCAATCTCAGGAAAGATGATCTGCTCTTTGATACCAACGGTGTAGTTACCGCGGCCATCGAACGCCTTCGCAGAGTACCCTTTGAAGTCGCGAACACGCGGAACCGATACGTTGATAAAGCGGTCGAGAAACTCATACATACGCGCGCGGCGCAGCGTCACGGAGCAACCGATAGGAGCACCTTGACGGAGCTTGAAGGTTGCGATGCTTTTCTTCGCGCGGGTCATGATCGGCTTTTGGCCTGTAATCGCAGTCAACTCCACCATCGCCGCTTCAAGAGTCTTGATGTTCTGAGTCGCTTCGCCTTGGCCAATGTTGACCACAATCTTCTTCAGTTTTGGAACCTGCATGACGTTTTCGAGTCCAAGCTCTTTCACAAGAGCTGCACGGAACTCGGTTTCATACTGTTTCTGGAGTCTTGGCATATTCATTGTTGTTCTCACTTTCGAACAATCTTAAGTGTCAATTACAATACTTCGGGAGCAAGGGACGCAATGCGACCAAAACCTGCAACCCGGACTTCACGCGCCACAGGCCCGAATATACGGGTACCAACTGGCTCATTGTCTTTGCCTTTGATGAGTACTGCCGCATTCTGGTCAAAGCGGATGGTCGAACCATCTTTACGCTTGATTTCCTTCGTAGTACGGACAACGACCGCCTTGTGCACGGAGCCTTTGGCTACCTTGCTGTTGGCGACAGATTCTTTGACCGAGACCACGATGATATCGCCGACGGAGGCATACTTCTTCTTGCTTCCCCCAAGAACTTTGAAGCACTTAAGCCTCTTCGCTCCTGAGTTGTCCCCTGCAGCGAGGACTGTTTCCATCTGGATCATTTCGTTCGCTCCTATAAGTTTCGCGCTTGCTCAATACAAACGCCCAATCGAACCAATTACGCCTTGCGCACAATACGCACGAGCGTGAATTTCTTCCTTGCACTCAACGGCCGTGAGGGACTGACAATCACCTCATCGCCAATACGAGTCGCGTTTGCATCATCATGAAACATCAGCTTCGTGCGGCGACGCAGATACTTACCTGCCACAGGATGCTTTACGAGGCGCTCAACAACGCCAACGCGGGATTTTGTCATCTTGTCGCTTGTCACAACGCAGCGAATTTCTTTTACTGTTTTTTTGGTTTCCGTTGCCTGGCTCATTGATGCCTCTTACTCCGTTGATCTTGAATGATCTTACTTTTTCTTCGCTGCTACGTTGGACTTCTCGCCACCGACTGTTAAGAGGCGGGCGAGGGTTTTACGCAGGTTACGGGCCTTGGATTTCGCCTGCGGACCGGCGTTATACACATCCATGCTCAAGCCGACAAGCTCTTTGCGTAGATTTTTTACGGTGTCGCCAATCTTCTTAGCGTCCAATGCACGGATCTCTTTGTTATTTAGCTTATTAAAATCCATAACTTAACCCCACGGATCATCTTGTCTGGTGATGAGTTTTGTCTTGAGGTTCAGCTTAGCAGCAGCGAGGCCCAGCGCCTCGGATGCAACTGCCTTGTCAACCCCGGCCATTTCATAAAGAATCTTGCCTGGTTTAATCACAGCGATGTAGTACTCAACGCCGCCTTTACCAGAACCCATCCGGGTCTCAGCAGGCTTCTTGGTGATTGGTTTGTCAGGGAAAATCTTGATCAAAACCTCACCACCACGCTTGATGTGACGGGTCATGGCAATACGAGCAGCCTCGATTTGACGCGCCGTAACCTTACCGGATTCCAATGCCATAAGACCATAGTCACCTTTGGTCAATTCGGTGCCGCCTTTGGCCTTACCCTTGATGCGTCCCTTGTGGGACTTGCGGTATTTCAATCTCTTAGGGGCTAGCATTTTTGCTTTCCTCTCAGCTCAGTGAATAAATCAGTTAGTAAGAATATCGCCTTTAAAGATCCAGACCTTAACGCCGGTCAACCCAAAGGTTGTGTAAGCTTCAGCCGTCGCATAGTCGATGTCAGCGCGCATCGTATGGAGGGGAACCCGCCCTTCCATGTAGCGCTCCGTACGGGACATGTCCGCGCCGCCAAGACGACCAGACAAGCTCACCTTGATCCCTTTTGCACCAGCCTTGATTGACTGGCCCATCGCTTTTTTCATGGCGCGACGGAAGGACACGCGTTTTTCTAGCTGCTGACGGATGTTTTCGGCGACAAGCTTTGCATCGAGGTCAGGTTTTTTCACCTCAAAGACGTTCAAAACTGGCTCGCCGGACTTGATACCACACTTGGTTACGATCTCTTTTTTGAGATCGTCAGCGCCAGCGCCTTTTTTACCGATGATGATACCAGGTCTGCTGGAGTGAATATTGATCTTGAGGTTACGCGCTGCGCGCTCAATCTCAACATTCGCGACGCCAGCATCTGCAAACTTCTTGTTGATGAATTTACGAATCTTGATGTCTTCTTGGAGCAGATCTTTGTAATTATTGTCCGCGAACCAACGAGACGACCATGTCCGTGTGATACCTAATCTGAAACCAATTGGATTTACTTTCTGTCCCACGCTTTCTGACCTATTCCTTTCTTGAGTTAATCAGACTTCCTTGACACGAAGAGTCACATGCGACATCCGCTTTTTAACGGGAGTCGCACGACCTTGCGCGCGAGGAATAAAGCGCCGGAGGGCCGGCCCCATATCTACAGTCACTTCCGCGATATGTAGACGATCCACATCAATTGTTGCCACGTCTGAAGCATTGCTGATCGCAGACTTCAGAACTTTGGACATAATGCGCGCGCCTTTTTTGTTGGTTAGCTGCAATGTGTCCATCGCCAGCTGCACTTGCTTGCCACGAACGAGGTCCGCAACAAGGCGCATCTTGCGAGGGGAGATACGTACATTTTTGAGTATTGCCTGATACATATGATCTGCCTTCCCTCAATTAAGCTTTAGGGGCTTTTTTGTCTTCGCCGTGACCATGGAAGGTCCGGGTCGGAGCAAATTCGCCAAACTTATGACCAACCATATGTTCAGTAACAGGAATTGTTACGAACTTGTTACCGTTGTGAACGGCGAAGGTCACACCAACAAATTCCGGAAGAATCGTGGAGCGACGGCTCCAAGTCTTCACAGGCTTCTTATCTTTCTTACCCTGCTCAGCCTTTTTGAACAGATAAGCATCAACAAACGGACCTTTTTTGAGTGAACGAGCCACGTGCGAGTCCTCCTATTATTTCTGACGACGATCGCGAATGATGTTCTTCGCGGTACGCTTGTTCTTACGTGTTTTGTAACCCTTGGTTGGTTGTGCCCAAGGAGACACTGGATGCTTACCACCCTTACCACGACCCTCACCACCACCATGCGGATGGTCAACAGGGTTCATCGTACAACCACGAACCGTTGGACGGATACCGAGCCAGCGACTACGTCCAGCTTTTCCGATGGTTTCATTGAAGTGGTCCTTGTTGCCAACCTGACCAATGGATGCAAAGCAGTTCTCAGGAACGCGGCGCATCTCACCACTCGGCATACGCAGCTGAGCAAAGCCATCGACCCGACCCATCAACTGAGCAAAAACCCCAGCAGATCTTGCCATTTGACCACCCTTGCCAGGGCGCATTTCAATGTTGTGAACGAATGTACCGACCGGAACGTTGCTCAGAGGCATTGCGTTACCGACCTTCACGTCAGCAGTTTTGGAGCTGACGACTTGGTCGCCTTTTGCGAGGCCATCGGGACAAAGAATATAGCGACGATCTCCGTCGGCATAAAGAATACGTGCGATAAACGCGCTACGGTTCGGATCATACTCTACGTACTCAACCTTACCAATGATATCGAGCTTATCTCGGCGCCAGTCAATCATGCGGTAATGACGACGCGCGCCACCGCCCTGATGACGGATCGTGATACGACCCGTGTTGTTACGACCTGAATGTTCGGTCATGCTCTCGAGAGCTTTCGCGAGCGGCTTGACTTTATCCAGCTTGGAGAAGTCAACGACAGAGGCGCCGCGACGTCCTGGAGTTGTTGGTTTATATTGCTTGATAGCCATCTCTGGTTTTCCTTATCAGCTGCTTCTGGTTATTGTTCTTCAAACAGCGGCAGTTTCGCGCCATCAACAAGCGTGATCACTGCTTTCTTGGTCTTGCTGGTCATAGAGACATGCTGCCCTTTGCGAACAACTTTACCCCGAGTGATCAGCGTCTGAATTTTGGCGATTTTTACGCCATAAACAGATTCGACCGCTTTACGAACGTCGTTCTTTGTAGCACGCAGATCAACTTTGAAGGTGTACTGCTTGAGGTTCTCACGAACCAGCGTACTCTTCTCAGACAAAACCGGCTTTGAAAGAATTTGGAACGGATTCATTATTTGCCCCCTTGAAAGCGTTGCTGGAGAGCATTAAGTCCAGTTTCGCTGATGACAAAGTTTTCATAACGAAGCACGTGCTCTGCGTTGACTTCAGACGCTGTCACGCATGTTGCACCATGAATATTACGTGTTGAACGGTAGAGCAGGTCATCTTTGCGCTCGTCAAGAACCAATGCTTTATCAGCTTTGAGAGCCTTAAGAGCTTTTACGACATGCTTAGTGCTCGGTTTGCCAGCAACCTTGAAGTCATCCACAACGATCAACCGGTTGTGACGGACCTTGTCGCTCAGAGCCACAGCCAAAGCCACTTGCTTGGTGCGTGCGTTGATCTTCTCGTTGTAGTCGCGCGGTTGCGGACCATGCGAAACACCGCCACCTGGATTCAGAGGGGAACGGCTAGAGCCCTGACGAGCCTCACCAGTACCCTTTTGTTTGAATGGTTTCTTGCCGCCACCAGATACCATAGCCTTTGTCTTCGTGGCGTGAGTCCCTTGACGACGATTTGCTTGGTATGCTTTGACAACTAAATGAAGAACATGCTCGTTCATCTCAACACCGAAGATATCGCTTGAGAGGGCGACTTTCTTAACGGCTTTTCCTGCGATGTCTTTTACTTGGATTTCCATTGTACTTCCCATTTTGTACCTTCCTTACGTGACGCCGATCACGCCTTGATCGATGGTTTAATGAAAAGGTAACCGTTACGGTGTCCCGGCACGGCGCCACTCAATGCGATCAGGCTATTTTCTTTGTCCACGTCCACAACACTGAGGTTTTGGATGGTGACTTGCTCGGTTCCGTAAACGCCTGGGATTTTCTTACCCATGAATACGCGACCGGGAGTGGTCCGTGTACCAAGAGAACCAGGACTACGGTGAAAACGGGAACCGTGAGACCAACGACCAACAGCCGTATCCCAACGCTTCACAGAACCAGAGAAACCGCGGCCCTTTGTCAACCCCGTCACATCAACAGCAGTCACGCCGTTCAAGAGATCTGTGGTCAACTGTGCGCCAAGCTCCATAGCGACAGGTGCTTCAGTGCGGAATTCTTTGAATGTGGTGAAGTTTTCCTTCACATTGACTTTACGCATACGCGCAACGTCAGGTTTTGCAAGATTCTTCTCTTTTGTTTCTTTGTATCCGACTTGGTACGCGTCATAACCATCGCGCTCTTTTGTCAGAATTTTTGTTACTTTTTGGTTTTCAACCTGGAGCAAAGTGACCGCAATCATCTGGCCGTTTTTGTCGACCATGCGAGTCATTCCGATCTTTTTAGCTACCAATCCTTTTGGAGTAGTCATGTCTCAGACCTGCTTTCTACTGGGTTAACGAGAACAAACGTTGCTTTGTCCGGTATTACTTTTTGGCGATCAGCTTAATGTCAACATCAACGCCGGAAGCCAAATCAAGCTTCATAAGAGCGTCGATCGTCTGCTGTTTCGCCTCGAGAATATCGAGCATGCGCTTGTGCGTGCGAACTTCAAATTGTTCACGGCTCTTCTTATCAACATGTGGTGAGCGAAGAACGGTGTAACGGCTGATAGCCGTCGGCAAAGGAATCGGACCGGCGATCCGAGCACCCGTGCGCTTGGCGCGTTCGACAATATCCGCAGCGGCGTTGTCGATCAGCTTGTGGTCGTAACCACGTAAACGGATTCTGATGTTTTGATTTTCCATGTTTTGAGACCCTGATAAAATGGTTCACAAATGACTGAACTGATTCTTTTTTTCAGGGCAACCGGCGGCGCGAGGCTTGCGCGAGAGATTTGGCAGAGGCTTGGCTAAGCAGGCGTGCCCGAAAAATAGAGTGGCGTATGTACCCTCTGACCACCTGAGGTGTCAAGGAGTTTCGGAAGTTTTTTGGTCTCTTAGAAGATATTTTTTTGCGATCACTCGTCAGGCAGCAATGTCGCCGTACCACCGGGCCTTCGCCATGCGTAAAACCTCATCTGGGTCGTGGAGGATTCCCTTGCCCACAGACCAAGCCTCGGGGGTTGCAGCCGCACGTAACAGGAAATCCAATAGATGCAGGTGACGCCTGAGAATGCGCGAGGTCCGATGTGGGAGCAACGGATTAAACATCCCCAGCAGTGAAAATAATTGACGTGGGTTCTTCTTAATCCACAGCCACGATCCAAGCTCAAGGGTGAGGGGGATAAATATTGAACCCCCTGCTGCCCGCCGGCGGTCGTACAGGTAGTCCCAAAGATCTCCGTGGGTTGTATAGCTAGCGGACTGGGGCTCTATTTTATAGATGTGATGCTGGTAAACACGGTCCAAAAGATGGGTGAGATGAAAAACCTCACGTAGGTTTGGAAAAGGCATTTTCGTTCGTGCATAGGGGAACCACAGGCGATCAACGGCACCGAATCCGCTATGCACATCCAATGCAATCACAGCAGACGCTCGACTAAAACTCGCTTCAAAATAGTTGGTTAAAGCCTTCGCCTCAGGTTCCATCTCAGCCCCTAGGGCGCCACGAAACCATGGTAAATGACTGGATATGCGGTGACCTGCGGCAATACTGATGGAGGGCGGACCCTCAGCATCAATCGGGGCATTACGCATCAAATCAACACCGTTGCCATTGGACCTTCGACCAAGGAACATACCAACCGGATTGACGATAGGCACTACCGAAAACCGCACCCTTTCCAGCAAGTCGCGGGTGGACGGGTCCCAAGATATCAAACTTAATAGCGTCTTAAGGTATGAGACAATCACCCTCGTACCGATGCGCTCGAGCCCATGCACCCCGCCGGTTAGGAAGAATACGGGCGCCCCAGGATGACGACTTCCGAATTCCAGTGCCATGATCGGAAACGCCAGGTCGCGATGCCGAACCGTTGCTAGTTCTTCAACCCGCATAGACCCGTGGCCTGCGTGAGAGACCATCCGTTGGACATCAATCAGCTCGGGAAGGTGCATTAATAGAGATCTGGTCACACCAGTCGACATGCGGACCTCGATAGGCGATGGGGGCGATATCTCTATTGTAGCGGCTCAAAACGAAATTCACCAAACCCCCGACCCCACAGGGCTTCCAAGGGAGATTGGGAGTTTCAAAAATCAGTGCGATAACGCTCAATTTACCTGATATTTGCGACTATAGGCTGATGATAATTTTTCCGTATCAAGGATGACGAACAGATCGCTACAGTTAAAATCATGATCAATCGCAGGATCCCCCGCAATCACCGCTCCTGCCCGAATGTAGGATTTTAAGAGCGGAGGCACCAGTTCCTCGGTCTTTGCGGTTGGTAAGACTTCAGAAACACGGGAGTAAAAGTTCTCGATCCGGTAGCCGTCATGGGCCCGAATCTGAAAGCTGGAGTCCACCGCGCCATCTTTCAGAAAGCATTGATAGACTGCAGAGACCTCCTTCGGGTCGAGGGTCTTAACGCTCCCCATCCCGAAGAGCCAGCGAGCTCCGGCGGCGTTAAGGTACTCCACGATACCGCGCCAAAGCAGCGTGATGATCGCTCCGTTCCGATAATCTTTGTGGATACAGGCCCGACTTAACTCAACTTTTTGGCCATCGCGGGAGAGTAGGTCGGAAATATCAAATTCTGTTTTTGAATAAAAATCTTGCGTCCTATGTCCTGAAATGAGTCGGTAGGTACCTACAATCTTATTGATACGGTTATCAATGATAGCCAAATGATCAGCATGGCGATCAAAGCGGTCTTTATCAAGGCCGAAGGGAATGCGCTTATTCATGAATTCCCGATGAAAAACTTCGTATCGTAGCAACATCACTTGCCAAAATTCGCGGCGAGATTGAATGGTCTTCACGGTGAAATGACCCCGGGTAAAACAAACCGGGACACGCTCGCTGAAATCTTTTTGAGCTGGATTCAGCCAAGCAATACTGGACTTAACTCCCTCAACGGCGCGCGCTGTGTAACTCATATTCTAGTGACCCTCCGGTGAACGTGCTCTTACATGAAAGAATGATCTCAATGCAATCACGGACTGATCCACTCTACAAAATCTATGTAAACAAATCATAAAGCCAGGGCCAGACCATCTTAAAAAAAATGCTGCTTAAAGAGCAACCAACCGGTGTGTCGAAAGTTATGACGAAGTGTCAACGAAACCCCCTCGTTAGGTCATGGGTTGTTTTTAAATTAATAAATATTTTCAATACCTTAAATTATGGCCTCAAGTTTGCTCAAGGGTCACCAGCACCGGTGAACCCAAATGTTTTGGGGCCCATTTGCCGGACGCCCATCGGACGCCCATCGGTCGGATTCAAACAGTGAAAGGCACATTCATGGTGAAAGCAGCAAAAATCGTCGTCGATGTTCAACTTGATGACGAAACAATAAGTGAAATCAGCATGTTAAGATCAATTAGGCTGGCTCACTATGAACAGATGGCTGCCGCACCTTCTGAGGCGCTGGTGACTCTGAAAAAAGCTGGTCTTTTGGAAGAAACGAACGCTGCGCAAATCGCCGCAAACGCATATGCAAAAATTAAAGAACTTAAGGCCAGGATTGCAGACCCAACCGTTATCTATGATGATGAGCTGGCCATTTACGTTAACACCCTTCAATCTGAAGAATGACCATTCCGTGTCAAGACTTGATTGACGAGAATCAGAGCAGAGTTAAAATTTCCACGGAACCATTCCCACGGATGGCAATGGTATGTTCAAATTGGGCCGAAAGACTTCGATCCACGGTAACCGCAGTCCACTTGTCTTTGAGCACCTTACACCGGTAATCACCCACGTTAATCATAGGCTCGATGGTAAATGTCATTCCTGGCTCCAATCGAGTTCCCTTCCCAGGTTCGCCGTAGTGAGGCACCTGGGGATCCTCGTGAAACACCTTGCCGATGCCGTGTCCAACAAAATCTCTGACAACGGAAAATCCATTTTTTTCGGCGTGCTCCTGAATGGCGTGACCAATGTCTCCGATGCGCGCACCCACCCGAACCTTGCCGATACCAATCTCAAGGCATTCTTCCGTTATTTTGACCAATTTACGGGCTAGAGAAGAGATGTTTGAGCCCACAAAAAAAGTCTTCGAAGAATCCCCATGATACCCTCCCACAATCGGTGTCACGTCGATATTGATGATGTCGCCATCTTTCAAAATTTGCTTGGGACTCGGTATTCCGTGACAGACCACCTCATTCACTGAGGTGCAGATACTCTTGGGATATCCTTTGTAATTCAAGGGTGCGCAGATGGCTCCGCGACTGACGGTAAAATCATGGCAAATATCATTAATTTCAAGCGTCGAGACGCCGGGGCGTATGTGTTGTTCAATCATGGCCAGCGTCTCGGCTGCCAGTCGTCCAGCCAGCCGCATGGCATCGATTTCAAGATCTGACTTTAATACGATCACAGGTTCATTCGCTTTCTGATTACAGCTCTTTATTTTTGGAATTTCAGTGCATCGTTTACCATAGCTCAATCGACGGTTAAACGGCGAAACCAGTCAGGATCCAAGGTGTTGATTTTAGACGGTACTTTCACACCCTGACCAGAGACACAGTACTGGTGAGCCATAAGAACCGTCCAAGGCTCCACTTCAACCCACTGATCGTGCACACGACGAAGAAGCCCAAAATCAGGCTTCTCATGCGTCAAGCTGTATGCATAAGCCTCCGCCGCTTCGGTCAGGGATTTATCATTGACCGAAGCAAAAGGGAAGGGTCCCTGAAGCATTTGATACATATCATGGGAGGTCCATGGGATAAACAGGCTCAACAGGACACCATCGTAGGTGATCCCCTTTGTCTGCAAATCTTCAAATTGAGTCTCAATGCCCGCAGATGCGTAAGAGTCTCCGAGTATTTTTTCAATCAACTCTTGACGACCACTCCCCCGGCCAATCTTCAGGCTAATCCCTTTGCCCGCAGTCTTCACCCGCGGAAGACCAATATGCGGCTGATTAAGACCTGCGGCCTCAAAAAGCTCGCTGGCAGCAACTAAATTAAAAGGTTTCACTAAATTTCGCGGATTATACCCGGGATGCACCCGCAAAAGCGGCGCGGACACAAGGGTCCCCAAGTCGGTGGCGGCAGTTCTCAGGATATCGCCGCGCGGCGTAGCCATGGTCAGACCACGTCGTAGTGGCGCCGATGATGCCATGACAGATGCAGAGTTCCAAACGATTGCGGAAATCAGCGGGATCTCCATTTTGGTCTGACAGGATGGCCCAGAAGGCTTCTTTGATTTAACCTCAGCAACCTGAGCTGCTAACAAGAAACTGAGCCGGTGATCCACGGACAGCTCTGACTGACTGAAAGCCCGCAAATGAATTTTGGAATAAACAGCCGCATAGCCAGCATTCAACACCAAATCAATACCGTCAGGCACCGCTTGCGCCGCATAGAGTCCGGCGCACTCAAACTTGCCGTCCTTTGAACGGCTTAAGCTATAGCCCGACATGACATAGGGACCAAACTTTTGCGCTCCTTGCCATTGAATCGAGACAACCGATGGAGAGACTACGGAGACCACCGGCATGGGTGAAGGTTTTAAACCAATACGCTCCTGAAGTATTTTCGGAAGCTCATCTCTGAGCCAGCCAGCCAAAGACTCCGCATCAATGGCTGATCCGCTCCACCACTTTAGGCCAGGTCTCAGGCTCAACAACCAACGATCACCGGTGGCAGTGCGCTCTACAAGTGGTAAAGCCTTCAACAGCAAGGCCCCATTTTTAAGGTGATCGCCCTCCAAACGGACCAAAGCTGGACAGGCCAAACGACCGACAATTGGATCATCCCCTAACCATGAGGGCACTGGGCCGGCAAGATTCAAACCGCTGACGGGCCCCCATCCACTCACCTCAAGAGTGAGGGCCCGGGCCGCCTGGGACCTAAGCACGCCCGCAGATAAAGCCAACGTGACCAAAACATACTGGAAAAATCGATCTAACAACAGCAACCCTCCGACCGAATCAATCGACGCATGTATTCTATCATTTCCATTGCTATAATCACACCTTGGATCATGATCATTTTGGACAACCATGAAGACTTTCGACATCGCCATCATTGGTCGGGGAATCACAGGACTCAGCGCAGCCTTGCACCTGAATCAGGCGGGCTTTCGCAATCTCTGCATGATCGCGCCGCCCATGGCATCGCAAAATAACGCCTCCAGCAACGCTCACTTTGCCACCGTGACTTTACAAGACAACATGTCTCGTTTTGCGCACAACCTTGGATCCGAACTTGCGCTCGCCTCCGTTGAATTAAATCGCAAAGGCTTTGCGTCCCTATTGGACTTTGTTCGCGCCCATAAACTGCAGCACGAGCTTGGCGAGGTGCGGCGTTTTGCAGACTCTGATCACGAAGCCCAAGAGATGGCTATCGCAACCAAATGGCTCACCTCACACGGGTTTCCGGCCGAATTCCGCTCCATGAACGGAGTTATGATCCAGCGCGACGGAGCAGCCTCCCTAAGCCTTGATGGTCCAGAGATTCTCACCGCGATTTCAGTGGCGGCGCCTCGTCAAGACATCGATGACCAGGTCGTCACGATGACACCGCACGCGAGCGGCATCACCATGGAATTAGCCAGTGGACAAAAGATCTCGAGTGAAATGGTCATTCTCGCCTGCCATCGGGGCATCAAGGATCTTTTACCCATGATGAACCAGGCACTCGTCAATCACGCAGACCAGTTTGTCATTTTTCGAACGAACAAAACGATAGCAAACGCAAAACCTGGTGATGTTCTACTGACGCAACACAGTCAGTTTTGGGCGGTCATTAAAACCCCAAATCGTATCGTTGCTGGGGGTGCAAAATTTCTTCGCAAATGGGGGGGCATTGAGGCCGTAATACCCGATGTTTTACCCCAAGCCACCACTGCCATCGCCAAAAAATTTGCGCCGATCCTAGGCGTAAAACAATTGGAGTTGGAGACCGCGGGTGGACTCATTGATCTTAGAGCTTGTGATGAAAGGCCGCTGATTGGCCCGATGTTTGGCAACTCTAGAATCTTACTGGCAAGCGGCTATATGGGATCTGGAATGACGCTCGGGTTTGCTGCGGGCCAGGGGCTGGCTGAGTTTGTGAGTCACGGTCGCTCACATCTCATTGATGAATGCTTTCATCCATCGCGTCTACGGAGTCTCCCCGATGTGGATTGAGGGCTGATCTGAGGGATGCAAGGCGTGTTCTGCGAATTTGAAGTCTTCAACAATTTTGCCCCCAATCAAATGCTCATCCACAATTCTGGCGCAGACATCTGGCGTCACGTCTTTGTACCAAACGCCCTCAGGGTAAACCACTGCGATTGGCCCCTCGCGACAGACGCGTAAACATCCGACTTTAGTCCTGTAAATACCAGCTTGAATCGCATCCTGCTCACGGCATCGAGCCTTTAGGAAATCCCAAGACTTAAGACCCTCCGCCGCATCACAGCATTTATCGCCGGTGCAGATAAACATGTGCCTTTTGATTCCATCAATACCGAGTTTTTGGATCGTCTTCTGTAGCTCTGCAGACACCTGCGTCATGACGCGCTCCCACCAGTGAGTGCCCGGCGAGCACTCAAGCGTTTTTGGACTATTTTGTTGAATAAAGCTAATGATGTGATTTTCCGCCCAGAGTTTCGAGTTTTCTCAACACGCTTTGGCAGAATCTCATCCAAAACAAGGAGCAGTTCATCCATGGAGCTGCTCAAACTCAACCATTGATCGACCCGGGCCACGTCATCGCGAGACAAACAATGGCCAGTTCCAAGTAACTCAACCACGTACTGTGCCACCAAACTCGTCGGCGTCATGTTGTCCAGATCGACGATACTCATGACTTTTGTTGACCCTTCATCAAAATTTCCATCTGCGAACTCATATTTTGCTCCATGTCTTGCATCTTTGTCTCAAGTTGACGGACGAGTTCACCCATGCGCCGAATCTCATGGAGATGATCGTGTAGTCGCAAGAAATTTGCGACACGGACTGGTAAACTCGCGACATGATCCGGGTCTACGATATCAAAATACCAGTTCCCATCAACAGCCCAACGTAACATATCCCGCTGAGTGGCGGCTGTGACCGCGCTAAAAATGATCGAAGGCACCGGAATCCCATGAGCTTTTGGGACTCGCGCACTCACAGCCTGTAGCCACGATAAAACATGAGCCTCATCAAGACCCTCTGCAGCAATAATAAGCAGATCACATGGAGATGCCGACGAGTCTTCAAGTTTTTTCAGAGGGACCATTTCGACCTGAACAATGTGTCTGATCTGCTGATCCAGGGCCGCTGAAGCGGCACTGACAAAACCAGGCGTGGCGTTCCACACACAAACACGCATACGGCGATTTTTAAAAACCAATTGAGTTGTCATCGACAGTTACCACCGCATCCTTTAAGTTGTTATTATGATAGCACATCAAAATTCCCGAGGCTGACTTATGTTTAAAATCAAGGCAATTGCACCAACACGCGTGGATCTAGCAGGAGGCACCCTCGACCTCTGGCCCATTCATAATCTTCTTGAGCGCAAAGCCACCGTCAACGTGGCCGTGAACCTAGAAGCCGCGGTTGAGGTGACACCTTCCAACGACAGCCGGTTTCATTTTCTCAGTGAGGATCAGAATCTCCATGACTCTGGCACATTCAAAACAATCATTCAGTCGCCAAAGCTTCGGCTCTTTGGCTTGCTTCTCAGCGCTTTTTGGGATGATGCATTACCGCCGATTCAGCTGAAAACGCATGCCAAGTCACCGGCTGGAGCGGGACTTGGTGGCTCAAGTTGCCTGGCGATTGCGATCTGTCATGCGCTTGCCCATGCGCGGGCCAAATTTGAACCGGGATATAAAATACCGGATGAAGCGACCTTTGTCCGCACAGCTCAAGACGTTGAATCCAAGGTGATCCATGCTCCAACGGGCGTCCAGGACTATTGGGGCGGACTGCGCGGCGGCATCAATATCATCGAATATCACTTCGGCAAGACCACCGTGACGACGCTCCCAGGAAAAATCTGGGATTCCCAAGACTTCAAGCTATTGTGCTGCTACAGTGGCAAATCTCGGGCCAGTGCCATCAATAACTGGGAGATATTTAAGCGTATTTTCGATGGTGATCGGGACCTGCTGGCAAAGATTGCAGCCATTGGCTGCGAGGCCGCAGACTGTGCTGAGGCCGTCCTTAAAAAAGACTGGAAAAACGCCATTGCAGCGTCACAGCGAGAGTGGACACTTCGCACGGCTCTTTGGCCTAACATTGAAACCCCGGAAACCAAACGGATCGACCTAGCAGCCCGCGAGGCCGGAGCCATGTTTACACGCGTTTGTGGTGCCGGCGGGGGAGGGGTCATGGGAGTTCTTTGCCCGAGCGACAAAATCTTAAAAGTCTCTCAGGCCATGACGGAAGTGGGTGGACAGGTGATGGATGTCGTCGTTGGAGGACCCGGCGTCACCGTCATCGGTATCTGAACGGAACGTCTTTGCCTGGATGTGTGATATCCATCAACGATTCTGTCTTTACAAATGCCCCTGTCTTCGTTTGAATATGCCTCTAAAGTTATTCCTAAAGGAGCGTTGCGCTATGGGACAACACACCGTCAATGTCACAGATTCAAATTTTGATGCGACTGTTTTAAAGTCCGAGGTTCCCGTGTTAGTGGACTTTTGGGCACCATGGTGTGGACCATGTGTCGCCATTGGCCCGACTCTTGAGCAATTGGCTGAAGAGTACAAAGGTCGCGTCACCATCGCCAAAATGAATGTGGATGAAAACGCCAGCACACCGTCTCAATTTGGCGTTCGCTCCATCCCATTCCTCGTATTGGTTAAAGGCGGCAAGGTGATTGATAGCGTGGTTGGTATTGTCGCCAAACAAAAGCTAGCTGAAATGTTCAATAAGGCCCTCTAAACCTTTGCGCGTATGATGGCGGGCATTGCCCCAATGCTGTTCATACGCTCATAAAACGCTGGTCATATGGCTCTAAAACACCCGCAAAAAGGCCTGATCGAGCAATCTTGGCTTGACCAGGGTTTGCTTCCTGCCGGCATCGACGAGGTCGGACGCGGGTGCATTGCAGGTCCAGTTGTTGCTGCTTGCGTTGTGTTGAATTACGCAAAACTTCAGGATCTTGATCCCAAGACCAAGGAAAAAATCAGGGACAGCAAAACCCTTTCAGCGAAACAGCGTGAGGAACTTCTGGATCTCATCGCGTCCATCAGCCTCGCAACAGCTGTGGGCATCGCAACAGAAAGAGAGATTGAGGCTTTTGGTATTTTAAATGCGACGTTTCTAGCTATGAAACGTGCCTTGGACGCCACCCAGCACAAGGAGATTGGCATTGTGTTGGTTGACGGCAATCAGCCGATTCGCGGCTTGGAGTTCAAGCAACAGACGGTTGTTAAGGGCGACTCGCTTTGTTTTGCCATCGCTGCGGCATCAATCGTTGCGAAAGAATATCGCGATCATCACATGCGCCAACAAGCAGCGAAAAATCCCCTCTGGGGATTTGAACGTCATGTGGGATATGGCACCTCGGACCATCTGGCGGCCATCAGCAAGCATGGGATTTGTGCTTTGCATCGCAGAAATTTTGCCCCCATCAAGGACATCGCTCCACTTTAAGAATCTTTAAGAATCTTTAAGAATCTTTAAGAATCTTTAAGAATCTATGTGACTTGTCTCTAACATCTGTTGGTGCCCCCAATGCCATCAAAGGAATCTTTTCCTCATCTTGAAGATTTTATGAATACAATACCTTTATCCACTGGCTTCCAGAGGATATTGCGGCCCCATCGATGGGATTTGGATACGCTACGTAAACTTGAACGTCAGAACATTGCTGCTTTGGGAGAATCTGTGGTCGCAGCGTGGGCCCAAAAAACTGGTTGGACTGCACTGGGTCAACAAATCCGTGGACGCGGTTATGAACTGGATTTGGTGATCTTCCGCGGCCAAGAGTTCCGCGTCATCGAAGTCAAAACAAGGCTTTTTCCGCGACGCGAGCCTGATTTCAATCTGATGAATCAATGGCTGTCCACAGCCAAACAGGCGGCCGTCACCCGTGGGGTGAAGGACCTGATACACCGCCGACGCATTGCGACAAACGGCTCCATCAGTGTGGAACTTTTTGCCGTTGATATCCTGAAGGATCTCCAGCTTCGGGTGTACCGCTGGCCTGACGTATTCAGAATGTCTGAAGCGTAAAAAACCCCGACTCACGGCGGAGTCGGGGTTTTAAATCAAAACAATCGGTACACCGTAAAGGATTACGCCTCCGTAGAAGCCTCACCAGCGCCGCCGAAATAACGGCTACGAATACGAGCGGCCTTACCAGAGAGGTCACGCAGGTAGTACAAACGACTACGGCGAACGCGGCCTTGTGCGATCACTTCGATCTTGTCAACCAATGGGCTCATACTGGGGAATACGCGTTCCACACCAATGCCACCGGCAGAAATCTTACGTACGGTGAAGGAGCTACCGGCTGTACCCTTGCGGTAACGCGTCACGATACCTTCGTAAGTCTGAATACGGAACTTGCTAGCATCGGCGCCTTCCTGAATCTTGTAGTGAACACGAACCGTGTCACCGGAACGGAACTCTGGAAGTGCCTTCGCGTCTTTGAAAACGCGCTTTTCGAACTTGTTAATGATGATGTTTTTCATGGATTCACCCAGCCTTTGATTACAGTCACAAATTCAACAACTTAGCTTATTTTCCGAGTTCCCGGAATGCGTGGCGCAAGTTGAAGGCACCTTAGATACCCTAAAAGCTCAAAACCGGTCAAGCGCTTATTGACGCTTGGCCTAATGACTTGGAGGGCTTACCCGACACCGATCTTGCGTCTTGTTTAACATCCAATTTAAAATCCAGCGCGATCTCACCAATATCTTCACGGACTGCCGTCGGAATCATCTCCCGCACAAGCGGTAACACCACTTTTTCCATGTGGTCCAGGTGCTGCGTTATTTTTTTAAATAAATCTAGGCGCTTACTGTCAATAATTTCGCCCGTCTTACGAAATGCCGCGACCACGCGTCCCAGGGCCCTGGTGTGATCTTCCGCCAGCATCGCCGCAGCCGAGGCTGAGCGCCCCGCCTCAACCAGCTCTGGAATAATCAACTCTCCACCAACCCGCACCACAAGTTCCAACTGCAACATAAATTGAAATAACATGTCACCTGATAGTGGCTCCGCAAGATCGCCCGGTACCAAACCCGTTGAACGGTCACGAATCGCAGAGTACTCATCTTTCATGAAATGCAAAACATCCATGGGTTTCTCCTTCATCAATGGTCATGGTCAAGACTTACAAGCTTCAGGCTTCGCCCCGCCCAGACGGCGCCTTTCTATTTTCTTTGCCACGAGAAAGCAAGCGTTCCTTTCGGCGTAAAATTCATGAATCATAGTGTTTTTTAAACATTTTTTGTTAGTTTCTAAATTGGTGTTATGAAAGCTTTGAAAACTAATTTTATCAACCAATGAAAAAACTACGTGCTTAACTGTGACAATGACATATATTCCTCTCCCGCATCGTAGCGCATGCTGCTGTTGATCAACCGAGGTGACAATCATGGCCGTCTTCGATCAAATCAAAAAAAAGATAGACGCTGGCTTGCCGATATCGCGACAAGATGCGGCCATGCTCTATCTTGAAGCAGACGACAGGCTGCTGTCCGACTTAGCAACCATTGTCAAATTGCGATTTCACGCGCCGGATGAAGCCACCTATCTGATCATGGCCATCGTGAATTATACAAATGTCTGCATCGCCAAATGCGACTACTGCTCCTTTTACCGATTACCACATGACAAAGATGGCTACCTCCTGACCACTAATCAAGTTTGCGAAAAGATTGATAACTTGATCGAGCATGGCGGGCAATTGATTGGCTTTAACGGTGGGTTTCATCCAAAACTCCGCATTCATGACTATGCTGAACTATTTTCTGAAGTCAGGAGCCGATACCCACAGCTGGAATTTTACGAAATGACGGTTGCCGAGTTTATGTTCTCCTGCAAGGTGTCAAAAATGTCCTATGACGACGGCGCCAAAATACTCGCCCAAAGCGGCACGCGCTGGGTGACCGGCGGTGGGGCTGAAATCTTGGATAATGATTTTAGACGCCGGCATAGCCCGGGAAAGTATAAAGTTGAGGATTACTATGACGCTCAAGAAGCCATCCTGCGAGCGGGTATGGGCTCCACGGCCACCATGGTCATCGGCTTTGATGAAACACTCGAAGAACGGATGAATCACCTGGAATCACTGCGATCATTCCAAGACCGCGTGGGCGGTACGCTTGCCAGTTTTCTTTGTTGGACCTACAAGCCTTGGAATAATGAATTCGGTGGACGTGAAATCGCGACCAATGAATACCTGCGATGGCTGGCGGTAGCTCGCATCTTTTTACATAATTTCCGCAACATCAGAACGTCAGTCCTCACCAAGAATGAGGATGCACTTTTAGGGCTTCGTTATGGTGCCAATGACTTTGACCTTCCGACGGAAGATGAGGTCACGCAGAAAGCGGGCGCCACAATTTCCCATGACTTCACAAAGATCTTAACAGCCGCAGCTGCGATGGGATTTAAAACCATCGAACGCAAGCCATGGACAAAAAGAACTTGGCTAAACATGAAATGACCGCTGTCCTCCTCCAGATATTCACACCTTATGCACAGCACCACTGAGGCCGCTGGGTCGCACCTGTCCGCACTGTGGAAATCCTGATATAATACAAACATCACAGATATTTATCTCAATCGTCGAGGATGATCATCCGGTGTGGCGCAAATTATACCGCTGGGCCCTCGGTTTCATAGCCGTTGGCTTTGGCGCGATACTCTCTCTGACACTCATACTTTTTTTGGTCGTCGATACCAAAAAATTTACGACTTTTTTAGTTGCCACAGTCCGCGAGCAGACAGGCGCCCAACTTGCCATCGGACGCCTGTCGTTTAATCCGTTTAGGGGGTTTCGGGCCAAAAATATCACCCTCACGCCGCGTTCCCAGCAAACTCCGCTGTTATCACTGCAAGACGTCAACGTGACTTACAATCTCTGGGCACTGCTTTATGGCACCATCCGCATCGATCAAGCCAACATTAGCGGGGGCCAAATCGAAATCACCAAAAAAGACCAACACTGGAATTTTGAAGAGCTCCTCAATCAGGAACCCCAAGTAACAGGCAATCTCACATCGAGCAATGCCAAGACAAAACAAAATCAAAACGAAATGCCAAAACCAATCGGCGTTTTGATCACAGAACTCACCAAAGATTTATTTATTCCGGTTCGCATTGCTATTTCCGACGTTGGATTTGAGAGACTTTCCGTCAGCGCCAAGGAAATCGATCAAAACGGCCTGCATCATCACTACCACGTAAAAGATGCAGCATTAAAAATTGGGATCACAGCGCTGGCTCATTCCTTGTCACTAACAACCGCCGTTTCCGCCGCAGCGATCCAGTACAATGACCAAACTTATGACAAAATCACATTTGACCTGAGTACACAAATCGCATCCGATCCAAAAACTCGTACTTTCCAAATCTCACAACTCACCTTCAAAGCCTTTGATGTTCTGACCACCCGATTATCTGCAGCAATCAGCGCAAATGACAGCATACCGACGGCTCTCGATTACCGTATCGATTTTGACAACCAATTAAACCTCAAATTACCAGACTCTATCAGACGACGAATAGGACCGGCGTTCACCGCAAGCGGCAACATGCAATTAATCCTGAACGAGGCCAAAGGAACGTTCGACTTAAACGACGTTACGGGCCCAGACCTGCAAAGCACCCTAAAAAAAATCCTGCCAGAAATGATGTCCCTCACCATCAAGACAAAAGACATCAATATTCAGTCGCCGGAACAGGGCTTAACGATCAGGTCCGCCAACCTGAATATGCAGGTCAAAGAATCTAAGTCAGCCGACAAGAACATCAACCTTGCGATAGCGGGTGACCAAAGAATCTCCGACATCAATCTCATGACCCAAATCGACGGAGAAAAAAATAACTATCAACTGAGCGATTTAAACATCGGCATAAAATCTGATATTGCAATCACGCGGCATCGCAAATCATCCGCAAGCATTCTGGCGCAAGTGCCCAATATCATCATTCAAAGAAAACAATATGAACCGATCCGCCTACCATTCAAGATCTCCATAGAAGGCTCCGATCAACCGACTGATCATCAAACTGCGAATCAAACTGATTATGAAACGCGCGTTAAACTCAATGCTGACATCGGCGAATACGCGGCCACGGATATCAATCTTGAATGCCAAAAAAATTGCGAAAAATTTTCCGTGGAGGCGCATCAACGAACGCCGTCATTCGCAAAAATTTGGGAGATCCTAAGGCCAACGCTCATCCAGATCATACCACCAAAATTTCAACCAGAACTCGTCGCTGGCGAACAGAATTTTAACCTGTCCCTCCTTGGATCCATACCAAAAAAGGATACCGAACGGATCGATCTATCAAACCTAACCGCCGAGATGCGCGCAAGCTTTGGTATGCAAGGCATTAATGTCAAACTGCCCGGTAATCAAGTTTCAATCAATGATGGGAGTGTGGACATTAAGGTTGATGGTCATCAGAATTCCATAAAACTCGTCGTCAATTCGAACATTCCCAAAGCATCAGCACTCCTCAGTAATCGCCAGAAAAATGGCAATATGACCGAGATTGACCGCTTTAATTTAAATCAAGTTTTTTACGCCAAAAGTCGCACGAGAACATGGCCAAAATCCCTCCGCGACGTCAATATTACCGGCGACACAATCATCGAACTTGGGACGCTATCTATCGCAAACTTGTTAAAAACCCCCATCAAGCAGACGAAGATATCAGCCAAAACGAAAATCCTAGCTGCTAAGACCGCAAGAATCGAGCGTCTGGCTGTATCACTTCCTGACTTTGGCGCATCACTGAGTGCCGCAGCATCCGTAAAACTCGACGAAAAATTAATCCCACTGGACGCAAAAGCTCACCTTGAGGCTTCGGTGGGTGATATCCCGTCCGACTATCTTGTTGGATATTCAGCAACAGGCCGAGTAAGCTCCAATTTCGACCTTACAACATCGGATATGAAAGAAATCTTGATCCAAGGGGCGCTAACTCTTGATCATTTAACTCTGAAGTCTACGCACTTCACAAGCACCGTCAAATCACAAGGACCATCTCCAGACCATTTAGAAAAAACCACGGATCCCTTAGCGATTGAAGACGCTCATGGCACGATTCCCATTAGCATGATCTTAGACTTGCAACGATCTACAGACGAGAATCATTCAGATCACCTAGAAGATTTCAACTCGGGAAGCGATAACCTCGTAGCCAGTGACCAGCAGATACAGAATCTAGCCGATCAATACCTGCAAAAAAATCAAACCCAGAGCAGCGCAGACACAACGATTGCTGTCAATGCTGATTATTCCAGTTTCCGCCCCTTCTTTCCATCAAGGACGCCCATCACCATCAATAGACTCCAAATAAAAAAACTCACAATGGAAAATACTGAACTGGACATGACGGTCGCTCAAAACATGATCGCACTGAATAATTTTTCAACAAAATTTTTGGGCGGAAAAATCCAGGGCGAAGCCATCATCGGGTATAAAAATAAACTATCCCAGGTAAAAGCGGCAGTGCACCTCACACGCCTTGACACGGAGAAGCTCGTTAAGACGATTCCCGGCCTGCGGAAAAAAGCTCGTGGCATTTTTGGTACAAGTGATCCGTATGTCGATGCTGCGGCACACATCCAATACGATCTTACCACTAATGACATGGCTGGCGGACTCAACATCACATCTATAGGTAAGGATCAACTCCGGATGATCATGTACTATCTGGACCCAACCGACAGTGACACCTCCATATCGGCCATCAAAGCCGCTTTGAATGTCGGCGAGATTAAACTCGTCGCGATTCCAATAAAAAATGGCGAAATTGGGGTGGATGTCGACGTGCGACTGCTTTCAGCCCCAATTCCAACGCCAAAGATCCAGGGGTTTCCGATCGCCAAACTGGTATCGAACTTCCAAAGTCAAGGCGGTCAGGAGGCAAATGATACTCTGGACACACAAGACGCCGACGACACAGCTGATAAAAATAAATTTGAGGATGGACAAGGCGATAAGAAGGAGGTGGGTGATCATGATGCGCACTAAGGTGACTCCGATACTCTTCATGGCATCAGGACTCGCCTCTTGCTCGTTTAACTTTGAATTAACGTCTCAACGAACAGCTCTTGAGAACCAAATTATGGGCTCATATATGGAAATCGATGACGACTTGATCGTCACGAGGATTGATAACGACGGATCATCTTCCGACAAGTCTCAACAAGGCGAACGCCGCGACAATATCGCTCTACAGCGCGCCATCCGTAATCGGGCATTCAATGCTGACGACATCAGTGAACTAAAAGACAGTGCTATTCTAGGCGAAGACGCAGATGGACGCGTGATCCTGATACCCAAGGACCATCCAGCCAGACAACAGGCCACACCCGAGCAATTACGCCTTGCAGAAGCCATCATCGATGAAGAAAACCGCGACCGATCATTGATATGGTCCAATGAGCTTGCAAAGCTTGAGAATAGTAAAAACACAGACCTCATTGCCATCAAGCAAAATTTCGCGAGACAAATCTATGAGAGCGCGCCCAAAGGGCAATGGTTTTATCGGGATCAAAAATGGCAACCAAAGCAATAGTTCGAAAATCCGGTATGCTCGTCGGAATCATGGTACTGGCACACTGCGCGTCCAGGCGATACACGGCGTATAACGACTTCGGAACACCAACAACCTCGGAAATATTTGAGGATCCTACCCGCATTACGATTGGAAACGAAACGAATTTTGGCCCAACGCTTTCGCCCAACGGTGCCTACATGTTTTATACGTCTGATCGCAGTGGGAATAAAGACATCTTCGTAAAGAAAACACGCGGTGGTTATCCGAGCCCATTGACTACGCATCCAGCAGATGATTTTTCACCTGTACTGGCACCAGATGGCCAGACACTTGCTTTCATATCGAGACGAGATCATGCACTGGGAGCCATACACATCCTTGACCTGAAGGCAAGTATAAGTAAAATCGCCGGTCGCATTGATAGCCAGACTAAAGCAATCAATATTAAAGATATGGAACTTCGCAACCCCGCATGGTTTCCCGATAGTCGTTCCCTTATTTTTACAGCTCGAAGATCCGGCGATAAAACACCGCAAATCTATCAGGCGTCCTTGGCCGAAAACAGCAAACCAACAGAGCTGCCCGGCGCACAAGGAGAACACCCATCCGTAAATCGTTCTGGCAGTCAGATCGTCTATTCGCGGCAGGGCCGGATATACATCTATGATCTTCGGTCTAAGAAAGAAATACCATTAACAGAAGGAAATTTACTGCAAGATGGGCATCCAAAATTTGGCAATACCGACGATGAGGTGCTTTTCATCCGGTACGCCGATGATACAAATTTCGACCAAAAGATCGATGGCAACGATCGACCATCCATCTGGTCTCTCTCGATAAGCCATCAAATCACACACCAGAACAATCTGGAGAACATGCATTTAAAAGTCCTGACGACTGCCAGAATTTCTGCATACTACCCCTCATCACACGCACCCTTTCTGTACTTTTCATCGCAGCAAGATCAGACATTGGATGTGTATAAATTGCCGATAGAGGGTCACACGCGGCAGCACCAAACTGAGGCTGAGACGATACAACATTTTCAAAAATTGACCGATGACGATGATAAAATCTATCTGCTTCGACACGATGCCGCAGTGGCACAGCGGCGGGGAGACGACGTTCTCGCAACACAAATTGCTCTGAGAGAACTAAATTGGCTTATTGAGCTTGGGAGGAGCCTTGAAGCTCGGTGGCTCGTCAAAAAAATAATATCCGATCAAAAACTGCCCGCTACCACAGCTAACACTGCAAAAATACTCGCGATCGAAGTTGAAATCATGCCTTGGATATCCTCAAATGAAACTTCAGATATAAATCCAGAAGATCAACCAAAAATTGCAAGACTTGAAAATAATTTAAATCAAATCCTTCAGGATACAGCAAATCTCACTTCAGATGCGAAAGGACTTGCGCAGTTTGTTTTGGCTGAAATCAAAGCCATCTCTGGCCAATCCACCACGGCAGAGGCGCTGCTCACGACCATTGCCCGCGACCGTGCTAACCAGCCTGATCTTTGCGCAAAGGCTTTATCGTATCGTGCCCAACTTGAGTTAGCGCGACAAGACCGCCAGAAATCCATTGGAACGGCGATCGAACTGATGACGCGATTCCCCGAAGACAAAACACGTAGCCGAACAATGGCCATCGATATCACCAGCGCCATATCAAAACGTGATCCAATGGCTGTTCAGAAACTCCAATCATTGGCCAGGATGGCAGGTCAGACGCCACCGCTTCGTATGCACGCAAATTACCGGCTCGCCGAAATATATAAAGAACAAGACAATCCTGAATCCGCAATAAACCATTTCTCTCTTGTCATCAATGATCTCGCCTTTGACTCTGAGCTGGGCTTTGACGCCATGTCGGCGATTCTAGGCTACTACGAAGCAAGCGGCCAGTACACCACCGCAGAATCGCTGTTAATGAATGTTCAATCACAGGTAGCCTTAGACGCTGAAAAGACCAACACACTCAGGTCTCTGAAAGCGGATTTTCATGTCCGTAAAGCGGGATCATACATGATCAATGGCGACATAGATCTCGCGACCCTAGAATATCGCAAGGCGCTCTTCCTTGAACCACAGAATCTTGACGCCCGAGAAGGGCTTATCGACGCGCAATTGGCTAATATGACAATCGAGAAAATTAAAGCGGAGCTCGAGCAAAAGATTTCGCAAAATAAAAACGATTGCGACAGCTCTTATCTGCTTGCTCACATCCTGACTTCCATCCCTCACGGCGACGCCGATGAACGCATCAAAGCCATCAATCGAAGTATTGAGTTACTGCAAGACGCCAGACAGATCAATGGACAGCAACAGCGGTACCACGGGCTTCTGGGCAAACTGTACCTTGAAAAATCGCGGATTGCCAAACACCGAGAGGATCCAGCGACGCTCGCAGGGAGGATCGAACTTGCCAAGACGCAGCTCAAAACGATGTTTGGTTTTGGAGATCCTAATTGGCTCGAACTGGCGCTTGATTCCTATCTTACCGCCTATCAGATGACGCCTGACCGCGCCCTGAACAAAGCTAAATTGGCGACCAGTATCGCGGATATATACTTTTCCAATGAAAATTATCACCTTAGTCTCAAATACTATCTAAAGAGAATTCAATTGCAAAGCGATGCCCTGCGCCAGACACCTCGAGAGGAGATGCTACTATTCAGGCATGCAGGCAGAGCAGCTTTTTATACTGATGAACTCAAGCTGGCTGAGTTACTTCAGATCAGGGCCCTCAGCGCAGCGGAAAAAACAGGTCGTGATATCGATATCGCGTATTCACTCGACGCCCTTGCTTTGACCTACAGGGAACAAAAGAAATATGACAAAGCACTCAAAAGCTATGAACAACTGCTGGAAATCCAAACAAAACTGCGGCTGGAGGAAAATCTCGCTGGCACGCTGATCAATGTTGGTTATTGCCACTTTATGAAATCGAATCACAACGCTGCTTTGGAAAACTACCAGCGCGCGGAACAATTACTGGAAAGATTTAAACTAAATACAGCAAGTGGAACCAATTCTGCCATAAAGATTGACATCGGCGGTCAAAACTCTGCTGCCCTTGGATTTTCAACCATCGATCGTTTGATTCAAATCACAGCTTTTCGCGCCATAAGTTTCCAGGCTCTGGGTCAGTACAAAAACGCAACTCTTCAACTGGAACGAAAATTAGCCTTACTAGAAACCAAGGTTGCTCAGCACAAAAAATTGGGTTTCGGCGCCGGATTTCTGGCTGAAGAACGCTCCATCACACTTAATAATCTCGGGTGGTTGCAGAATAATCAGGGTCAACTCGATGAATCCGCAGCGAGTTTTGCGCGGGCCAGTGACCTCGCAAAAAATCTACGAGTTAAAAATCAAAGTCTACCACCACGCCCCGAATGGTTGAATCTTCTAAATCACGCGCGGGTAGAGCTGCAGAGGCAAAATCTCAATAGACAATCGAAAGACGAAAGAGTCACCATCGAGCAATCTCTGAAGATGTCCATTGAACAATTGGAACCCTACGCTGCACAGGGACAGAAGGAACCCATGATTGCACAAGCCGCTCTGAAGTCTGTCTATGCACAAATCCTTTCTTCTGGTGTAAGCGACTCTGACCCAAGATTCCAATCCGCACAAAAAATGTTCCAGGAATCAATCATTCTGGCGAAAAAGAGCGGACTGTCCACAAAATCAAGTGGAAATGCAAATTTGAATCTAGATCAAACCGCGATCGAAGGTGATATCGAACCCGCTCTCAAGGACGCCATCATTGAATCTCAATACGATTTCCGTCGAACGGCACTCATTAGCCCCAAAATAGCTTGGAAGTATTACGCCACTCGCGGACTTTATCATCAGGCCGTCATGAGTCTGACAAGCTATGTTGAAAGCGGTGGCACCATTAAGGATCATGAAGAGACTCTTTTGACTCGCTGTATCGATCAGCTCTTACAAAACGAAAAATCAGCGCCGCAACAGCATTTCGACGCGCTACGAAGATACTTCTTCATAAAATTGCAATCATTAGCGAATCAGGATCGCATGAACAATAGCTCAAAGCCACCTCAGATCGTCCCACTCGGCCGATTTGAGCGGATCGCTGCGTCGCTCGGAGCCCAAGACGCGTTGGTCACGGCTTACCGTTCCCAAGCAGGATCTATCTACGGCATTGTTTTACACGCCGGGAAGCTCTCTGCGTTTCGCTGGTCGCCCGGCCAGAATTCCTCGATAATTGAAGCGGCACTTTCGACGGAAAACGACAAAACACAACCTCAAAAATCCATAAAGCGTCTCTACATTACCACCAATGACCCATCACTGGTTGGAGATATAGAAAACGGCGCCTATGATCAATTTGACATCGCTTATGTTGCATCACCCGATACTCTCCCAAAATTGCACAATCAACGCCCCACGGGCTTAATTCCCTCAATGCGCCCCATGTCGGAGTTAAAAAAATTTATAAACGAGGAGCTCGCTAGAAAGACCATCTCCGATGACTTTTCGCCCGTTATTTTTACGCATACTGACCCATCAAAAATCGATGCCGAGTCTAGCTTCTTGGACCAACCAATTCTGCAGGCGGCAAAAAAAATCGACAAGGCCGCTGTGCTATTCGGATATCTAGGTCCGATGCCAAATCACATTGGTATCGCTGACTTGAGCCGCGCGCAAAATGCTAGCACCGAGGCTTTTCGTACCGGATCGTTCGCAATAGCAAAACAGCGGGCTTTGGAATCCCTCGTCTATGCCACGATCTTAAAAAACGACGAAGCAATCTATCAAGGATCGACACTAGCGCTCGAAGCTTCTTTGAAAGAAAAGTCCTCGATTGGGCTTGCCCGCTTAAAGCAAATTCAAGAATCCAAAGCTTCTTTTTTAGGCAGGAAAGCTGGCGGGATAGCAGAGCTAGACAGTGTCGCTCTTGCCATAGAGCAAGGGCGGTTTCGCGAAGCGCGCGATATTCTGTCCGCCTTTGGCCAGCGGCAATCACATGAATCAGCCACCCTCACGCATGCCCGCTATTTGTATTTACTTGCCAAACTTCCCGACCTTAAAGACGAGACAAGGCAATCCCATCTGAAGAAATCCCTGCAAATTTACAAAAAATTCAATGACTATTCTGGCGTCGGTTTTGTTGAAGAATCCATCGCAGCATTGTTAGAGAAAGAGGGAGACGATGTTAGATCCGTCATGAATCACCTCGCAATGGCCCGAGCCCAGTTTATGCGTAAAAGCCTTACGAGGCACGCTCTGCGCATCAATCTCAAAATCGCCCGGATCCTCAATGAAATCGGCGACACAGATCAGGCGGTGAAGCTGCTGTATCCGATCGCGACATCAAGTGGTGCGACGACCACAAATGAAGAGGCTCTTGACGTCTTAAGCGCCCTGGCGACGGCGCATTGCGCAAATCTGGAGTCAAGCGGATGTCAGTGGGCAAAAGAAAGTCTCAATCAACTCAGTCGACGAATTTCCGACGTGACGCTAGTCAGGCGTGCAAACGCTCTCGTCGCGATTATTGAGTCCAGGCGCCTTGCAATAAAGGGCGACACCACGGCCGCGGAAAATACGCTAAATGAGGAAATATTGCGTGTTTCTGGCCAAGGTGACCGTGAAGAGATTCAGCTACGCCTAGCACTGGGTCACGTCTTAAGGTTCAAAGGCGAGATCGGCGCAAGCGACCGTGCGCTAAGTTTAGCGCAGTCCCTTGCTCTCAAACTGGATCACCGCGATGAACCAGACAAAGTGCTCGCATCGATTGACCTTGATCTCACCCTGAACGCCATACATCGAGGAAACTTTCAGGACGCGAAGAAAATTCTTGAAAAACTTGGCGGGACAAAGAACTTAAGCCAGGCTTTGGAGCAAAACAAATTTTTGCAAGTGACCTACTATCTGATGGATGCCGAATGCGAGTATAAGTCAGGCAATAATGACGCTGCCCTTGCCGCGGCTAAGAAAGCCGAAACCGCCAGCCTGAATACTTGGAGACCGGAAGCTCAGTGGCGGGTTGCAACCCTCTTGGCAGTTCTCACATCCAATCGGCAGGAGGCTAAAGACATCCTGGATCGTGCTCTGCACAATGTCGATAAGATTTCGGGGCAGTTACAACCGAATTTATCCACACACCACTTCGCGGATGCGAATGCCCGCACGATGACCGGACTCTATTTGGCAGCACTGCACTCGCTTGGTCGCCCAACTGAAGCATTCGCCACCCTTGCAAAACACATCGGTGACCGCGACCCTTCTAAACTTGAATGGCTCCAAGAACGCATTCCAGATGGGCACGCCCTATTGCTAGCCGCAGAGTTCTCCACCGGCACGTATTTGCTGCTGGTGGATCACAAACAAGCTCTATTCGAGCATGTCAGCACTCAGAAATTACGGTCAACGCTCGAATTGCCACCGTCAATTGCCAGAAATCTCGATAGCATCAATCACCTCAGCATCCTCACCGACGACAAGACAAGGCTCCTGCCGTTTCCAGCAATGACCCACAACGGGATTTCGTTGGTTACCACTACTGATTTACATTTTCTCGACACGACGCATGATCTTAAAATAGGTCGAGAGAATTACGGCACAAGGAAAAACCCTTCGATTGTTGGCGTCGTTATCCCACCAACAAGCGATTCCATGGTGAAGAAAACCCAAAAAATCTTGGTCCGTTATTATCCAGAATCCCATCTCGTTGATCCGAAGAAACTCACAGAGACATCTCTGCTCCGTGACTTTGCCGGGCATGATATTCAGATCATTTCCATTCCCAAATTCGGCGGCTATGAATCTTATATCCCCACAAAATTCAAACTACCGGGCGCAACTGGACAGGGCAGCCAAATGAAAGGCCAACAAAAAAATTCAATGCCATACCTAGCGACAGCGGAACTGCTTGCTAATGAAAAAATGAGGAGCCGCCTAACGATTTTGCCTCAACCAAATCAGGCCACGGATGTGTTGCAAAAGATTCGCGAAGCAGGAACAGACTCCGTCATGGTCAACTTAGGAAGCGGCGATCAAGACACCGACACCTTTGTGCTCAAAAATTTCTTAAAAAATTACAAAGCGGGTCAAAATGCTTGCACTGCCCTAAGAATTGCACAACAAGCAGGTGCACGCTATTATCCTGGTAACAGCACATGGACAAATTACAGAATTTACGGGTCTTGCCTGGAATAAAACCAGTTTAATGGTTTAATGGGGACACCCGACTGTCCCCATTTACCGACACTTTTGTTCGCAAAATTTCTTAAAAACCTCCAAAGCAGGTCAAAATGATTGCAGAGCCCTAAAATTGCCCAACAAGCAGGTGCACGGTATGAACCTGGTATCAGCACATGGACAAACTACAGAATTTTCGGGCCTTGCCTCGAATAAAAAAAACCGGCAGAAAAGCACTGCCGGCCTGATCAACCAAACATTAAATGCAATGATTAGTCATTGGTCTTGGGACAATAGCCCGCAATGAACTCACGCAGCAGGTGGGCAGAGCCACCCTCACGAATTTGTTTAGGAGCACCGCAACCGCCAGTTTCAAACAACAAAACCTGATGATCCGCACCAACACCGTTCGTAAAGGCGACGATCCTTGTCGATGGGAGATCGCAAATTTGATTGTCTTGAGCAGAAAGAGTTTCCTTCGATGCCTTGACCACCAAATCCATGAGGGATGCCCCGCCAGTGATCGGACGGGACTCTGTGATGACAGCCGTGCTTAAACGACGTTCAATTTCAACCCGGTCACTAAAAACACGACACGTCTCTTTCAACATGTACTCATCAGGCACATAGCCAGACTCATTTGTTTTAACCAATATCGGCAGTTCCACTGCGTGCGCTACCGATGAAAACTCACACCCAACCGCCAACATCAACCCTGCAATGCAACCTATATTTATTTTCATAAAACCTCCCCGTTTGAATCTCTAATTTGAATGTCACTGGGCTAAAGACCCACCTGAGCACCTTATATGCCGCCAAACATGACTTGACAAGTTTAATGGGGAGTTTAATGGGGACACCCGACTGTCCCCACCTAAATCAGCTGTCTTCATGCTCGCCATAATCGGCACTCGTCCATAAAGAGACCAGTGCCTTTTTTCTTTAATTCGTGCAATTCGGATAAAAAAGGTGACTTATGTGCCGGCCATCAAAGAAAACGGGGACCGTCGCGTCCCCATTTAACCATTCTGCTCAAATCGAGATCTAGGTCCTAGTAAGTGACGGCTTTGGTGGATTCGCGAGTTCACATTCCACATAATGGAGATCCGATGCCGTCTGGCCAGTCTGCCAAAACTCGGGCGATGTCTTTTATGCATATCCAAGCTTCACCGCAATCGGCGGGGTTATTCCAGTTCGCTCGTTGAGGATGCGGTTAATCACGGTGGCGTGATGGGGAAATATTCAAATTAAGCGGAAAACGGACATTTGATTCACGGTGTTTACATTTAGTTGAATTGTCGTCAGTTAAACAGGATCTAGTAAAAAAAGTGGCGGGCGCAACTCTGTACTATTCGAACCAGGGACAGTCACTCGGGAGTATCCGGTGGCGTGGGGACATCGCAAGCGACAAATTTAGGGTTCTTCAAACGTCGGCAGCTTATTGCCTGGATAAATGGCGAGGTTTGCCTGCTTGTTATCGATCAAATGAATCATGTAAATAAATTTGGCTTTGCCATTCTGCAGAAACTTGAAGAATAACCGGTATCGGCCGTCAGCAAATGGCCACGATTGATCGCCAGTTGTAGGGTGAACGGCGGGCGTGCTCGGGTTTTCAGCGATAAACGCGAGCGCCCGGTCATGCTCTTCGGCGAAGAACTCGAGCAGGGCAAAATCCTGAGTGGATTTATAAATGAAATCTTCAATAGTCCGCAGGCTATCTTCATAGGCTGGCGTGAAGATGATTTTAGGTAGTGTCATGCTGGATTTTTCTTCTTAAACCGGTTCAAACGCGAGCGGTCTCCAATTGTATGCTCCTTACCTTTTCCCTCAGCAGCTTCCGACATGCCAAGAAGTCGTCGCTGAAGCGACAAGATTTCATTTTGAAGCCCAGCATAGGCGTCTTCGTTCATCAATATGAAGTTTTCACCGTTTCGACGCTGGATTCTTACCGGTTCTGAGACCGCTAAATCTAAAAAGTCTTTGAGCTCTGCGCGTAATTTTTTGGGGTTTGTTGAAGCCATTTAAACACCTCCAAATTTATATGTACCATAAGGTGTACACCTAGCAAAGCGCTTTTTTTCGTTATTTTCGGCTACCTCGCTGGCGTCGGGCAGAGAGGTCAATCCACCAAAACCGTTATTGAAAAAGTAAACCCGCAGGTGTGCTTTTGTCTCGTGGAGGTCGTTGTGATTTTTCACTTCAAACTTACTATGAATCCAAACGCCACCCCACAAGCTGCCCGGACTAAATCGCGTCAAAATTCAAGTACTGGGTTAGCTTGGTTGAAACAATGGGCCTTGAGTCTGTGCGTGAGATCAAAAGTTTTCACGATGAGCCATTGAAGGGCAAAAGATCAGGACAGCGCTCCAATCGACTAAATAAATCGTACAGGGCTATTTACGTAATCAATCGAGATGGCGGAGTCGAGATTGTTGAAGTTCAAGAGGTGAACAAACATGAGTACTAAGAAGAAAAGTGAAGCAATGCAGTTTCTTGAAAAGCTGACCGGTGGCCCCCTCTCCATTGGCGAGCTATTTCGCGCGCTCCGAAAGAGTGATGGCCAAACCCAGGACGAATTTGCAAAGGCCTTGGAAATATCAAAGCAGCATCTCTGTGACATCAAAAAGGGCCGAAAGGCTGTGACACCAGCCAGGGCGGCCCTTTTTGCCACAAGGCTTGGCCAGCCGCCTGCCTATTTTATTCCACTGGCATTACAGGAAGACCTAAAGAGCGTCGGTCTAAAGATCAAAGTAAAAGTAGATGCAGCGTAGATCCTGCATAGCCTCGCATGTGTGCCTTCAAGCTGCAATGCCTTGTAAAACTTTTAGTTAATGCTGGCAGAAGAACGCATCTCGCTGGTCGCGAAGTAAGAGCGGTTGACCATCACGTCAATGTATTCTGGAAAATCGCAAATTCCAAGTCTCCACAGTACGTGCCCAGTAGCCTGCCAGGAAAAATGGGATACTAGTACTGGTCCCGTATTGGGGTGAGGGTCCAAAATATTGGATTAAATTCGGATATTCCAGGAGAGAGATTTTGCTCAAGGTTTGTTTGACCCCCTTAAGGGGGTCAAGTGCAAAAGCATCGATTTTTTGAACAGGGTTTTTGAGTTAAATTTGGCCGTAGCTTCAAAGCCGTTGGCATTGGTTTTGTTATTTTCGCGTAGCACCCTCATTGTACTGTGACCACAAATATAAGGCGCACGAGGAAGTTGAGTTTAGGCGGGAAGTTATTTGGATATATGCTGGCCGAACAGAGCGAATGCGGCGTTATGAGAGCTGGCGCGGTGTGCGGCGGTACTTGGGGGAGTGTGCTTGAATTTCCTTCAAATCCCCCAGCTCAACGATCCAGGATGTCAAATCCTGTTGCATCAATTCGGGAGTCGGCCAGGTAGGTATTCGAAACAACGAAGACCGCGCGCTCAGCAACTGGATCAATCTCTGACTCTGACGATGCCAAAAATCGACGGACTTGGTAGGGAAACGTCAAAACCCATTGCCTTGCGCCGACCTGTGGCCACACCTCTGACTCAAGCCTGATAGCCGCCTGCTCATGACGACGAGCACCACAGCGGCTGCAAAGACCGCGCGTTTTGCAACTAAATCCAATGACTTTCTCAGCATCACACGCAGGACAACGCAGGCGCAAAAAACCGTACTGCAAAATACCGCAGCGCAAAAATCGTTCGACTT